>NZ_JAKRGA010000002.1:0-316470 GCF_022347785.1 Psychrobium sp. MM17-31
GCCCGAAGGTCCCCTCCTTTCCCCCGTAGGGCGTATGCGGTATTAGCCATCGTTTCCAATGGTTGTCCCCCTCGACTAGGTAGCTTCCCAAGCATTACTCACCCGTCCGCCGCTCGACGCCAGAGTAGCAAGCTACTCTTCGTTTCCGCTCGACTTGCATGTGTTAGGCCTGCCGCCAGCGTTCAATCTGAGCCATGATCAAACTCTTCAATTAAAATTTGATTTTTTACGTTACTTCTCATTACAAGAAGAAACGACTCAATGAATTTACTGTCATTATGTAGACATTAAATCATGAGTAAGATACTCAATCTTCAAATGCCCACACAGTTTATTTGAATACTAATTTTTAAAGAACGTTTTATCTCAATCACCTTTTGGTGAGAGAACCGCTTCAAAGCGCTGTGCTTCGTTGCGTTAGGGCTGCGCATTCTACGCATTCCCGATTCGAAGTCAACAACTAATTCTAAATAATTTTTAAAACGTTGTTTTGTTCTCTAACCTGCGTCACATCTTCGTTTTAGAAGCTACTCCGCCGTGTCAGTGGATGCGCATTATAGAGATCCAATTTAACTTGGCAAGGGCTTTTTTCGAAAAATTCCAACTAATAATTCACATGTATTTTTTTTAGACTTTAATGTTAAATTACTTGGCGTAATGTTGCTAAGTTAGTACCAAATGATGATTATTGTTTAAAATTCCATGATCTGTTTCATCGCTATTTTTTGTGCAAAGCAATTTAGATTGCTTTATACTCAATGGAATCGGTTAGTTTTGTCGTTCACCAATTTTTAACCATCTTTATTTAGTCGAGCGTTAACATGAAATTCTTCGTTGCCATATTATTATTAGGTTGTGCCTTTACCGCACAAGCCAAAGATATATATCGTTGGACAGATAGCAATGGTGTCACTCATTATAGTTATAAGGCTCCGAATAATGTTCCGGCTGATAAGGTGAAGAAGATCGATATGACCAAACAAGGCCAATATGTTCAAGACAGTAAAAGTAAAACTAACAAGAATCTAAGTAAACAAGAGCAAGAACTAGATCGCATCGCTAAAAAGAATTGCGATATCGCCACCAAGAATATTCAAATCCTCACAACTTTTAATAACATTCAACAAAAAGACGCTGACGGTAATCTAAAAACACTTACCAAAAAAGATAAAGCACAACAACTAAGCCTAGCGAAAAAACAAGCTGAAATGTTTTGTAAAAAAGAACAGCAAAAATAATATTAGAAAGAAGGAAAATGATTACTCATCTTCCTTCTTTAATAGCGACCTATCGTTTAGTAAACACAAAATCCTCATCGACATAACTCACTTCAACACTATCTTTAGCGCCAAAGTTACCCGATAAAATATGTTCAGCTAAAGGATTCTCTAATCCTTGAATAGCACGTTTTAATGGGCGAGCACCGTATACTGGATCGAATCCAATATCTGCTAATGCATTTAGAGCCGATTCATCAATCGATAATTCGATATCCTGCCCTTCTAGTCGTTCAATCAAGTAATGGAGTTGGTATTTAGCAATGTTCTTTATGTTGTCTTTGGTCAACGCATGGAACACAACATTCTCGTCAAGACGATTAATAAATTCTGGTTTAAAGTGCTTCTTAACAACTTCCATGACCATTGAAGTCATATCAGCTTGCTCTAATACACCACCATGCTCCTGTATAAGATCAGAGCCAATATTCGAGGTTAGAATAATTAAGGTATTTCTAAAATCAACTGTGCGCCCTTGACCGTCAGTTAAGCGGCCATCATCCAACACCTGTAATAGGATATTAAATACGTCACTATGAGCTTTTTCAATTTCGTCTAGTAGTAGCACACTATATGGCTTACGACGCACAGCTTCGGTTAGGTAACCACCTTCTTCGTAACCAACATATCCCGGAGGTGCGCCAATAAGTCTAGCTACCGAATGCTTTTCCATAAACTCAGACATATCGATACGAACCATGGCATCGACATTATTAAATAGATAATCAGCGAGTGCTTTACACAATTCTGTTTTACCGACACCTGTTGGGCCTAAGAATAAGAAAGAGCCAATCGGCTTGTTAGGATCGGATAATCCTGCACGTGAACGTCTAATAGCATTAGACACTGCCGTCACCGCTTTGCTTTGACCAACAACTTGCTTTTGGAGATGGCTCTCCATATTTAACAATTTGGTTTTCTCGCCATCGAGCATCTTACTCACTGGGATCCCAGTGGCACGAGAAACAACTTCTGCAATTTCATCGCTGGTTACTTTGTGCTTGAGCAATGTCATTTCTTGCATATCGGCTTGCGAGGCTAAATCAAGTTGACGCTCTAACTCAGGAATTCTGCCGTATTGAAGCTCTGACATGCGATTTAGATCACTGGCTCGGCGGGCAACATCGAGATCTTGTCTAGCTTGGTCTAAAGCTGATTTAATATTTTGAGCGCCAGAAAGCGATGCTTTCTCTGCATTCCATACTTCATCGAGCTCTTTAAACTCTTTTTCAAAATTAGCTAAATCGACTTGCAGCTTATCTAAACGTTTCTTAGAGCCATCGTCTTCTTCATTTGCTAGGGCTTGTTGTTCTAATTTAAGTTGAATTATCTTGCGTTCGAGACGATCTAAGGTTTCAGGCTTAGAATCAATTGCCATCCGAATAGCCGCTGCTGCCTCATCGATTAAATCAATTGCTTTGTCTGGTAACTGGCGATCGGTAATGTAGCGGTGTGATAGCACTGCCGCAGCAACGATACCTGGATCAGTAATTTCTACGGCGTGATGCAATTCATAACGCTCTTTTAGACCACGTAAAATAGCAATGGTGTCTTCAACCGATGGCTGATCGACTTGTACCTTTTGAAAACGACGCTCTAGTGCCGCGTCTTTTTCAACATATTGGCGATATTCATCAAGGGTCGTTGCGCCGACACAATGTAATTCGCCACGAGCCAATGCGGGCTTTAACATATTCCCAGCATCCATAGCACCATCTGACTTACCAGCACCAACCATGGTATGAAGCTCATCAATAAATAGGATCACCTGCCCTTCTTCTTTTGCCAGCTCATTCAGCACCGCTTTTAAACGCTCTTCAAATTCACCGCGATATTTAGCGCCAGCAAGTAATGCCCCCATATCAAGTGACAATACACGTTTATTTTTAATGCCGTCAGGCACTTCACCGTTTACGATACGCTGTGCCAAGCCTTCAACGATAGCAGTTTTACCAACACCAGGCTCACCAATAAGCACAGGATTATTTTTAGTACGGCGCTGCAACACTTGAATAGTGCGACGAATTTCATCATCGCGGCCGATAACTGGGTCGAGTTTCCCTTGTTCAGCGCGCTCAGTTAGATCAACGGTATATTTATCGAGTGCTTGGCGCTGATCTTCTGCGTTTTGATCTTCCACTTGCTGCCCGCCGCGAATTTTTTCTATTGCGTCAGAGACTTTTTTGTCCGTTAAATCAGCCTTGCGCAGGATCTCACCTAACGCCCCTTTGTCGTTAAGCGCCGCAAGAATAAAGAGTTCGCTCGATATATATCTATCTTTACGTTTTTGAGCAAGCTTGTCACAAACATTAAGCAGGTTAACCATGGCGTTAGAGAGCTGAATATCACCATGCACTCCTTCAACTTGCGCCAAACGATCAAGTGATTGCGAGATGCGGCTGCGAATCGTCGAGATATCACATTGACATTCAACGAGCAGCGCACGAGTACTACCGCTCTCTTGATTTAGTAGCGCTGAAAATAAGTGAATAGGTTCAATATATTGATGATCCCTACCAAGAGCGATTGACTGGGCATCGGAGATTGCTAGTTGAAACTTACTGGTGAGACGGTCTAAGCGCATATTCTTCCTCAATATTAACTCACTATACTAGTTAATTGATGGGAACGAATTTTTAGAAAACAAGCGCCAATTGCAAATAAAATGAATAAATAATCGCCGAATTGATTGCGATCAATCTTCAATCCAAATAACTGTTGCCATGCGGCCAGTTTGGCCATCTCGGCGATAAGAAAAGAACTTATCGTCTTGCGTCACAGTACAATAATCGCCACCGCTAATTTGTGTAACACCACAGCGATTAAGCGTGTTCCGAGCAAGCTGATAAATATCGGCTAAGAATTTATCTCCTCGGGCTTTAAAACATTGGTGGTTGTCGGGGTGCTTACTAACAAAGATATCGACAACATCTTGCCCGACTTCAAATTGTTCAGGTCCGATAGCAGGCCCTAACCACACCATCAGTTCACTTGGCGACTCACTAAAATAGTTAAGTGAGTTTTCGACAATGCCATCGGCAAGGCCGCGCCAGCCACCGTGTATTGCAGCGACTTTGGAACCTGCTCGATTGGTGACGAGTAACGGCAGACAATCGGCGGTCATGACACAACAAGGAGTATTAGTTAACCTAGTAAAAGCAGCGTCGCCATCGCAGCTTTGTGGTGTATCGGGGTTTATGTCGACCACATCGATGCTATGCGTTTGATTAAGCCAGATAATATCGTGCGGTAAATATTGATTAATGGCTTGGCGATTAGCACTAACGGCAGCGATATCATCACCGACATGAGCGCCGAGATTATTAGTATCAAACGGCGCCTCACTCACCCCACCTGTTCGTAGGGTGGTAAATGCTTTTATGTGACTAGGTGCCGCCCAATTTGGAATAATCATTATTGTGGCTGATTGTCCAAGGTATCTTGACGAAGTAACTGCGTCATTTGCGCCATATCTTCTGGCACAGGTGCTTGCCAGCGCATTTCTTCACCAGTGATAGGATGTGCTAATTGCAACTTAATCGCGTGTAGCGCTTGGCGTTTAAAATCACGCATTGCATCTAACAGTTCAGGACTTGAGCCCTTAATTGGCTTAGGGCGACCACCGTAGACAGGATCACCTAATAGCGCGTGACGCATATATGACATGTGAACGCGAATTTGGTGCGTACGACCCGTTTCAAGACGCAGACGTAAACGAGTATGTGCTCTGAATTTTTCAGCGATACGGTAGCGCG
This sequence comes from Psychrobium sp. MM17-31, assembly GCF_022347785.1. Classification (NCBI taxonomy): domain Bacteria; kingdom Pseudomonadati; phylum Pseudomonadota; class Gammaproteobacteria; order Alteromonadales; family Shewanellaceae; genus Psychrobium; species Psychrobium sp. MM17-31. The sequence goes on from NZ_JAKRGA010000002.1 coordinate 5,033, forward strand.
TAATTGCTTCTTTACCGTCTGGGTCAACTGCCATATGAGTACGACGTGTGGCGTGACGGGCGATAGGCGCTTCAATTTTACCGCCCGCTGTCATTTGACCAATTGCAATAGCCTCGTATTCACGAGTGATATCGCGCTTTTGGATCATTTTCACTAATTTGGTTTGTGCAGGAATAGTCTTAGCAACCACCATTAATCCTGTCGTGTCTTTATCAAGACGATGAACGATACCCGCACGAGGTACATTATCTATTTCAGGGTGATGATGTAACAATGCATTTAATACGGTGCCATCAGGCTGACCAGCACCAGGATGAACAACTAAACCAGCTGGTTTGTTAATCACTAGGATGTGCTCATCTTCATATACAATGTTTAGTGGAATATCTTGTGGCTTATGACGTTCTTCAACTTCAATGAACGCGTCTATTTCGATAATTTCTTCACCCAACACCTTAACGCGTGCTTTAGTAACCACCTCACCATCAACTTTAACGTATCCCGCTAAAATCCATTCTTTTAAACGGCTGCGAGAATAATCACTAAAAAGTTCAGCAATAGCTTGGTCTAAACGTTGGTCACACTGCTCTATAGCCACTTTGGCCATTAAATTGATCGCTTGATTCATTTATATTTCTACATTAAGGGAACTAACGGGCATTGAGTTAATCAAAAAAACCCACGATTAGTCGCTATTGTAGCTTTTATTTTGCCTCAGCTTAATAGATACTTGTCGAATATGTGAGGATTATGAATAAAATGATGTATAAAAAACGTTCACTAGCAACAATTTCGTTAGTTTTAGCGCTTGGTTTAGCAGGATGTTCTAGCCAGCCAGACGAACCTCAAGTTCGTATTACTGCCCCAGAGCAAATGTACCAAAATGCACAAGAAGCATTAGATCAAGGTAATCTTATTAAAGCTACTCGCGTGTTAGAAGCACTAGAGTCGCGTTATCCGTTTGGTCCACAAGCAAATCAAGTTCAGCTTGATTTAATCTACGCCTACTACCGCCAAGGCAATAGTGATCAAGCACTTGCGACTATTGATAGGTTTTTGCGTTTAAATCCAACACACCCTGATATTGATTACGTGTTTTATATGCGTGGGTTGGCAAATATGGCGTCAGATGAAAACATGTTCCACGAATTGTTTAATATCGATCGCAGTGACCGTGACCCGCAGTTTGCTATCCAAGCGTTCCGCGATTTTAAGCAATTAATCGAAACACGCCCAGAGAGTCATTATGCACCTGATGCTCGCCAGCGTATGGTCGCTTTAAAGAATCAATTGGCTAAGCACAATATCGCCATTGCGCAATATTATTTGGATCGCGAAATCTATGTAGCAGCAATTAATCGCGCCAAAGAAGTGTTAACTAGTTATGGTAATACCGCTTCTACCAAACCAGCGCTTGAGATTATGAAACAATCTTATCAAGCACTAAAGCAAGAAGACTTAGCTCAGCGCACTCAACAAGTCATCGACTTGAACTTTCCGCAAGGTTAGCATTTAAAGCTCAACAAAAAAGCGCCACGTTAAAAAACGTGGCGCTTTTTTTATCCATCAATTTATTGTAATTAAATTGCTTCTTCATCTTCTTCGTTAGTACGAATACGAATTACGCGCTCGATATCAGTAACAAAAATCTTACCGTCACCAATTTTTCCAGTAAATGCAGCCCCTTGAATCACTTCAACGCAGCGATCAAGCATATCGTCGTTAATTACGATTTCTAATTTAACCTTAGGCAAGAAATCCACCATATACTCGGCACCGCGATACAACTCAGTATGGCCTTTTTGGCGTCCAAAACCTTTTACTTCAGATACTGTCATCCCTGTCACATCAATATCAGAAAGTGCTTCTCGAACATCGTCAAGTTTAAATGGTTTTATGATCGCTTCGATCTTCTTCATGGTGGATCCCTTAGAAATTTAATTATCTTGCTCAGTGGCTTTATTCTTACATAAATCGAGTGATGTTCAAAAGACATTATTTAATCTAAACTATCGACTTTTATTTCAATAAGAACAAAGACTATGCGCCGATTTATCGCCCTTACTTGTTGTTTACTTTTGTCAGCATTTAGCCATGCGAAAAAAGTAGACGATTTAACCTATGCCAATTACGACGATGTAAAAGTCAGTCACCTTTATTTAGACCTTGCCGTTGATTTTGAAAACAAAGCCCTCAAAGGGTTTGCCGATCTCGACCTAAATTGGGAATCAGCAGCAACGACACAAGTTGTATTAGACACTCGCGACCTGATCATCCACCGCACATTAGCTAAATCAAGCGATGGAAAATGGCACGAAATTAAATTTAACTTAGCACCACGTGACGATGTTATGGGTGCGAAGTTAACGGTCAAGCCGAGCTTCCAAGCGCAAACCCTTCGCGTCTATTACGAATCTACCGACAAGGCATCAGGGCTACAGTGGCTAACACCAGCGCAAACAGCCGGTAAAAAGCAGCCATTTATGTTTAGCCAAAACCAAGCTATCCATGCTCGCAGCTGGATCCCGATTCAAGACACACCAAGCGTACGCATGACTTATAGCGCGCGTATTTACACTGATGAATCAGTACTAGCAGTTATGAGTGCCAATAACGAACCAACAACTGAGCGCGATGGCGATTACTTTTTTGAGATGCCGCAAGCAATTCCGCCATACTTAATTGCCATTGCCGTTGGTGACTTAAAGTTCAAAGCGATGAGCGATATTACAGGTGTTTATGCCGAGCCGAGCATCCTAGATGCAGCAGTTGCTGAATTTGACGATACCCAAGCAATGATTGACGCCACCGAAAAGTTATTTGGTCCATACAGATGGGGTCGTTACGACTTGCTAATTCTCCCACCAAGCTTTCCATTTGGCGGCATGGAAAACCCTCGCCTGTCTTTTATCACACCAACTGTTATCGCTGGCGATAAGAGCTTAGTGAACTTGATTGCCCACGAACTTGCTCACTCTTGGTCTGGTAACTTGGTAACTAATGAAAGCTGGCGCGATCTATGGTTAAACGAAGGATTCACTTCTTACGTTGAAAATCGCATTATGGAAGAAGTGTTTGGCCGTAAACGCGCGGTGATGGAACAGGCACTAGACGCCCAAAATCTTAGAGCACTAGTTAAACGCATGCCAGCGAATGACACTGTGTTATATGTTGACTTACAAAGTCGCGATCCGGATGCGGCGTTCTCAAGTGTTCCTTACACTAAGGGACAATTATTCTTAGTTTATCTTGAACAAAAATTAGGCCGTGAAGTATTCGACAGTTTCATTAAAAATTACTTTAACGAGCACGCATTCGAAAGTATTGGTACTAATGCATTCTACAAATACTTCACAGACAACTTACTGCAAAAATACCCAAGTGTATTAGACAAAGCAGAAATCGAAGAGTGGATTTTTGCTGAAGGTTTACCAACCTTTACGCCAACGCCAACATCACCAGTTTTCGATATTATCGATGAGCAAATAGCGCAAATTAACGCAGGTAAACTAGCGGTTAATGAACTAAATACCAGTGATTGGACAGTTCATCAGTGGCTACATTTTATTAATAACTTACCACGCGATTTAAGTATTGAACTAATGACCGAGCTCGATAGCCAGTTCAAACTAACCACCAGCACCAACAACGAAATTGCTCATGCGTGGTACTTGTTGGCGCTAGGGAATGGTTACAAAGCTATATATGATGAACTCGATGATTACCTCATCGAAATTGGTCGTCGCAAGTTAATTGTTCCGCTATACAAGCAATTGGCAACTACCGAAGAAGGCAAAGCGTGGGCGCATAAAGTCTACCAAAAAGCGCGTCCAGGTTATCACCCGCTCGCACAAGGAACAGTAGATGCAATATTTGAAAAATAACAGAACTAGCAAGATCTGCATATTTTTTTAATTTTTCTACTACATTAAACCTAGTTAGAATAGATATAAGGCACTTTCCTACCAAGATCGTGCCTTATATTTTTGCTAAAATTAATGCTATATTATTAATTAACGCGGTAAATGGACAGCAAGTATATGATTAAGCAAAAGGGTGTCACCCTCATTGAACTCATTGTTGCCATGACGATTATTGTCATTACCTTATTCGTAGGTATTCCCAATTTACATCAATTGGTTAAAAACAATGAGCTAATAAACCAGTCAAATACGGTGGCTAGTTTAATTGCATTTGCTCGAAGTGAAGCGACCAAGCGTAAATCAGACGTTAGACTATGCCGTGGCACTGTTGAAGGTGACAATGCAACCTGCGCAGCCGATGGCAATCGATTGATTATTCTTAACAATGCCGACGCACTTATTCGCACCACTGAAATCAGCAGCAATATCTCAGTTTATTTTCAGAACTTAGCCTCAACAAGTATTACCTTTAACGCTTTGGGCTCACCTGATGACATTGGTGAAATCGTCTTTTGCGACGATCGCGGTGCAGCACATGCGAAAGGCGTTGCACTTAATATGGGTGGTCAGGTACGCTCATTAGTTGAATCAGAAATAAATAATATCTCTTGCTCATGAATACTTTTAGTAAAAAGCGCGGTTTTACATTATTAGAAGTGATGATTGCTATTGCGATATTAGCGATAGGAATGCTCGGTATTGCTGGTTTGCACATCGTATCGATGGAGCAAAATCACGCAGCCTATCTACGCTCACAGGCAATCAATATTAGCCAAGATATTATCGAGCGGATGCGTAATAACCCTGAAGCAGTTGCCGCAGGGGAATTTAACGATGTGAAAAGTGTCGGACAAACTATGCCATCGTCAGATTGTTTAACCGCAGATGAAGGATGCAGTACGACGCAACTCGCAAAAATCGATATCGCCCAATGGGCGCAATTGATTAACAACGTCAACAGCGATAATGCACGTCAGCAGTTGCCTGGCGCCAGTGCAACTGTTAAAGCAGGCGTAAACAACCTGTTTACCGTTCGCGTTGAGTGGGATACCAAAAACTGGCAACAAAATGAAGGCGGCCAAACGACGCGTCAGCGTGCGAAAACTGATTACGAAGTTCAGGTCATTATTAATTAATAATTGAAGAAACACTAAAATAAACATGCGTATTTCCAGCCACAGCCAACAAGGCTTTAGTATCGTCGAACTCCTTATCGCATTAGTGATAAGTGTGGCGACTATTGGTGGTTTGTTTTCGATTTACCTCAACACAAGAACAGCTCAAGAAGTGACAGAAGCGAGCTCTCGTGTTCAGGAGAGTGGCAGATTTGCGATGGAATATCTAAAGCGCGATATTAGGATGATTGGTTATCGCGGTTGCGTCAGTAACAACACTCCCTTGACGACAATAAATTCCAAAGGCATTCCCGCAGGTTACGACCCTATTGCCAGCGAATTAATTGCATATACCATCGACGACGGCTGGGAAACAGGTACCCAGTTTGAAGGAAAAACTGGCATCACATCAATTATCAAAAAAGGCACAGATGCTATTTATATCGCAAGAATGTCTTCAGTTAGCGCACAACTTAGTGAAAATCAGTCGGATAGCTCAGCAAACATCAAAGTGAATCAATCATCCGGTGTCACTTTTAAAAAGGATGAGGTTATTTACATTTCTGATTGTGTTACTGCTGACATTTTCACCGTCACCAATAGCCCAAATACCAAAGACGGTGTGATTACCCTTACTCACGCTCAAGGCACCAACGAAACTAATAATTTAAGTAAAGCCTACCAGAGCAACGCCAATATTGCTCGATATCAGGCTACCCTCTATTTCATCGGTGATACAGGCCGAAAAAACCGACAAGGAGCGCCAATTTTCGCACTCCATCAGACAGTGGTTGATTATGGTGGCGCAACTGCGTCTTATTCAACTCAAGAGTTAATAGAAGGCGTAGAGAATATGAAGATTCTCTACGGCGAAGTATTAGCAAGTGGCAACATCAAATATGTTCGCCACGACAAAGCAGCTAAAACTCCCAACATGCAAGATGTTTCGGCCATTCAATTGGGGTTAATTATTAGTAGCCAAGACGAGGTTCGCACAACTGCTGATACGCAAACATATTACATAGCACAGCAAGCTATTACTCCTCAAACACAAGGTGCTGTTAACGATAAACGTTTACGCCACTCGTTTAATACCACCGTAAAAATTCGAAACAGGCGATTATAGATGACTTCGTTACTCAGCAAACAACGTGGTGCAATATTGGTAGTAAGTTTAGTGGTACTTACAACGGTAACCCTCATTTCAGTAACCGAACTTAGCAAGGCGGGCGAACAGTCGCGCATGACGTCTAATTTTCAACAACAAACCACAACGTTCAATCTTGCCGAAAGTGCCATGTCTCATTCCATGAAGATGATCAGCGAACAAGCGGCATCTAATGAAGAGAATATGGTAGCAATGGGCAATGCGATGACTGCCGATGAGGGTGTTGAAATGACCGTTAATAACACGCAACTTAGCACTGAAAAAATGAAGGTGGCGGTTTCTTATAAAACTGAAACAGTCAATGCTTTGCGCGCTGGGATTTCACTAGATTCGAGTCAAAATGACTTCATGATCCGCAAAGTTAACTTCACTGCAACCAGCACAGCATCTGACCAAAGCTCTGGAGCTACCTCAACAATAGTACAAGGATTTACCTATGAATAAGCTACGTGGTTTCACGCTAATAGAGCTAATGATTGTTGTGGCAATTATTGGCATTTTGGCGAGTATTGCTTATCCCAATTATCGCGACTATGTCGTGCGCTCGGAAGATGCTTTAGCGCAGGCGGCAGTGGTTGAAATTAGCGTTTCACTAGAGCGCTATTACATTGACAACAACAGCTATGCCAATGCAGATACTGCAATGGTTTATCCTAAAAAAGCACCACTTGATGGCAGTTCTGCAACCCATACATTAGCTGTAACTCCACAACACAATGGCGCAGGATACACTATTACGGCGACTCGTATCGACGATACAAGCGTGGTGTATAGCTTAGATGAAACAGGCCTCAAAAAAACCGGTAGCACTATCGGTTGGGAGCATTAACAATGAAACGTTTTAGCCAGTTATGTACCTACTTTTTTATCGGCTTATGCCTCCCTCTGGCTAGTGTTTCACCGTCACACGCTGATGATACGGAAATTTTCTATCTCGGCGATACAGTAACTCCTAAAGTCATGATGGTATTAGATACTTCAGGCTCTATGGCTTTTCACGTTTCAAATAAAAGAAACCGCATCACAGTAATGAAAGATGCATTAACCCAGTTTATCAACGAGGCAAACGGTATAAATGTTGGATTGATGCGCACAAATCAGCGCACTAGTGCTGTTGTTTATCCTGTTTCTAGCTTGGAAACATCGATCCAAGAAACCGTAGAGCGCTTTGATAGACCGATAACTGACGATCGTAACAATGCCTATCAAACAAGCTCAGCAGTTTATGTAAGAACATCTTCTGACAGCAGCTCCTATGAAACATTTAGCTTTAAAGATACTAAATATATTGGCCTTAGATTTGACAACATGATCATTCCGCAAGGCCATCAAGTGGAAGAGGTTTTCTTACAGGTATTTCCTGATCACGGCTGTGACGGCACTTGGTGTGGAAATTTCACCCTCAATATCCATGGAGAAAAAAGCCCCAATTCCGCGCAATTTGATCATAACGATAATGACAATATTAGCAGCCGACCTAAAACTTCAGCATCGGTCGCTGCATATATTACCAATTGGGAAGATAGTGTTAGAACTGAGCCTTACAAACTGTTAAACATAACACCAATAGTTCAAGAAATTGTTAATCAAAGTGACTGGAAAAGCGGTAATGCCCTGAGTTTAATTTTTGATACAAGTTCGCTTAATCAAAGCTGGCACAGCCGTTTAGGCGGTTTTATGAGTACACGTTCATTGTATTTTAGCCCAACTTTGTTTGTTCGTGTCGCGCCCTATAATCGGACTATCAGTACACGTCAAAAACTGATTGAGGAAATGAACAATCAGCGACTTACCAATTATACACCAACAGTTCCAGCGCTCTATGAAGCAGTAAAATATATGACTGGCTCGCGAGTAAAGTCCAACCATAATAGCACGCTAAATACATCCCGTAACGGCGGTAATCCTAACTATATTTACAATCAATTATTTGAGCGAATTCCACATGCCGACAGTTATCAATATGGCCAGATAAATCGACCGCAATATTGTCATGAAAACTGGTTAAACGACGAAGCTTGTCGCCAAATTTACATTAGTGAAAGCGGTGGTACTTTGCGCTATAAAACCCCGTTAACTGATACCTGTGGTGACAATGAGGGGCAAATTGTATTGCTAACAGATGGCGAAGCGACTCACGGCTATGGCGCATACGATAATAATCAATGGTGGCGTAATATGACCTACGATATTAGCCAAACCATTAATAATACTAACAGCGCCTGTACCCAAGAAGGGCCATCTAATCGTGGTTATGCGCAAACCTGTGGTACAACGTTAGCGACCAAAATAAAGAATGGCATTAGCGTAAATGGCTTAACAGATCAGCAGAAAATCAAACTCTATACAATAGGTTTTAACAACGAAGATACCTGGTTACAATCAATGGCGAACCACGGTGGCGGTCAATATAAGACAGCAACTGGTACTTCTGATTTGTTACAAGTATTTAAAGAAATTCAAGCCGACATCATTAAAGAAGCGGTTACCTTCTCTAATACGTCGATAACTCTCAACAGCGCCAATCAGCTTAATCACAATGATAATTTATATTACGCCCTATTTACTCCTAACGAATTGTCTTCTTGGCGTGGAAACCTCAAGCATTATAAGTTGAGTAAAAGTGGCAATGTGGTCGATGTAAACCGAAATGTTGCAACCAACCCCACTACCGGTTTGTTTTTGGATTCGGCGCAAAGTTTTTGGAGCGCAACAGCAGATGGAGCCCAGGTTACAGCCGGTGGTGCTGCTGAGCGTTTACAAACAATAAGTCGTAATATTTATACCAATATTGGCTCAGGCGCTGCATTGACCAAGTTAGTTGAAGGAACCAATAGTACTATTAGCGCTAGCGATTTTGGTTTGAGCTCTGCCACCGATAAAGAAGATCACATCACATGGATGCTGAACAATAAAAATATCGCCGACCCACTACATTCAGCACCTATTGAAATGAGTTATGGTGACGCCGGATCAGTTATCTTCTTTGGTGATAATCAAGGCTATATTCACGCCATTGATGCTACTACTGGCAACGAATTATGGGCGTTTATTCCCAAGGAGTTACTCACAAAACAACCAGCAATTCGTCTCAACGCTAAATCGTCCAATCACATTTACGGCATGGATGGTAACATAGTGAAATGGACAGAAGGTGGACGTAAATACATTGCCAGTGGCATGCGACGTGGCGGCCGTGGTTATTACGCGCTAGATGTCACCGATCGCAACACACCAACACTACAATGGAAGATAACCCCGGATAGCAGCGGTTTTTCTCAACTAGGCCAAACATGGTCAACCCCAATTAAAACCAAGATTAAAAAAGGTTCAGGAGAAAAGAGTGTATTAATTTTTGGTGGCGGCTATGACACCAAGCAAGATTCAGTTACAACTCGCACCGGTGATGATGTGGGCGATGGCATTTATATTATCGATGCCGTTGCTGGCACCATCGAACTCTCGGCGAAAGACCTCGGATATTCAATCCCTTCTGATATAAAAACTATTGATATTGACGGCGACGGCACAACTGACCAACTCTATGTCGGCGATATGGGTGGGCGCGTGTTACGAGCCGATCTCGATGGCAGCAACAAACTCAATGTCGATGCTATCGCTGAAATATCAGGGACTAGTCAGTCGACTAATCGTCGTTTTTACCATGCACCTGATATTTCGGTGATTGAAGGAACTGGTGGCTCTACATTGGCTGTCGCTATTGGCAGCGGCTACCATGCACATCCAAATAACACGGTTATCCAAGATAATTTTTATATGTTCAAACAACCGTTGGCACCTGAGGCCAAACCGACCAAAATTACCAATTCGGATCTCTTGCCAGCAACATTGACTATCGACAACGAACTATTAGCGGCTAAAAAAGGATGGTACCTTCCCCTACACAGCGGTGGGGAAAAAGTATTGGCGTCAAGTTTAACGTTTGAGAGTGCAGTCTGGTTTACAACCTTCCAACCTTCCATTGGCACCAATCGCTGTGTGGTTAAACGAGGCACATCGCGTCTTTATCGCGTAAATATCTCCAATGGTACGCCAAACTATAAAAAAGCAATCCCTACAGTCGTTAACGGCAAAGTCGATGAATCAAATTCATGCACAAATACCACGTGCGGAGAAACAGATCGTTATGTTGAATTACAAAACGGATCAATTCCACCCAGCCCAGTCTTAATTCACGTTAATGATCCGGACGATACCTCAGAAGGAAGTGGTAGTGTGGTGTGTATTGGCACCTATTGTAAAGAACTGCCAAGTCGTAAAAGCCGGATGAATTTCTGGCGAGAAGGCCCGTAAAACAACACTAAAGGCCTACAAAGCCAGCCAGGAAAAAGACAAAAGAACTGTAAAAAAAACAGTACACAAAAGCAATATAACCATATGATTATAAAAAGATAATCATATGGTTAAACTTTTCTAATAACGTTAAAAATCTCTCCTATACTTACCTCAGTCCGTTATTCACGACCATTTCTCTCATGCGAAATTATCACGTGAATAAATCTTAATCTCGACATTGAGGTTGGTATGAAATCATTTCTAAGTTCGCAGCGTGGCGCAGTGTTAGTCGTAAGTTTAGTCGTACTACTAGTAATAACCTTGATCTCGACATCACAACTCAGTAACGCCCAAAGCCAATCTAGAATGGTTAGCAATGCCCAACAAGCAAGTATTACATTCAACAGCGCTGAAAGTGCACTAATTAACGCGCTATCGTCTATCGCTATTCCAAACGTCGATTCACAAAATAATATGAGTGCGATGAACACCTCTATGACTGAAGGAACTGAAGCGACTATTCTTGACAATTCGTTTGATGTAGAAGGACTTACAGTGCGCTTAACTTATAAATCAACGCCTCGGAGCTCGTTGCGTGCAGGTGTATCTCTCGACGCCAGCAATGACGATAATATTATTCGAGATGTAAGTTTCGAAATTACCAGTACGGCTTCATTCAATAATTCAGGTGCCAACGCAACCCTAAGTCGAGGTTTTATTTATGAATAGTGCCAGACTTTGGACAATAATCTGCAGTGCCATTTGTTTGCAAGTTGCATTATTAAAGCCAGTAAAAGCAGACGACACTGAGATATTTCTAGTATCTCAAAAACCCAAGCCTAAAGTCATGATGCTGTTAGATACCTCTCGTTCAATGAAAAATCAGGTTGGCCAAACAAACAAAAGCCGGCTGACGACAATGCAAGAAGCGATAACTGAATTTATCAGGCAGTCTGAAGGCGTTGATATTGGTCTGTCACGGATGAATGAAAACACTGGTGCCGTGATATATCCAGTAACTAATCTAGATGAAACCCTCAGTGAAACTTTTAATCGTTTTAATAGAGTTGCAACTAGATATAGTGATATGGCGGCCGAAACAACTTCTAAATCGGTAAAGCTCGGTAAAGTGGGAAAATTGTCTTTCAAAGATAACAAATTAATAGCATTGCGTTTTGCCAATATGCCATTGTCAAAGAACGATAAAGTCATCGAAGCATTTATTGAACTCACACCAGCAGGAGTAAACTGCTTTGCAACTGGAGGTAGTCTCTGTCCTACGTTCAATATCCCCGTATTTGGTGAGAAATCTGTCAATTCGCTGGCGTTCAACCCAACGAAAGCGAATCTAACAACCAGACCACGCACCTCAAACACTACAAATCTGCGTTTCAATTCACCAGGCTCGCCTCGCGATTGGTATTATAGAGATACAACTAATTTCAAAGGCATAAGACAACCTGCCCACAAGTTAGGAGACTTATCAAATATAATCAACGAGATAACTTCTGTTTCTGGATGGCAGACTGGTAATGCTATAACCTTGATGCTAGATGTTTCAGATATTACCAATGCTCAATTAGGGGGAGTTGCGGGAATTTTATCTGGGCTCAATCCCGTCTTATTTATCCGTACGGAAAAGGACATCAAACGCACGATCACAGGTCGTGAAAAACTTATCGAAGAGTTGTATAACCAACGTTTGACATTTATGACACCGACAGTCCCTGCACTTTTTGACACACTAAAGTATCTGTCTGGTGAAAAGGTAAAAATGTCTGTAAACCCTCATTTTAATGCATCAAGAACGGCAACAGAGCACAATAATTACTGGCGTTATTACGAACGTTTATCACATCCTAAATCATTTAAAAATGGCAACATAAGCTACCCAACAGGCTGCTTTGAAGGCTGGGAAAATAGCATCGATTGCAAAGATATACGTATTGTCCCAACTAATGGTAAGTCCCCTAAATACATTAGTCCGCTAACAGATGCTTGCGAAGAAACAGCAACAGTTGTGGTTCTAACCGATGGTTTTGCCGTGCATAACCCAGGATCTCATCAGACGAATCATTGGTGGTATAACACCATCAATGAAATAAAGAGCTTTCCAGACAACAACCTTGTTTGTCACAACGACAATCGTGGACAAGCAAGTAAGCGTTATCCACTTGCCTGCAGCCAAGAACTGGTTAGCGCAATAAATAAAGGCATTTTCATCGAAGATTCTATTGCAAAAAAATTTATCGACGTTCACACGATAGGGTTTAATGTTTCCGATGCGTGGTTAGAAAAGATAGCTCGGCTTGGTAACGGACAATACTTTCAAGCAAGCGACCATGCAGGTCTTAAAAACGCATTTGAACGCATCCAAAGCAGCGTTTTGTCAAAAACCACAACATTTTCCAGCGCACCTGTTTCCATTGATAGCACGAATCGTCTCAGTCACAATAATGATCTTTACTACACACTATTTCAGCCTACAGATAAAACCAGTTGGCAGGGTAATTTAAAGCGCTACAAAGTCAGTGCTGACGGTAATATTATCGACAGCAACAAGCAAAATGCTTTTGATAAATCAAACAACAGTTTCTATTCATCAGCGGTGAGTTTTTGGAGCAGCAGCGCCGACGGCGATGATGTACTGCAAGGTGGTGTAAGGGAGCACCTTACTGCAGATCGTAAGTTGTTTGTTAACAATGGGAATTCATTAATAAAAATTAAAAATTCAACTGAATTTACCAGTAAATTCACGCCGCAGGATTTTGATGTTGATACAACACAAGAGCGCGACACCATTATTTCGCAAATGCTCTCGAATCAAACCTTGGCAGATCCGCTGCACTCAACTCCCGTTGTTGTTTCATACCCTAAAAAGAATGGCCAATCGCAAAATTCAGTGGTTTTTTTCGGCGATAATCAGGGCTATCTCCATGCAATTGATGTTGAAACAGGACAGGAGCTATATGCGTTTATTCCCAAAGAATTATTAGCCATTCAGGCTAAGATTTTTGCCCAAACCAAAGGTACAAACCATATCTATGGGCTAGACGGAAAAATCAGTAGCTGGAAACAGGGAAACGATTTATTTATTACTGTGGGCATGCGCCGTGGTGGTGCAAGTTACTACACACTCAAAGTTACCAACCGTAATAAACCGACATTGGCTTACGTCATATCCCCTCAAAAGCCTGGGTTCGAGAACTTGGGTCAAACATGGTCGGCGCCTAAAGTTATTAACGTGTCTGTAAATGATACTGTCACTAAAGCACTTATCTTTGGCGGCGGCTATGATAAAGAACAGGATAACGCAACAAGACGTCAAACTGACAACGCTGGCGATGCTATTTACCTAGTCAGAGCGAGTAATGGCAGTATATTGAGCAGCCAAACCGGTTTAGGTTACAGTATTCCCTCAGACGTCAAAGCAATTGATTTAGACGGCGATAAAATTGTAGATCAGGTATACGTTGGCGATATGGGAGGCCGTTTATTACGCTTTAATATGTCTGACGGATATAAATTATCCCAAGCGCAAATTATCGCTAACATCGCAGACAATACTATAAGTGGCAACCGCCGATTCTATAATGCGCCAGATGTCTCTATACTCAAGGGCAGCAATGGCACTCAATTAGCAATTGCCATCGGAAGCGGTTTCCGAGCACACCCTAAAAATAATAGTATTCAAGATGAGTTTTATCTATTTAAACAACCTGTAGTACCTGAAATCAATCCAACTGCAATCACTCATGCTCGTTTAATTGAATCGGTTAAAGACATTGCCGATGACGTATTAAAAACTTACGAAGGTTGGTTCTTTAAGTTATCTAAATCAAAAGGAGAAAAAGTCCTCGCTTCGAGCACAACCGCCGACAATGCGATTTGGTTTACAACCTTTGAGCCGACGCTTGATAGTGGTGGCTGTAGCATTGGTGGTGGCACATCCCACCTCTACCGCATCAATGTCCGTAATGGACTCGCTAACTACAAAAATACCCTTCCCGAAATGGAAAACGGTCAAGCTAAAGTTGAAAATAGCTGTGATAAAACCGAATGCGATATTAGTGACCGTTCTGTCGAACTGGCAAATGCGACTATTCCGCCAGCCCCTGTTCTTATTCACGTGCCTCGCGCATCTGCAGAAGAAAGCGGCACTATGTTATGTGTAGGAACCATGTGTAACGCATTAGAACCGCGAAAGATTAAATCAACATTCTGGCGAGAGGGTCGATAGCACTCTGCCACCACGCTATGGCCGGGGAGGATTAGGAACGTAAGTTGGTCGGCGCCATAAATAAAGGCTGACACAAGTGGCGATGATTAATAACAGGCCTTTCACCCAAACTATCGGCACAAAAAAGATCACACTGGCGCCGATAGAGAGCCAAATTAGAAAAATAGTGCTAATTTTGGCTTTAAGGGTCATGCCACGGCCGCTTTGAAAGTTGCGAATGTAATCGCCAAACCAAGGGTGGTTAAGCAGCCAATCGTGAAATCGCTGTGAACTTTTTGAGAAACAAAAAGCGGCAAGCAACAAAAACGGCGTAGTGGGCAACAACGGCAACACTATTCCGATAATCGCCAATATTACACAAATCCATCCAGCAACAATCAGAAGCCACCGCTTAACAGCACCTTTCATAAAAACTTAATCGTCCTTACCGATCACGTGTACTTGCATCAGCTCACCGGCATACTCAACTTCATCTAAATGATAAACTTTCTTGCGTTTACGGGTTTCCACTAGACCGTTAAGCATTACCTCGCCATTAGCAATACGAATTTTCGCTTCGCCACCACCTTCGACTAGGTTTTCGATTTTTAAGATTTTATACAGCTCAATGGGCTCTTCACGTACTTCCACAACAGTGGCGTGGGGAGCTTGAACTTCAATTTTAGGCTTTTTTCTGCGGCCAATAACCATGCCGATCTCTCTTACATGAAATAGTGGCCGCTAGGATAACGATTTTCGAGGCGTTTGTAACTTATAACGTGAAGAAATTCGTCATCACTTTATACAGCTCTGTGCCTTGATTCACACTCGCCGAGGCAAAATGTAATACTGGGATGCAAGGCTCAGGCGCTCTCACTTGAGTCACGCAACGTTCGTCGCCATAACGTTCGATATTTAACATTTGTACCAAAGGCTCGCCTTCTTCAAGGACTTCGCCAAAAGGTGCTAAATATTCAACCAAGCCGCTTTGCGGAGCATAAAATGCCCGATAATCCTTAAGCATACAAGCATAGCGAGTCATTTGCTTTGGTTGAAATATTGATGAATCAATAGATCCTCTTGCCTGTAAGTAGCTCAGTACGCTATCGGAGTCTTCCTTTGCCGCATCAAGAGAAAGCCATTCTTGAGAGCCGAGTTCAAGAGTAAAGGCATCCACCATCACATCAATCTCCCGCCCCTGTGCTTGATAGGCTTGTTGCAACTGCCACCAAGGACAAAAGCTCGCTTCATCCATCGCGCCATCAAAATCACTAGGAATAAACAGCACATGGGGAATATCAAATAATGTCGCTCTATCTTTTGCGTATTCAGGACAGTACAAATGGCGTGAAGATATCGGTCCCGTATGCAAATCCAATACAATATCAGCATCAAACGCCATACGTTGTAACTGAGCACAGAGCAGCTGACAGGTTTTCGCACCATAAGGGTTATTGAGTTTACTTAATTCCAAGTCTTCAATAATTGCGCGACGAAACTCAGATTTGATTTCGTCGCTGCTCAGATCTGGATTGGCCTTAGCAAACTCGACTGGCAACTGAGCATTAAAGTGATAACCGCGATTCCAATTCTCGCCAGTAATAGGATCGAAACGGCCTAGGGTAAACTCTCCGCTTTTTTGATTGCTACCAATAGGGTTTGCCAAAGGAACTAAGGTAATATCCCCCAAGCAAGTTAGCGATTTAAGTTGTTCTAATAATTGGTAGATTACTGCATTGCCTTGTACTTCAGCGCCATGCATATTCGCTTGGATATACACGTTAGGGCCATTGCCCTGCCCGCGAATTTTATACACAGGAACCGATAGTGCTTGGCCATTTGCCACCACGGCAACCTCTAGTGATGAACGCTCAATCGTTGTCATCTTTACTCTCATTAAATCTAATACAAATAGCTGGATGCTGGTAATGCCGGACGAATAACACTGACTTTTCCATTGCTAATAACTACCTCAGCAGGTAATTCATGACACAAGAAAAACGGCATCGACTCGGTAAAACCATAGGCGCCACATTGCGAAAATATCAAATAATCATCGACAGCTAAATCACTTGGCAAGGCTAACGTACCTAGCTTATCAAGACTGGTACACAGCGGACCATGAATATGGAAAGGCTTTTGCTGTGCACTTGAACTGCGAAGTAAGGTCACAGGAAAAGGCTGATTAGTGATTGCTGGGCGCAGTAAATGATTAATTCCCCCTTGCATCACCGCCAAGTCTTGCTGGTAGTTGTGTTTAATATCCACCACGCGATTAACATAATAACCAAACTCAGCCACGGCAAAGCGACCTAGTTCAAGCCATAACTCCTCAACCCCTGCGGTTCGCTTGATTGCCACCAGCGCCGCTTTCAACGCAGGCCAAGACAAGGTTCGCTCGTCGCCATCATAAGGCACCCCCAAACCGCCACCTAAATCCAATACCTTAAGTTCAAACCCCAAAGTATCGGCAAGGGCTTTTAATGGCGAGATCATCGCTTGCCACAACGAAATTAATTGCTGCGCCTCAAGCATATTGCCCCATTGAAAAATATGCAGCCCAATTACATCGATATTGCCATAATCACTTAATTCAATCGCTTGCCATTCAGCAGCACCCAAGCCAAAAGGTGTCAGTTCATTGCCGCCAAGCGGGTTATCGCTACTTTGCTCAAAACGAAGCTGCACCCGCAATAATACTGAAACTCGCACATCATTTTCTTTGGCTAATTCGTTAATCAACGCCAGTTGATTAACGCTTTCAGCGACAAAAATGTTTACGCCATTAGTGAGAAAATGCTGTATTTGCGCACGTGATTTCGCTGGCCCAGTATTTAAAATATGGGAAGGGTTAACGCCTTGCGCCAATACTTGTGTTAGTTCGCCTGAGCTAGCAACATCAAATTGCATCCCCTGCTGTGCTAAGGTTTGAATAACACTCGACAGCGGATTAGCCTTAACCGCAAACCACAACTTAATATCATCGTTAACCAACTCGCAAATATGCGCCGCTAAACCATCGATATCATAAGCATAGAAAGGCACTTGTTGAGTTTGCGCAAACTCCTCAATTAATGATTGATATTGCGCAATAAACTGTTGCTGATGACTCATTAACGCAGCGCCTGCTCTAACTCTAATGCCGCATCGCTTTGACTGTCGCGATATTTAACGATAATCGGACATTGCATCGACAGTCCTTGCTCTTGTCCCCATTGCGAACTTACTGGACGCGTGCCAGGCACCACAATAGCGTTCTCAGGAATTGGAGCGCCTTTCTCAAGTAGCCTTTCGTTTACCGCATCATACACAGGAATCGACGCCGACAATGTAACATTCGGGGCCAATACCGCGCTTTCTTTAACCACCACGCCTTCAACTAAAATACAGCCAGCCGAGATAAACGCGTTGTCTTCTACCACCACAGGAGACGCACCGATAGGCTCTAACACACCACCAATTTGTACCCCAGCAGACAAGTGAACATTTTTGCCAATTTGCGCACAAGAGCCGACTAGCGCATGAGAATCAACCATGGTGCCGCTATCGACATAAGCACCGATATTAATGTAAGCCGGTGGCATAATAATGACACCCGATGCTACATGGGCGCCGCGGCGTACCGACGAGCCACCAGGCACAAGTCTGACATTGTCATCGCTGCTAAATTGACGTGGTGCTAAGTTGTCTTTATCAACAAAGCCCGCATAGGCGCCGTCATAACCAACATTTTCACCTGCTTTAAAAGAAGCTAAAATTGCTTGTTTAACATCGACATTCGCCTGCCAAACACCATTTTCATCTTTGTTTGCACTACGCACTTCGCCACTTTCTAATTGCTCTAAAACTACTTGCCAATTCATTTCTTAAAACCTTAACTATTTACTACATTATTTAACTGAGTTTGATGCCACTGAGAAATTTGATAATGGGCATCGGTAATCGCGCTGTGATCGCTTAACTCCTCATGAGTTAAAGGCGCTCGCAACAACGGGCTCTTAAGTTGTCCAAGTTGATGCATTAGCACTTTTAACGGAATGGGATTAGCGACACTAAAGAGACTGTTAATGGCATTACGCCATAAGTTAAATCCGCTGTTTTGCGGCTGTGTTAGACATACTTGCACATATTGCTGTGTCGCTTGTGGCCACACATTGGCACATACCGATACCAAGCCACTAGCACCCAGTAAGCTAAATTCTGGCATCAACGCATCATCCCCGCTGTATAGCGCGATATTGGGCAGTGCCTTTTTAAATTCGCTGAATTTAACCGTGCTACCGCTCGCTTCTTTAATCGACCAAAAGTTGGGTTCATCAACTAATTGAGCCAGCGCTTGCGGTGATAACTCAACCCCCGTGCGCGATGGCACGTTGTAAATCATGCACGGCTTATCACTTGCTTGTAACAAGGCTCTAAACCATTGGGTTTGTCCTACGGGTCCCGGCTTTGCATAAAGCGGCGCGGTCAATAGATAGGCATCGATAGGTAATTGATTGCAGGTCTCTATCCACTGGCGCTGCGCAGCCAAGTCAAAACCACCAACACCCACCATCAGCGGCGTATTCGGCGCTAGCTCACAAACATACTGAATGACTGACAGTTGCTCGTCTTGTGTTAGGGCTAAACCTTCTCCGGTACTGCCAACAAGTAAAATGCCATTGCCTGCACTTATCTGTTGCTCTACTAGAAACTTGAGATTATCAAAGTCAATCACACCTTGTTCAGTAAACGGCGTTACCAGCGCTGTCCACAAAGCATAATCAGACACATCAAAATTACGCTGACTCATTAGGCAACTCCTTGTGCATTTTGCTCGAACATCGCGCAATGCAATCTGCTAATGACATTTGTCGCCTGCTCACCATCGACTAAGAAACATAAATTATGCGAGCTAGCACCCTGACAAATCATTCGTACATTGACGTCATTGAGGGTTGAAAATAGACGTGCACCCACGCCATAGCTGGTGTCAATGGCATTACCAATAAGCGCAACTAATGCTAAGTCTTGCTCGACTTTTACCTGACAGATCGCTTTTAGCTCTTCAAGCATCAACGGACTTATCTGAGTTTCACCGCTAGAGTTCGACCCCGTATTATCAAGGGTGATAGCGACACTGACCTCTGAAGTGGTTACAAGATCAACACTGAGATTGTATTTTGCCAATATGGTAAACACGCGTGCTAGAAAGCCCGGCGCGTGTAACATATCCATGCTAGTTACCGTCAACAGCGTTTGTTCACGGCGCAGTGCGATAGCACGATAAACGGGCTTCGACTCAGTTTCATTACGCACCAAGGTGCCACCAGCCTGAGGATCACGGGAAGAGCCCACAAACACAGGAATATTCTGGCGCATCGCAGGGACTAATGTTGAAGGATGAAGAACCTTGGCACCAAAGGTCGCCATTTCGGCTGCTTCGTTAAAGCTGATTTCATCGAGTGCATAAGCTTGCGACGTAATCCGCGGGTCTGTGGTGAAAATACCTGTGACATCGGTCCAAATATCGATTTGACTACAACGAGTCGCCTCACCCAAAATAGCCGCAGAATAATCACTACCGCCACGGCCCAAGGTGGTTGTTTGGCCATGTTCGTCACTGCCAATAAAGCCTTGAGTAACAATTACACCATCATCACCGCAGCTCTCTAATATAGGCTGTAAGCGCTCAGCTGAAAGCCTGGCGATGATATCTACATCGACAGTAGCTTTACCAAAATCACTCGATGTTCGCATCACATCACGTACATCAAACCACTTTGCTTGTGCGCCGCGCTCAATTAATACTTGTGCAAATAACGTCGATGATAGCTGCTCACCGCAACTGAGTAACTCGTCAGTTAATTGCGATTTTACTAAGGTAAGATCGGTTTCTAACTCAGCAATAGACGTTGAAATTGTCGCGATTTTTTTCAGCAACGCGTCGATCTGACTGCGCACAGTATCGGATAACGTTAAATGACCAATGATATTTGATTGAATATCGCTGATTTTGGCAATAGCACTTGTGCGCTGCGCAGCGTCTAGATTGCCTTTACTCAATTCGACAAGAAGATTTGTCACGCCTGAACTTGCGCTAACGACCACTAACTTTGTAGCTTTCGACGCCAACACTATATCGGCACAACGAGTCATTGCTTCAAAGTTAGCTAAACTGGTTCCGCCAAATTTGGCGACTTTGTAACTCATAATAAACTCCGTTAATACCAATTTGATTTAATAAGTGATCAATTTAGACCGTGAAAAATGATCAAGAATTTAATGTAATTGGTATAAAATTAATTAATTGATGAAAAATTAAATAAACGGGGTTTATGGCCAGCACTAACGCAGGAGGCAAACTTGCCTAACCAAAAACGAATGCTTAGCCAGCACGAGTTAAAATTTAAAATGTAAGGATTTAACATGTATCTCTCGAACTGCTGTTAGTTCGGAGAACTCAAGGAATTTGACAAACCGCGACTGTAAAAAGCCACGGTTTATACAAAGACCAGAAGCTCTCCACCAATAAAATTAGGTGACAGTCACTAAGGATTCAGCCTTAATGCCCGAAACAACTATTGTCCAAATCAATAATCGTCTCTCGGCGCTAGACCCCATCACTACACATCACAAAGGTTTGGACCTCTAAATGTAGCTACCTGGCTAACGCTCCTCTTCTGGCCTTTCTTCGCGCCGTTTTTTGAACCACGCGGAAAAAGAAAGGTTGCGGGCATTTAACCACCACAAGACACACTTCGTCAACCGCTTATTTATGTCATTTGACTATTGGCTAATACGAAAAAGACTTATCGAGGATTGGGGAATAATTTTGATGGTGCTATGCTCTGACCTATCTTTTTCAAATAACGCTTTGTGTAATAACGCCAAATCATGCTAACCATTAATCAAATTTCACTCCCTTTAGAAAACGATCAAAGCCTCGAGATCAGTCACTTAACTCTCGACACTGCGACATCGCTGTTAATTTGTGGCGACAACGCCTGCGGAAAGTCACTATTGGGCCGCCTTATCCACGGCGACATACCTATTGAATTTAGTGATAAAGGCGTGATTAACATCGATAAACCGCAACAAACTGAGCTGGTGAGTTTTGATGTTGAAGAAACAATATTGGCGGTGGACAGATATTTTGATGACAGTGAAAACGTTGAAGGAGGTATAGATTGGGGGCGCACTGCAGGCGAACTTATCGGCGACAGTCAGTATTCACATAGTATCATTGAAAGTTTGGGGATTAGCCACTTAATCGACAAGCCCTTTAAGGTGCTTTCGACGGGACAAGTACGTAAGGTACTGCTCGCAAGAGCCATTGCTGCTCAGCCACAGTTATTGATCCTTGATGAGCCCTATGCGGGCCTAGACATCGCTTCACAACAGCTATTGTCACAGACGCTGACTCAACTCATTGATAATGGCCAGCGCATTATCATTATCGATTTTTATCACAACGAACTGCCTAAAAACCTCGACAAAGTTCTCTTAATGGATAAAGGAAAGCTCGCCATTTTCGGTGATAAAGATGATGTATTAAACAGCGGACTATGGCACAAACACAATACTATTGACGTCAATTTGCCCCATCACCTCCCCGATTGTCATCTCTACGATCACTTAGATCCACAACAAGCATTTGCGTCATTAAAAAATGTCAGAGTGAGTTTCGAGGACAACACAGTTTTTGAAAACCTCGATTGGCAATTTAAACCTGGACAACATTGGCGTTTAGTGGGACCAAATGGTTGCGGTAAATCAACATTATTAAGCCTTATCAATGGCGATAGCCCCAAAGCCTACGGGCAAGATATCACGCTATTTGGTCGCAAACGCGGCAGTGGAGAAACCATTTGGGATATTAAACGCCACTACGGAGTTGTAAGCGCCCAATTTCATCGCGATTATCGCGCGAGTACCAGTGTGTTAGGCGCGATAGTGTCAGGCTTTTTTGACACTATCGGCTTGTATGACACGCCAAGTGATACGCAAATAGACATCGCTAAGCAATGGCTTGAACTGCTTGGTCTCAGCGCACTTGAAAAACAACCTTTTTCACAGTTATCTTATGGAGAGCAGCGCTTAGTATTGATCGCCCGAGCTGTGGTAAAGCTACCACTCATTTTGATTTTGGACGAACCTTGTCTTGGACTTGATAATCAGCACCGAGCGCAGGTATTAGCCTTGGTTGATTACATTACGCGACACAGTAATACGCATGTGTTATTTGTAAGCCATGATAGTCGAGATAAGTTAGCTTGTTTAACTCACCAGCTGGAGTTTGTTGAAAGCGACAACGGTTATGAGATAAAGCAATATGCTTTTTAAAAATAGCCTTTAAAAGGTAAAAGTCTTTAAATTGATGGAGGTTGCAGCATGAATGACAAGTCCCCCAACTTTTGGCAAGTGTTTGTTAGCGTGTGTGCAGCTATGTTTGGCGTGCAAAATGACAACAATCGTATCAGAGACTTTTCCAATGGCAACTTCATTTACTTTGCGATTGTGGGGGTTGTTTTAGTGACTCTTTTCGTGCTGGCACTCATCTTTTTAGTTCAGCTCGTGTTGCCAGCTAATTAACCCGTGTTCAGGTTAATTAGCTACCTTAAAAATGACTTAAATGAAAATCACTTAAAGTTGAACAATTTCTTTAAAGGAATTGGCCATTTGTTTCATATCAACCGTTGGCACCTCTCCAGCGATGTGCTGTGGTTTAAATTGCGCTACATAACGTCCTTGAGGGTTGATAAGCGCGATAGATGCGCTGTGGTTTACCGCATAATCATCACTTTTTTTCACAGCGACAATACCGTAAGGAAGATAGAGGTTTTGCG
Organism: Psychrobium sp. MM17-31; assembly: GCF_022347785.1. NCBI lineage: Bacteria > Pseudomonadati > Pseudomonadota > Gammaproteobacteria > Alteromonadales > Shewanellaceae > Psychrobium > Psychrobium sp. MM17-31. The sequence goes on from NZ_JAKRGA010000002.1 coordinate 28,582, forward strand.
CGAAGGGAAAGAGTTTATCGTGAGTTGTTGTTAGCCCAAGAAAACGTGCATCAAAGTAGTTAACATATTGATGTAATCGCTCTGGCGTGTCGCGCAGTGGATCAGCAGATACAAAAGCAACTTGCACATCTGCAGTCGCTTCTAGATCATCAATCACCGCCTTTACACGAGTAAGTGTCGTTGGGCAGACATCTGGACAATAGGTGTAACCAAAAATCACAAAGGTCCATTTGCCAGTCAGATCGTTATTCGTAAAGTCGCCATTGTGTGTAGCTAACACAAAATCATTAACGGATTTTGCAGGCGAAAATAAACGGTAGTCTCCTTTATCAATAACCTTAGCTTGCGTGTTAGTTACCGGTTTTTCTTCAACAATATATAACTTGGTTATCACCCCTAAAACAATCAATGACGTTGCTGCTATCGCAAATATAATTTTCTTCACGTTGCCTAGTACCTTGGTTACATCACATAATGATCTAATAAAATAATGACAAACAATAACATAAGATGGGTAATCGAGTATCTAAAAACCGACATCGGCGAGCGTTTTTTAGGCGTAAATTTGAGTTGCCAAGCGACATAAAAGAAACCAAAGTTAAGCACACTAGCACCTACAAAATATAACAATCCCGACATGCCCATGAGATATGGCAATAATCCCACCGCCATGAGCAGTACGGTATAGAGTAAAATCATGGTTTTGGTAAATTCAACCCCGTGAGTCACAGGCAACATCGGCAACCCTGTTTTGCGATAATCCTCTACTCGGTCTACTGCTAACGCCCAAAAATGCGGCGGCGTCCATGTAAAGATAATCATCACTAATAGCAAACTATTACCGTCAATGCTTCCAGTAATCGATGTCCAGCCAAGTAGTGGCGGCGCCGCACCAGCAATACCACCAATCACTATATTTTGCGGTGTCGCGCGCTTGAGCCAAAGGGTATAAACCACGGCATAACCAAGCATGCTGATAAAAGTAAGCACGGCTGTGAGTGGATTAACCAGCCACCATAAAACAACACTTCCCACCACGGTAATTAATACGCCAAAAGCAATTGCATGATTAAGGGAAACCTTGCCCGTTGGCAATGGGCGACGGTGGGTGCGCGCCATTTTAATATCGAGATTGCGATCGATACAGTGATTAAACACCGCGCCAGCACTCGATAACAAGCCGATACCAATACAGCCCCAAAGCGTCAGCCATAAGTCAGGCAAACCATCAACACTTAAACACATACCGACAATGGCCGTCAGTAGCAGCAACATAATGACCCTTGGCTTCGTGAGTTCGTAGAACGCACGCCAATGACTGATTAAGCTCCAAACAAAACTATGCTCACTACTAATGGTATCTGTCGCGACACTAGTTTTTGCCATAATTGATTCCTTAGCCGATACGAGAGAGTTTTAATAAGCGTTTAATATCTAATAACATGTCATGTGATTTTTCTAAGCGTTGCTGTTTAGTGCCGTTTAGCCGGTAACGCATCACAAAATTTCCCAATGGATCAACAATCACCACGCTATCTTCAAGTGTTTCCAGCGGTGCTTTTAACAGTTGCTGCTTAAAGTCGATACCCTGTAAATTTTCAGTGTCTGAATTAATACTATCTAGCGTTAATGAACCAACGTTTACCCGCTCTTGTAGGCGCCCCAAGGCCCGATACGTCTGCGTCACAAAGTACAATTGCTGCTGACAGTGTTCATCGCAAGCTTGATTAGTCAAATAGAGTAATTGCCACTTCTTAGCCTCAATGGGTGATTTAGCGATCTGCTCAAAAGTGGATGTCATATTTAACAGCTCACCACCATTGGTTTTAACGTCCCCTTTATAATTAGACGCCAACAGGATTTTGGCAGCAATCACCGGGATCAAAAACGCTAATATCATCAGTATTAGCTGACTATTTTTACGTTTACTCGCTTGTTGCTTCATTGCACTCTCCCGATAATTCACTGCGGCGTTGATTGCTACCTGACATCACTTGTCGCCATATAAATACACCGCTCAACACCAGCAAGGTAAAGGCTAGTGCAAACCACTGAAACGCATATCCACGATGTTTTTCTGGTGTCATGCGATTAACCCACTGCCAGTTCTTGTGATAACCAAAATTACTGTCTTTAGAAAGCCTGATCATCGATGGGTATATTGTCCGTCCATAAATATGCTCAATGGTTTTACGATCAAACTGCGCAACAACTAGCGGAAAATTCGTCTGCTCGTATTCTGAGTTAGCAATAAAAGGATTTAATTGCGGCACATAGAGATAGCCAACTATTTGCTTTTGATTAGGCCATCTTGTGAGTTGTGGTAATTGTTGTCGCGAGCTGCCGGCTGCAACCCATCCCAAATTAACCATCACCCATTGTTTTACATCGCTACTCTTGATCCGTTCGATCTGCTCAACCTGCGCAATCTGCGGCGTTACCAGTTCGTTAATTATCAAAGGAACTAACACTTCATAACCCACTTTGCCGTCAACAATTTTATTATCCAATAACAGGGTTTTATCAAAATCCAACCGACCTTGAATAACCACCTTTTGCGATTGCTGTAGCTCACTATCAAATGCTTGAGGCAATGCGTAAATCGGTTTGGCCATTGCAGTCTGACGCAGTGTCATCGAATATTCTTTAAATTCCGCTTTATTTAGTTGCCAAAATCCCAAACGCATCAACACAACAAATAGCAAGATTAGACCTACAATTGCCACTGTGTTAATTGCAATACGTGTGATTGCCAAGCGTCTGGTTGTCATATAGATTGGTATTACCCTCTATTTGCTAGGAAGCATCATAAATGTGGCCAATAAAACTACTGTTTGTCGCGATATTTATCTTTATTTTATTGAGCTTATTTCAAGCGCTTTCCATTATGCGTAATCCACAGGCAGACATTTCAATGAGTAAATTTATTGGCCGCCGTCTGCTTTACTCTGCGCTATTACTCATACTAATTATTCTCGCCATGGCATTTGGTTTAATTACCCCAAATCCGCGCCCGTATTAGTTCTTTTGCTTTAAATGACATAAACAAAGAAGAACAATCCTAACCACACCACATCGACAAAATGCCAATACCAACTAGTCGCTTGAAAGGCAAAGTGACGTTCTGGTGAAAAATGCCCTTTTATTACACGCACTAACATCACAAATAACATCAAGGTGCCAATGGTGACGTGTAAGCCGTGAAACCCAGTGAGTAAAAAGAAGGTATTGCCATAGGTGCCAGCGCTTAAGGTTAGTCCCATTTCACGATAGGCATGCACATACTCTTCTGCTTGTAAAAATAAAAAGATACCCCCCAAAATAACCGTTGCTAGCAATAACCAAGTCAGCTGTTTACGCTTATTCTGCTCGAGGCCAACGTGGGCAAAGTGCAGTGTGATTGAAGAGGCTAAGAGAATAATGGTGTTGTATAGCGGCAGACCTTGCCATCCCATCGCTTGCGTTGTGTCACCTGCGGGCGTTGTGGTTAAAGGCCATATTGCTTCGAAATTTGGCCATAAGACTTGCCCCGTCATTTCGTTATTTGATGCTCCACCAAGCCAAGGAATGGCGATAAATCGAATGTAAAAGAGTGCGCCAAAAAAGGCGGCAAAAAACATCACCTCCGAGAAAATAAACCAACTCATGCCTTGCCTAAATGAACGATCCATCTGCGCACTATACAACCCCGCGTCTGACTCTTTGATCACATCGTTAAACCAGCCGAACATCATATATAAAATAATCACGATGCCTATCGTCAATAACCAGCCGCCACTTGTCGCCTCACTCGTCATTTGCTGCACTGTCATGCCCGCGCCAATGGCAATGAAAAGCAAACCAATGGCACCAATAATAGGCCAGTGACTTTGGGCAGGTACATAGTAATTTGTCGTTTGTTGTTCCATGTTCACACCTTTAAGGTTTATAACGCCGCCTGTAAATCGGTCGCTTTCACTGAGTCGGGATCAGTCACATTAAATAGCGTATATGACAGGGTTAACGTTTTGATGTCTTGTGGGATCTCGGTGGATACGAAAAACACCAGTCCCATATCCACCGATTCGCCGGATTTTAAAATTTGTTGCTGAAAACAAAAACACTCGGTTTTGTTTAAATACAAGGATGCGACGCCGGGCGACACAGAAGGGATCGCTTGCCCGGTAATGAGCTCACCACTTTGATTACTCGCCAAAAACTTAACGACTTTGCTCTCTCCTGGATGGACATCGATATAATTCACGTGTGGCTTAAATTGCCACGGCATTCCTGGGGCCACTGAGGTGGTAAACTGCAAACGTACAACTCTGCTTTTATCCACCAGTGTTGCTTGTTCTCGATTATTGTTAACTAGGCGGCCATTAATTCCGGTTATTTCACAAAACACGTCATACAGCGGTACTAGCGCAAAGCCAAATCCAAACATCAACACAATTGCGACGCCGAGCTTAACAACTAACCGTTTGTTTTTAGATTTAATATCAGCAGGTTCCAAGTTATCACTCATAACGTTACTTCACTTGTGGTGGTGTAGTGTGGCTGTGATAAGGCGCTGGTGATGGCATATCCCACTCTAAGCCCTCAGCGCCTTCCCAAGGCTTAGCAGGCGCTTTTTCACCGCCGCGAGCACACTTAATAACCACTACTAAGAAAATTAACTGAGATAGACCAAAGGCAAAGCCGCCTAAACTTACTAATTGATTAAAATCAGCAAATTGCAGCGCATAATCAGGTACCCGTCGCGGCATCCCTGCAAGCCCTAAGAAATGCATTGGGAAAAACAGCACATTAACGGAAATCAGCGATGCCCAGAAGTGGAGCTTACCGAGCTTTTCGTCATACATATGTCCAGTCCACTTAGGCAGCCAGTAGTAGGCCGCCGCCATAATGGAAAAGATAGCGCCAGTCACTAGCACATAGTGAAAATGAGCGACGACAAAATAGGTATCGTGATATTGGAAATCCGCGGGGGTTATTGCCAACATGAGTCCAGAGAAGCCGCCAATGGTAAACAGCACGATAAAGGCGATAGCAAAGAGCATCGGCGTTTCAAACGTGAGAGAACCTCGCCACATAGTCGCTACCCAGTTAAAGACTTTCACCCCTGTTGGCACCGAAATTAGCATAGTGCAATACATGAAAAACAGCTCTGCCGCTACCGGCATTCCCGTGGTAAACATGTGATGCGCCCACACGATAAAAGATAACAATGCTATAGATGCAGTCGCGTAAACCATCGACGAATAACCAAAGAGTTTCTTACGAGAAAACGCCGGAACTATGGCAGAAATAATACCGAAAGACGGCAAGATCATTATATAAACTTCAGGGTGACCAAAGAACCAAAAGATATGTTGAAACAACACAGGATCACCACCGCCAGCGGCAGAGAAGAAGCTGGTACCAAAGTATTTGTCCGTCAGCACCATGGTAACAGTCGCAGCAAGCACAGGCATTACAGCAATTAGCAAAAACGCCGTAATGAGCCATGTCCAAACAAAAAGCGGCATTTTCATGTACGTCATGCCCGGCGCGCGCATATTCACTATGGTCACTACCACGTTAATCGCCCCGAGAATTGATGATATCCCCATAATATGCACTGAAAATACGAAGAGTGCAGTGCTATCAGGCGCATAAGTCGTGGACAGTGGCGCATAAAACGTCCAGCCAAAGTTAGGGCCGCCCCCTTCCATAAACAGTGAAGACAGCAAGATGGCAAACGCCATCGGTAAAATCCAAAAGCTCCAGTTATTCATACGTGGCAAAGCCATATCTGGCGCGCCAATCATCATCGGAATTAGCCAATTAGCAAGACCAGTAAACGCTGGCATAACAGCACCAAAAACCATGATTAGGCCATGTACGGTGGTCATTTGATTGAAAAAATTCGGATCGACAATTTGCAATCCCGGTTGATAGAGCTCAGCTCGGATCACCATCGCCATAGCACCACCAATCAAAAACATCGCGAAACTGAAAATCAAATACATGCTGCCAATGTCTTTGTGATTAGTGGTCAGTATCCAGCGCATCATGCCTTTTGGCTTATGATCGTGATGTTCGTCGTGTTGCTCTGTTGCTGATAATGTACTCATTATTTCGCCCCCTTAACGGCATCAACTTCACTGACCTGAATAACTTCACCCGTGTTATTGCCCCATGCATTACGCTCATAGGTGATAACTGCCGCCAATTCTTTTGCCGTCAGTTGATTTGCGAATGCTTGCATCGCCGTACCGGCCCGTCCATTGACCACCATATCAATATGAGCAGCCTTATCATTAAGCACCATAGGACTATTTTTAAGTGCAGGGAAAACGCTTGGGATCCCCATTCCATTGGGTTGATGACAAGCAGCACAACGGCTGATATAAATTTGCTCACCGATTTTCATCGACTCTTCCATGGTCAATGTTGACGCCAGCGCTTTTTCAGCATCGAGTTTAGCTTGTGCGACTTGTTGTTTTTGCTGCGCAATCCATACGTCGTATTCATCTTGCGTAACGGCTTTAACAACCACTGGCATGTAACCATGGTCCTTGCCACAAAGCTCAGCACATTGACCGCGATAGATCCCAGGTTCATTGATAATGGTCCACGCTTCATTGATAAAACCGGGGTTGGCATCTTGTTTTACTGCAAAGGCAGGCACCCACCAGCTATGAATGACATCATCAGCAGTGACTAGAAACCTGACTTTCTTTCCTATAGGTAATACCAGAGGTTTATCGACCTCTAGCAGATAGTGCTCGCCCTTTTCGACATCGAGATTTTTACCATCACGGTTGTCAAACTGCTCAGGTGGTGTCGCCAGTAAACTGTAGAAACCGAAGTCGTGATCGAAGTACTCATAGTGCCATTTCCACTGTGAGCCGGTTATTTTGATAGTGATGTCTGAATTGGAATTATCTTCCATTTCGATAAGTGTTTTCGTCGCGGGAATAGCCATACCAATGAGGATCAAAAACGGAATCACCGTCCAGATAATCTCGACTTTGGTACTTTCGTGAAATTGCGCCGCAACCGCGCCTTTGGACTTGCGATGCTTGATAATGGCGTAAAACATTACCCCAAAAACAACCACCCCGATCACGCAACAGATAATTAGAATCGTCATGTGTAAGTCATACACACGCTGACTAATATCTGTTACTCCCCTTGTCATATTGACATTGCTTGGTGTCGCAGATGCATAGCTAGCCATCAGCCCTAGCACTGCGCTTATTATTATTCTATTTTGCACAAACTCACCCTAATTTCATTGATTAAACAACGGGTAACATGAGTTGCACTTCACCTAACAATAATAAACTCTCGTCACCACAGGATAGTCTTACATGCCGCATTGGCTTTTTTTAATATGACTGATTTTTCGATTTACGCAACCCCAATTGAGTACTTTTTCAACAATAAATTTCCATAAAAAACAAAGATGTCAATAATTAATTGGTTTATATGCGACTAAAGACTTGCATTTGATCAATATTTATTCGATAAATAAATGTAATTAATATTTTTGAGAAGCAACAACGTTTTATGAATTAGGTAACAGCAACAAGCGGCAGATTGAAAAGAAACCGCCAAAATAAAAAAGGTGACACTATGATTTTATCGCATATCTGGGGCATTTACACACATCCTAAACAAGAATGGAAACTCATTGCTGATAGGCATGAATCCTTTATTAATTCTCTTTCTCATACACTCTTTATTGCACTCATTCCCGCCATTTGTGGCTATTATTCTTCAGTCCATATCGGATGGAGTATAGGCGCAGGTAATCCCATATTTCTCACCCATGAATCCGCATTAGCCATGGCAATTCTGATGTACGGCGGATTGGTTGGTGGCGTTTTAGCGCTGGGGTTAATGGCTCACTGGATGGCCCATAGTTTCGGTGCTAATCCATCCCACGTTCAGGCCATCGAAGTTTCTGCATATACGGCAACACCGCTTTATATGGTCGGTTTTGCCACGCTCTATCCTGAGTTGTGGTTTGTAATGTGTGTCGGGTTAGCGGGCATAGCCTATTCGGTATACATGCTGTACACAGGCGTACCTATAGTGATGGGAATTCATGAAGATCGCGGTTTTATTTACGCCAGTAGTTTAGTCACCGTCGGACTTGTCTTTATGGTGAGTATGTTAGGACTAACAGTATTTGCATGGAGCTCAGGCATAGGACCCGCATTCGTCCACTAACCCTTATTCAGTTGTACCCTTAAGTGCGCTAGCAATAGCGCGCTTTATTTTTCTCTAGAGTCTCTCTCTTGCTCTCATGGCTGCCTCTTTTCTGATTATCTCAGGCAGCCCTTTTTTCATCCCCAAATTTTCTATTCATCTAGTACATTCTAGAACACATAAAAACTTCTATCGCAACTGCACATTTCCATTACTCAGTTTCTATCCTGAAATTTTGTCTTTCTCATGATTTGGATACACTCGCCAATTAATCCATACGACACATGCAAGCAGTAAAGCGCCAAAAAGATTGTGTGCAACGGCGTTATAAAGCGGTAGATGTAGCCACACATTTAAGATCCCAAGGCTGACTTGAACAACGAGTAATGCCAGCAAAGCAATAGCGTGGTTGCGTAACTGTCCGCGCCAAAGCATCACTATGAGTCCAACAATACACAGTGTTGCTATCAATGCTCCGATCCGATGAGACATATGAATAGCAATACGCGCGCCGCCGTCTAGTTGTCCGCCGAGATAATTCGGGCCAATTTCCTGTAAAATATTAAACCCTATTGCAACATCATTGCTTGATATCGAAGACAGATTACAAAGTGGTAATTGCGTACAGGCAAGCGCCGCATAATTAGAGGTAACCCAACCGCCAAGGGCTATTTGTGCGAATACGATTACCAGTGTCGTAGCAGCAAGAGGTCGTAACCATCGAGATAGTTCTATTTCAAACCTATTCCTAAAACCTCGGAGGTATAACAACAGTAGTAAACACAAAGTGGTAAAACCACCTAACAAGTGCAAAGTCACAACTTGTGGCCACAATTTTAACGTCACCGTCCACATGCCGAATAATCCTTGTAAAATGACAAAGCATAATAAAAAGACGCTGTGTTTGATCGGAAATAAAGGCAGTTGACGACGAACTTGAAATCCCATCACCACAATAACAATACATAGTAAGCCAAGACTACTAGCCAAATAGCGATGGGTCATTTCAGGCCATGTTTTGGTGAGATCTACAGGAATTTCAGGAAAGGCCAGATTGGCGCGATTGATTTCTTCACCAGATGATGGTGCCCAAGCATGGCCATAACACAGAGGCCAATCGGGGCATCCCAGCCCAGCGTGAACTAAACGAGTATAGGCGCCAAGCGCAATAACTAACAAAGAAAAGCAGGTGGCAATTACAATAATGCGTTTTAGCACCAATTGGGTGTTCATTCACAATACCTCACTCGCGGTTAGATAACTCCAAGTTAGCAAATACTTTATTATTTTCAAATAATAATCTTGTTCGCCTTTATTATGAGTGCTACTTTATTGCCTCAAATTTAAGCTGATGGACAACAACAATGACAATAAAAATCCCCCTCCTATTAGCTGGTTTGGCAACGGCAATTAGCGCCAATGCACAAGCCTCACAAGAACTTATTCAAAAACATCTAGGCGCCGAAAAATCGCCACGCTTACAATCACTTTCTATTGCTAACAATGGCAATGTCTGGGCCAGTGGAACGAAAGGACTCGTCGTTGTTAGTACCGATAATGGCAGCACTTGGCAAACCAAACCTGTTCCAAATAGTGATGATTTACAATTTCGCGATATTTGGGCGCAAGACGATACTGTTTATCTATTGGCAGCTGGCGAAGGCGAAAAATCCCAGCTTTATCGTAGTGACGACAATGGCGACAGTTGGCAATTGCAATACACTATGAAAAATCCTAAAGGGTTTATTAACTGTTTTGATTTCTGGTCAAAAGATCACGGCATCGTGTTTGGCGATAGCATTGACGATAAAGTCTTTATGTTAGAGACCAAAGACGGCGGTAAAAACTGGAATCAGATGCAATCGGTGCCACTCGCCCAAGAAGGCGGCGAAGGTGGTTTTTCAGCGAGTGGTAGTTGTGTTCGCATTGGCAGTGACAATGAAGTTTGGGTATCAACCGGGGCAACTAAGCACGCCAGATTATTGCGCTCATCAGATTATGGCCAAACATGGAATAGCACACCACTCCCCTACCCAGATGGTAAAACCGCAGGTCTATTCTCAGCAATTCCAAACTCAAAATGGACCTTTGGCGGTCGTATGAATACGCCAGTAGTGACTGGCTACAAACTCAATGAAGGACAATGGCAACCGACTAAAAACATCGGATTAAAAGGCGCGATCTACGGCAGTGACAGCTATGGCGACAATGTAATCGTTGTTAATCCTGATGGCGCGGCACTATCCACCGACAATGGTAAAAATTGGCAGCGTATTAGCGATAAATCATTTTGGGTAGTAGAATTTGATAAACTAGGTACGGCGTGGCTTGCTGGACCGCAAGGCCGTATTAGTAGCATTAGCTTTAACAACTAAGGATTTAACATGTTAAAAGGCGCAGGTGGAACCTCAGGCGGGTTCGGTTTATTTTTCATTGGCTTGATCATGATGTGTGGTGGCTTTTATATGCTACTTAACGCCATAACGGTTACTTCATCATTTGGTATGGGCATGCGCCTTTACGGATTTTCCGCAATGGGAAGTTCATTTAATATTACGACCGGGATGATTATGATCCCCTTTATGTTTGGCGTAGGATTAATATTTTACAATGGACGAAATGTTCTAGGTTGGATCTTAACGCTGGGCTCTATTACCGCATTAATCTTTGGAGTGATTAGTTCAATACGATTTTCGATGCGCACCATGACCTCTTTCGATTTAATCGTAATTTTAGTGCTGGCTATCGGCGGTTTAGGTTTGTTTCTACGCTCACTAAAAGCACTCGATAAAGCGCTACCAGATGAACCTGAAGAAAAACTCATCAACAAAAATTAGCGCAACGTCCCTATCAAAAAACTCAGCCTCAATATTGAGGCTGTTTTTAATTCCCTTTCATAGTCAATTTAGCCACTATTTATCTTTATCCTTGGGCTGCCACATTGCGGCATTTTGTTCCATCATCTTAGTGAACATATTCATCGGACTAGCATCGACAAGGTTTTTCATCATGCCTTGCATCGACTCTTGCTGCTCAAGGAACCTTGCCATACTTTGCTCGAGATATTGCCTAACGAATACCTGCATATCGCTATCGTAAAAGCGAATTAATTGCTTGAGCAGCGCATCTGTTAGCAACGACTGATTATCATTGGTTTCTGATTCACTAATAATTTGCAGCAATACCGTTTTTGTTAAATTACTACCATCTTTAGAACTAACAATCTCAAACTCGGTGTGATTCATCACTAGCTGATGAATATAATCCAAATTTACGTATTGACTAGTAGATGTATCATACAAACGGCGATTTGGATATTTTTTAATAGTAATCAAAGGGAAACCTCAATATTTCATTGTGTCGCTATCATATACCCAAGCAACCTAAAGATGCCAGTCTTGTGCAAGGAGTAACAGCGCTTTATTTTCCATCTAACCTTACTCTGACATAGCGTCCTGGCGCATCTTCAATCGCTGGAAACGCTTTGGTACGCCCAACTGCTCTCGCTTTAACTTGTGAACCCGACTTTTCGCTTAGCCACTGCTGCCAGTGAGGCCACCAAGAGCCATCGTGTTTTGTTGCACCAGCAAACCATTGCTGAGCATCTTCTTTTAATTCTTCACTTGTCCAATGTGGATATTTACCGCCATCAGCTGGATTGATAACACCTGCTAAATGCCCAGATCCCGCAAGTACAAAAGTCGTATCGCCAGAGACTAATTGAGTGCCTTTATAAGAGCCTTGCCAAGGTACAATGTGATCGGCAATTGTCGACAAGAAATAGCATGGGACATCGATCTTTGCTAAATCGATAGCAACACCATCAATAGTAATGCCACCCGCTTCTTTAAGCTGATTAGTGACATAAGTGCTCGATAAATATTGCTTAAACGCCGCTGCTGGAAAATTGGTTGGATCACTATTCCAATACAATAAATCAAAAGGTGCGGGATCTTTGCCCTTGAGATAATTATTGACAAAGTACGACCAAAAAAGATTATTTTCCCGCAACATACTAAAGCCTAACCCTAGGATTCGGCCGTCAAAGTAGCCCTTCTCGTCTGCGGCTTGCTCGATGGCTGGCATATTATTGTCGGAAAGATAAACCCCCACTTCACCCGGCTCAGAAAAATCGAGCAAGGTAGTAAAAAGCGTAAGAGAGTTAACCCGTTCATCGCCTTTAGCACGTAAATAAGCAACGGCAGTCGTTAGCAAGGTGCCGCCAACACACCAACCCACCATATTCACTTTGTTGGTCTTAATGATCTTTTCCACCACGTCTAACGCGGCAATAGGACCACGTTTCATATAATCACCAAAATCTTTATCTCGGTAACTGTCATCAGGGTTTACCCAAGAAATGATAAATACGGTGTGGCCTTGAGCCACTAACCAGCGTACTAACGACTTTCGCTCGTTGAGATCTAAAATGTAATATTTATTGATAAAAGGCGGGGTAATTAAAATCGGTTGCTTATGGACTTTTTCGGTGGTGGCGTTGTATTGGATCAGTTGAATAAACTCGTTTTCATAAACCACCTTGCCCGGTGTTGTCGCCAAGTCCTTACCTAAGGTAAAAGCATCAGCATCTGTTTGGGTCACGCTAAAAGCGTCAATTGGACTGCGCTGAAGATCTTCCATAAAGTTATCGAGACCACGAGTGAGATTCTCACCTTTGGTTTCAACGATTTCTCGACAAACTTCAGGGTTAGTTAAAATACTATTGGTTGGCGATACGGCATTAATATATTGGCGGGTGTAGAATGCCACTTGTTCGGCGACTTTAGGATCAGCAAACTGCATCGATTCGAGCGTATTGTTGAGCAACTGAGAGTTTAGCAGATATGCTTGCTTAATATAGCTATAGACAGGATTGGACGACCATTGCTCGTCGACAAATCGTTGATCGCCTTTTTCTTCTGCCACAACAGGCGCTGCGCTCTCCCCCAGCATTGATTTAGTTGCGCTTTGCCACAGCTGCATTTGCTGCTCCATAAACGCCATTTGATTATTGATTAGTTTAGCGCTGTCGACGTTAGCGCTATTTAGCCACTCGTTAAACTGATTAGCATCGTAATTACTAGCGCCAAGCTGCTCACTTCCTTGCATCGTTTTATTTAATACTTGCTGAAACTTTTGATTAAATACTTCACTAAACTGCTCTATGTATTCCAATACATTCACGTCTGTGGTTTGTTTCACAATCCCTCTCCCAATCAAAAAACCAATTTTTATTGCACTGCAACATATTATATGTTGACGAAAAAATAATCCACTGCTTATAATTCAAACAACAATGCTGCGACGCAACACAAACATCATTAACATCACACGGGAAAGGAGTCACATCATGAGTTTCACACAACAGCAAACACTGGAAGATTGTTTCTCATCATTTAACAATCAACTGGCAATAAACATCGACTTTTTTAAACAGTTGGGGCAGTTGCAACAACAGCTAGCAAGTCAACTAATATCAGAGCAACAAACCTTTATAACAGCCCTCTCCAAGCCTGATGATTTGGCGAGTATCAACGAAAAAACACAGGCTTTTACTGGCGAGGTTAGTAAGAGCGTTGTCGAATGTTTCAATCAAGTCGTTGACTCAACTAACGCGCTATATCGCGATAGTATTGCAGTCTATGGCCAGTCGAATCTAGAGAAAAAATCAGCTAATTCTGACACAAGTAATACTCCACAGGCGCCTGTAAAAAAATTAGCAAAAACCACGACAAAATCTGCAACACCAGCCGCCACAAAACGTAAGTCTCCGGCTAAAACAAACACCACTAAAGCCAATAAGCGCAGTACAGTCTCTACAAAAGCAAAAGTAGCACCGAAAGCTGAATCACACACGGTAAAACAAGTCGCCAAGAAAACGTCTGCGCCAGTAAAAAAACCAGCAACCAAGACAGCTAAAACAACTGAGACAACATCAGCTGCATCTAAGCCGTCTGCCGCTAGCAAAGCCACGGCTAAGCCAGCAACAGCCCAAAAATCATTGGCTAAATCACTGGTTAATGCGGCGAAAGAAAAATAATTTGCTGCATCGCAACAAAAACACTTGACGCTCGTTTTTTAAGCGGATAATATTCAAACAACTTCCATGCTGCAGAGCAGCAAATTAAATTTAGGACGCACTGACATGTTAGATAAAATGAATGAACAACTTCAAAGCTCAATGAAACCAGTTACAGATTTAGCAACACTTAACGCAAAAGCCCTTGAGCAATTAGCAACACAGCAAAGCAGCTTATTTTCAACGCTAATGTCTGGCGGCATTGCATTTGCACAGAACTCAGCAGAGCAAAAAGATGTTTCTGCAATGCTAGAAGCACAAAAATCTTACGCACAAGACGTACAAGAAACCGTGCTTAAAGCAGCGAAAGAAAGTTACGCGCTGATCTCTGAAACTCAAGAGAAGTCTGGTGAGTTAATCAAAAAAGCAATGGAAGAAGCACAAGCTTCAGTTGCTCAAGCGGCACAAGCGGCTAAATAGGTATACCTGCCTCTCTCCTTCCCCCTTTTTGGAGAGAGGCTTTTTTATCCCACCGCGGCACTAAGTATCACAACTTTCGAAAGCAGTACTTTCGCCAATCGCCTAAATAAGAAAAAAGAAACACAAGGTCATAGCATGCGATATCAAAGTTACGATTATTTCTCTCGCAGCGCGCAACTATTTCACGATGGATTCAGCGCTATTCACGACGTGAGTTGTCATCCACTCAATCCGTTTTCCTATACACCGATTGGGCGACTGACCAATGCCGTATTGGAATCGAGCATGCGACTAACAAGGCGCTATGACAAACTCGACTTCTCTATCGACAGCATCACTATTGGTGACAATCAGGTAAAGATTGTCGAAGAAATTGTCGAAAATAAAGTATTTTGCGATCTCTTAAAATTCTCGGCGCAAGATAACATTGTGCGGGATAAAGTATTGCTAGTGGCACCGCTCTCAGGTCACCATGCAACACTACTCAAAGGCACCGTAGAAGGTCTGTTGGTTGATCACGACGTATATATTACCGACTGGCAGGATGCGCGTGATATTCCATTGAGCAATGGTCCTTTTAGTTTTGATTGCTATGTTACCTACCTTATCGAGTTTCTTGAGTTTTTAGGCGACGATGTTCACATGGTGGCAATCTGTCAGCCGACCGTGCAATCGCTCATTGCAACAGCGGTTTTAGCAGAGCGAAATAGCACAGCAACACCAAAATCGCTAACGTTAATGGCTGGCCCTATTGATGTATCGAAATCAGTCACTCGAGTTAATGAGCTCGCCCATCAAAAACCACTCGACTGGTTTAAAAACAACGCCATTATGACGGTTCCAGCTGGCTACCCAGGTGTTGGACGCAAAGTCTATCCCGGCTTTTTACAGCTTGGTGGATTCCTCTCAATGAACCCAGAAGCTCATGCTAAAAAACACATGCAGTTCTTCCAAAACATCTTGTTTGGTGAACGAGAAGATGCTGAGCGTTTTCGCGCGTTTTACGATGAATACATGGCGGTATTGGATATGCCGGCAGAATTCTATTTAGAAACTATCGAGCGCGTCTTCCAAGGTAATGAATTAGCCAATGGCAAAATTACTTACCGCGGTAAGCCTGTAGATTTTAGCGCCATCAAAGACACCGCATTACTTACGGTAGAAGGTGAGATGGATGATATTGTTGGCATCGGTCAAACCCGTGCTGCACAAGATATTTGTCCAAATATCCCACAAGACAAACGCCAGCATCACGAACAAGAAGGCGCAGGTCACTACGGTATATTTAGCGGATCGAAGTTTAGAAAATATGTCCGCCCGATGATGACGGAATTCATCAAAAAATATAGCTAAAATTAGCAAGGCCTAAAAAACTAAAAAAGCTAGCGCGATTCTCATTGCGCTAGCTTTTTCTTTAGCGTAGCAAACAGCAATTAATACATGTGTTGGCCGCCATTAATTGACAAGGTAGAGCCGGTAATAAAGCCGCCGTTATCACTTACCAAAAACTCAACGGTGCGTGCGATGTCTTCTGGTGTACCTAAACGGCCCACAGGAATAGTCGCAATAATCTTCTCTAATACTTCTGGCGGTACCGCGCGCACCATATCTGTATCAACATAACCAGGCGCCACTGCATTCACTGTAATACCTTTGGCAGCATTTTCTTGTGCTAGCGCCTTAGTAAAACCGTGAATACCAGATTTGGCAGCCGCGTAGTTTACTTGACCGTATTGACCTGCTTGGCCATTAATTGAACCGATATTAACAATACGTCCGAAGCCATTTTTACGCATATTATCGATAACAGCACGACACGTATTAAAACAAGATGCTAAGTTGGTTTGAATAACCGCATCCCACTGCTCGAAATCCATACGGTGCATAGTTCCATCGCGCGTAATCCCCGCATTATTCACTAGCACTTCAATTGGACCGAAATCAGATTCAATTTGCGCAATAGCGCTCGCCGTAGCTTCAAAATCTGATACATCAAATTTACATGTCGGAATTCCAGTTCGCTCAGTAAACGCTTTGGCCGACTGTTCATTACCAGCGTAACTGGCGATAACTTCGTAACCTTTTAACTTTAATTTTGTGCTGATCGCTTCACCAATACCACGTGTACCACCAGTAACTAATGCAACTCTACCCATTTCAACCTTCCCTTTTCGATTAATAGTTTCAATTATTGACGACTGCGTCCTGTCTCATTACGCAGTGTAATTTTGAAATATGACTTTTTAATGTCAGCACTCATCAAACCTAAGTTCAAAGTGTAATATTCGTACTAAAACCAACCAAAAATGATTAATTAACAAACAAAAGTGCAGTAGAAAGGGTAGCAGTAAAGTTTTAAATCGCTATTAGACGATTGTTGACTGATTAAAAAAACAGCGGTTTAGATCAAATAATGACAATAGGCAGCCTGAATACTGGTTAACTAGGGCCTGCGGGACTTATGATGGGAAACTCGTTGAATAACCATAACGATTAATGCCAAGGCGCACCAACCGACAACGAAAATGGCGATGACTAAGGGAAACGGTAGCGAAGAAAACAATAATAATGCTAGGCAAATAATAGTGAAAACTAAAAACAGATAATGAGAAACTGGACGCTTCATATGCAACTAAACCAATGGCCAGTAATAATGAATCGCTTGTAAAGAAATTGCCGCAAACACGCCAGCTAACACATCGTCAATCATGATGCCAAAACCGCCCTTGACGTGGCGATCGAGTAGCTTAATGGGCCAAGGTTTTACGATGTCAAAAAAGCGAAATAATACAAAACCAACTACCAACGGCAACAAGCCGACAGGCGCTGCGATCATGGTAATCAACATCCCTGCCACTTCGTCCCATACAATGGCGCCGTGATCATGCACTTCCATATCTTTGGCAGCTACGTCACAAATCCAAAAGCCTGTAATAGTTACTATCGCAGTCACGACCAAAAAGACGGGCCACGATAGGTTCATCATCAAAAAATACAGTGGTAACGCGGCAAGGGTACCGAAAGTACCAGGCGCTTTTGGCGCGAGGCCAGTGCCAAAACCCAATGCAAGAAAGTGAATAGGATTTTTTAAAGATAATTTAGCTAAGGCTGGATCGGCGTGTTTCAAAAGTGTTCAAAGCCTTTAAATTGATGATTTAATGTCTGATTGTCGCGCTGGAAATTAACTCCTTCGCCGCTTTGCATCTGGCCAATACAAGCAAAAGGAGTATTGGTGTGCATCAAAGCGCTTTCAATACTGCCAAGTGCCGCAGGCGATACAGTAAAACACAGCTCGTAATCTTCACCGCCAGAAAGTGCTAAGCGCAGCGCTTCATCGCTAGAAACATTGTTTGTTAATAGTTCTGATAACGGCAAAGCATCAACATCAACCACAGCCATACAGCCTGATTGCTTAGCAATGTGTCCCAAATCAGACGCTAGGCCATCAGAAATATCAATGGCAGAGCTGGCGATAGTGCGCAGTGCGTGTCCCGCTAACAAACGCGGTGTTGGATAATAGTGCTTCTTAACTGCGGCAGCGCTATCTGACTCAGACAATTGCACATTCCCCAACAAGGCCTGTAATCCCAGTGCTGAATCGCCAAGGTTACCCGTGACACAAATCCAATCGCCAATGCGGGCATTACTGCGCAGCATTTGCTGATCTTTGTTGACCTGCCCCTGCACAGTAATGGTCACACTTAGCGGCCCTTTCGACATATCGCCGCCAATGAGTTCAATACCGTAATAATCAGCGGCTTTAAAAAAGCCATCGCTAAAATCACTGACCCAAGCTTCATCGATTTGTGGCAATGTTAGGGCAAGAGATACCCAAGCTGGATTAGCACCCATCGCCGCTAAATCACTCAAATTGGCAGCGAGGGCTTTAAAGCCTAATGCGTGAGCAGGAATATCTTCAAAAAAGTGCACACCGCTGACCAAGGTATCTGTGGATACCGCGAGTAATTGTTCAGGATTTGCTTGTACCAACGCGCAATCGTCGCCAATGCTTTTAATCACATCGCGACGCTTAGTTTGACGCTCGGTAAAATAGCGTTGAATTAATTCAAACTCACCACAGGCCATGGCAAAAACCTATTTGATATTGCGCAGGCGAGCTACAGTTTTATCTAACACACCGTTAACGAATTTGTGGCTATCATCCGCAGCAAAGGCTTTCGCCAACTCGATTGCTTCGTTAATAATCACTTTGTAAGGCGTGTCATTTTGGAATTTCAATTCGTAGGTAGCAAGACGCAATACAGCGCGATCAATATGATCAACGTCTTCAGCGTTACGTGCTAAATAAGGACGGTATGCATCATCAATGTCGTCAGTTGAAGCAATAACGCCAGTTAGTAGCGCTCTAAAGTACTCAACATCAACCCCTTTGATATCTTGATTCGTTAAAAATTCTAACTCAATTTCACTAGCGCTATTGCCAGATAATTGCCAAGAATAAATCGCTTGCAGCGCAAGACGACGGGCTTTACGACGCTCTGATGGTTTCATATCTATTTAATTTCCTGTGGAGTATTACGGTGATGCAACGGTGCGGCAGCACTTAGCTACCGCCAACCAATGATTAAGCGTCTAGCGCTCGCATCACATTGATCATTTCTAATGCGCTCAGTGCAGCTTCGCCGCCTTTGTTGCCCATTTTAGTACCAGCACGCTCGATAGCTTGCTCGATAGAATCAGTAGTCAATACGCCAAAAGTTACTGGCACATTGTACTGCATAGCTACTTGAGAAAGGCCTTTGTTACACTCACCGGCAACAAAATCAAAGTGTGGTGTACCACCGCGGATCACAGCACCTAAGGTAATAATGGCGTCAAACTCACCTTTTGAAGCAACTTTTTGAGTTGCTAGTGGTAATTCAACGGCACCTGGAACGCGAACAATAGTGATATCGTCATCGCTCATGCCACCAGTGCGTTTTAATACATCTAAAGCACCTTCAACTAACGAATCAACAATAAAGCTGTTGAAACGAGAAACTACGATTGCCACTTTTGCATTAGTGACGCTTAGGTTACCTTCAATAATGTTCATCTTATTACCTTATTAAGAATAGGATTTGAGGGCCTCTCAAAAAAGAGGCGCAATGATAACACAAGCGCAATGCGCTACGCATTATCAATCTTTTGCATGGGATCACTTAATCGCAATCCCATTAAATTAGTTATCTAAAACTGGTGATTACTCGCAAATGTAATCTACAACTTCTAAGCCGAAGCCAGAAAGTGCGTGATAGCGTTTCACTGAGCTCAATAGATTCATCTTATGGACGCCTAAATCAGCCAAGATTTGTGAACCGACACCAACACGGCGCGATGTGCCCTGCCATTTTGCAGTCACTGGTTTTTCGCCTTTGTCTTCAAGATCAAATGCGCGTACTTGCGCGATTAACGAATCGTTTGATTCGTTATTGGCTAACAATACAAGTACACCGCCTTCATCACTAATGCGCTGCATGGCTTTATCAAGTGGCCAGCTGCGGTTTTGTGCGCGCTCGCTGCCAAGCAAATCATTAAACGTATTTTGTAAGTGAACGCGAACATTGGTTACGCCGTCACTATCTACATCACCTTTCACCATTGCATAATGCAATTCATCATCGATAGTGTCGCGGTAAGTGACTAAGTTAAACTCGCCGTATTTTGTTGGCAATTTACATTGCGCTTCGCGAACAATAGTGGTTTCGTTAGCATTGCGGTATTCGATTAAATCAGCAATGGTGCCGATTTTAATGTCATGCTCTTTGGCAAAGATTTCAAGATCTGGACGACGCGCCATAGTGCCGTCTTCTTTAAGAATTTCTACGATAACTGACGCAGGTTCAAAACCTGACAAACGCGCTAAATCACAACCCGCTTCAGTGTGACCAGCACGCGTTAAAACGCCGCCATCTTGCGCCATCAATGGGAATATATGTCCCGGCTGAACAATATCACTAGCTACAGCGTTTTGCGCGACAGCAGCTTGTACGGTGCGTGAACGATCGGCAGCAGAAATGCCAGTTGTTACGCCTTCAGCGGCTTCAATAGCGACAGTGAAGTTAGTCGCAAATTGTGCTTTATTGGCATCAACCATCAGTGGCAGATTCAAACGTTCACAACGTTCTTTGGTTAAGGTTAAGCAAATTAAGCCACGGCCATGAGTCGCCATAAAGTTAATTGCTTGCGGAGAAATCTTATCTGCTGCAATGATCAAGTCGCCTTCGTTTTCACGATCTTCATCATCCATCAAGATAACCATCTTGCCCTGTTTGAAGTCTTCTAAAATTTCTTCAATTGTATTTAATGCCATGATCTAGCCTTAACCTTAGTAGCTACCGAAATGTCGGCGCAGATTATACATGTGTTCGAGTGGTGAACCAATGTATTTGATTGATTATAAATCGTCTTCAAAAGTATAAAAAACACAAAACTAAAAACAGTCTTTCGTCTTATACTGCTCTATATGTTTATTATAAGCATTCAGCGCGGCCCAACCCCGTCATTTAGCGTCTTAAATTAGAAATTGACCAATACAAAAATCAGGGATGATTTTTGAGTATTTGCCGCAGGGATGCGGATCAAATACGGTATTGAACAGGCAATTTATCATTTAAGAATCAACGCTAAATCACGGGTCGCCTTTCTTTTGGTTACTTTTCTTTGGCGAAGCAAAGAAAAGTAACTGGTGTGCTAGAGATTATTTCAAATAAGCAATCTGAATCTAACAAGCACACCAAATAATACCCAGGTATCGAAATTTTCGTTTAATTGAGTAACTCTAATTCTTAGTAATCTAAAAACGATTTACTTTAAAAAACCACTACGGGCCAGTAAATCCATATCGATATTACTCGATTTTTCATCACTCGCTGACACCTGCATCAAGCGCTCTAAATAGCGGGCAATTTGATCGACTTCGACATTGACCTTAGTGCCAACTTCAAAATACTTAATCGTTGTTTCGTCACTCGTATGAGGCACTATTGTCAAGCGGAACTTATCGCCGTCTAAGCCATTAACTGTCAAACTAATACCATCGATAGTAATCGAGCCTTTTAAGGCGATATAACGCATTAACTGATGCGGCGAACAGACCCAATAATCCATTGATGAACCATTGTTGCTAATTGACTCAATAGTGCCTATGCCATCGACATGGCCGCTCACCATGTGCCCACCTAAACGCGTCGTTGGTGTCACCGCTTTTTCAAGATTAATGACTTGTCCTAACTGATAATTAGCGAACCCTGTTAACGATACAGTTTCCCCCGATACATCAGCCACAAAGCTATCACCGTTTAAAGCAACGACGGTTAAACATACACCGTTGCTAGCAATGCTATCACCGAGTTTGACATCGGATAAATCTAACTTACCCGTTTTAATTTCAACGCGATAACCGTCGCCTTGCGCACTCATTTGACTGAGGGTGCCAACGCTTTCGATAATTCCAGTAAACATAATTTGCCTGTTTAGTCTTCGAGGGTAGCGCGAATGCGGATATCACGCCCTAGCATGCGAATATCTGAAATAGATAACTCACGTAGCTTATTCATGTGGTCAATGGCGGGTAAATTCAAGAGGCCTTTGTTATTTGTGCCCATTAATTTTGGCGCTTGATAGATAATTAGCTCATCACATAAATTCGCTTCTACCAGCGCGCCAGCGAGTGTCGCACCAGCTTCAACCCAGACACTGTTAATTTCACGAGCGCCAAGATGTTCCATCACTTGCTGTAAATCGATTTTGCCTGCACCTTCGAGCACTAATTGCTCGACATGTTCTGGCCAATCACAATCGTCTTTAACGCGGCGAATGAGCAGAATTGGCGACTCGATTGCCACCATTTTATGGTTAGGTGTCACGCGATTTTGACTATCGATAACGACGCGCAGCGGCTGTCGTAATTGCTGCGCTGATAATTCATTTTGCAGTGAACCTAGCTCATCGTAGCGCAAGTTTAGACTCGGGTCGTCCACCAACACCGTATTAGCACCGGTAAGAATAGCGCAGCTTTGGGCGCGAAACTTTTGCACGTCAACCCGCGCATCACTGCTGGTAATCCACTTGCTCGTACCATCGCTTAGCGCTGTGCCACCATCAAGAGTTGCGGCCATTTTGATTGTCACAAAGGGACGTTTTCTTTCCATGCGGCTCAAAAAACCAGGATTTAACGCGCGAGCTTGTTGCTCTAACACACCACTTGTGGTTTCAATGCCCGCCTCTTCCAGTATTGAAATACCGCGTCCCGCTACTTTAGGATTTGGATCCACCATCGCAATCACAACGCGCTTAACACCAGCACTAACTAATGCCACGGCGCAAGGCGGCGTGCGCCCGTAGTGACTACAAGGCTCTAACGTGACGTAAGCGGTTGCGCCTTGGGCATTTTGTCCTGCTTGCGCTAACGCATTGACTTCGGCGTGCCCTTCTCCGGCTTTTTGGTGATAACCTTCGCCGACAATGACATCGTTTTTTACCAACACACAGCCGACATTAGGGTTGGGGGTCGTTGTAAAGCGACCTTTCTTGGCCAAATTGATAGCGCGTTGCATATAAGTAATATCGGCAACACTGGCAGATTGAGACATGAAAAAATTTCCGAGTACTTTACTTCCGAGTATGTAAAAAGAAGGATTAGTCTGATTTGCCGAGTTTAGCGATTTCCTTACCAAACTCCTCAACATCTTCAAACGCGCGATACACTGACGCGAATCGGATATAGGCAACTTTATCCAAACGTTTCAACTCGTCCATCACAAGGTTGCCAACAAAAGTTGATTGTACTTCGCGCTCACCTGTAGCGCGTAATTTAGATTTGATCACGTGCAGTGAATTTTCTATCGCTTCAACACCCACTGGGCGACGTTCTAAAGCGCGTGCCATACCACTACGCAGTTTTTCATCATCAAATGGCTCTCGCGATCCCGTTGTTTTAATGATTTTAGGCATCACAAGTTCGGCTTGCTCAAAGGTGGTAAAGCGTTCCTGACAGCCTGTACACTGACGACGACGTCTTACTTGGTAGCCATCGGACACCAGTCGCGAGTCAATTACTTTGGTATCGCTAGTGCGGCAAAAGGGACAATGCATACTTTTTACTCATAAATATTAATCAGGCAAACTGACTTGTTATTAATATTAAAATCAACTTACCTGATCACACTCATAAATCAACGACTATTTTATGATTACCCAGATACAAAAACGGCCGCAAAGAGCGGCCGATTATACCTAATCAACACGGCGCGTCTAACTCAACGCCGCGCAAGCGATCAAATATTATGCGTAAACTGGTAAACGTTTACAGATTTCAAGTACTTTAGTGCGTACTTCATCGATAACAGCTTCGTTATTGATGTCATCTAAGATGTCACAAATCCAGCCTGTTAAAGCTTTAGTATCAGCTACTTGGAAACCACGACGAGTAATCGAAGGCGTACCTAAACGAAGACCTGACGTAACAAATGGTGAACGTGGATCGTTTGGTACAGAGTTTTTATTTACAGTGATAAACGCACGGCCTAATGCAGCGTCTGCATCTTTACCTGTGTACTCTTTACCAATAAGATCTAGCAGTAATAAGTGGTTGTCAGTACCGTTAGATACTACTTTGTAACCGCGCTCTTGAAGAACTTCAACCATCGCATTGGCGTTATCTAATACTGCTTGTTGGTAAGCTTTAAATTCTGGTTGTAAGGCTTCTTTAAACGCTACCGCTTTTGCAGCGATGATGTGCATTAATGGACCACCTTGGCCGCCAGGGAATACTGCTGAGTTTAACTTCTTCTCAACTTCTTCGTTTTCACGTGCAATGATTAAACCGCCGCGTGGACCCGCTAGCGTTTTGTGGGTTGTAGTCGTTACAACATCAGCAAATGGTACTGGATTTGGATATAGGCCAGCAGCTACAAGACCAGCTACGTGAGCCATATCAACGAATAAGTAAGCGCCAACTTTATCAGCGATCTCACGGAAACGCGCCCAATCAACAACACCAGAGAACGCTGAGAAACCAGCGATAATCATTTTGGGTTTGTGGGCTAATGCTTTTTCTTCAACCTCTGCGTAGTTGATATCACCGTTTTCGTCTAAGCCGTATTGCTCAGCGTGGTAAAGTTTACCAGAGAAGTTTACGTGAGAACCGTGAGTTAAGTGACCACCGTGCGCTAGGCTCATGCCTAATACAGTATCGCCGTGGTTTAATAATGCTAAGAATACCGCAGAGTTCGCTTGTGAACCTGAGTGCGGTTGAACGTTAGCGTAATGTGCACCAAATAGCTCTTTAGCACGCTCAATCGCTAATACTTCAGCTTTATCAACATACTCACAGCCGCCGTAGTAACGCTTACCTGGGTAACCTTCTGCATATTTGTTCGTTAATTGTGAGCCTTGAGCTTCTAAAACGCGCGGGCTACAGTAGTTTTCCGAAGCGATTAGTTCGATGTGCTCTTCTTGGCGAGTCGTTTCTTGGCTAATTGCTTCAAATAATTCTGGATCAAAATCCGCAATATTCATATCACGTTTAAGCATCTAAGTACTCCAATGTAAAATCGGTTAATAAAAATTTGCCCGTATTCTACCTATCCCCGTCGCTAAATCCTAGTGAAAGTGTGACTTTTATCAAACAAATTACACAGCTCAAACCAGCGGTCATCTCGATACTTAGTCATCAAAAAATATGGACATTTTTAGATAAGAATCAAAGCGATGAAAGTGTATTTTGAGAGTGGCTGTTACTTAGCTGACATCAACGCTCCTAAAAAAAGACCATCAAACCAATTGAACATACACAAATTCAAATATACAATATTTCACATGTTCAATTTCATCGAGTTTTAACATGGGTATTTTCGAGCGCTATTTATCATTGTGGGTTAGTTTGGCCATCGGGCTAGGCGTTGCATTAGGGTTATTAATGCCATCGACATTTGGCTACATTGCCGAACTTGAGATTGCCAACGTAAACGTCTTAATTGCCCTACTCATATGGCTAATGATTTTTCCGATGATGCTGCAAATTGATTTCAGCGCAATTAAGGATGTTAAGAATCAACCACAGGGCTTGCTATTAACCTTAGTGATCAACTGGTTAGTCAAGCCGTTTTCAATGGCGCTATTGGGTTGGCTATTCTTCGAAGGTATTTTCGCTAGCTGGGTCGACCCACAGTCGGCGAAGGAATATATTGCAGGCATGATTTTACTCGGTGTCGCGCCTTGTACTGCAATGGTCTTTGTGTGGTCACATCTCACCAATGGCAATGCTAATTACACCTTGGTACAGGTTTCCTTAAATGACATCATTATGATTTTTGCATTCGCGCCTATAACCGCATTTTTACTGGGCATTAGCGACATCATCATTCCATGGCAAACCTTACTGGTATCTGTTGTGTTATACGTTATTTTGCCACTGGCTGCAGGTGTATTCATTCGCGCACAACTCAATAAAAAACATCAAACCTCTGCAATCGATCAGCTGATCGCCAAACTAAAACCATGCTCAATCATCGGCCTATTGGCAACCATCATTTTGCTGTTTGGTTTTCAAGCCGACACCATTGTCAGTCAACCACTGACAATAGGTTTAATTGCAATCCCGTTAGTGATTCAAACGTATGGAATTTTCTTTGTCGCCTATTTCGCTGCCCGTTGGTTTAAATTACCCCACAATGTGGCTGGCCCAGCCAGTATGATAGGCACATCTAACTTTTTTGAACTCGCTGTCGCTGTCGCCATTTCGCTATTTGGTCTTCACTCGGGTGCAGCACTGGCTACTGTTGTCGGTGTACTGGTGGAAGTGCCAGTCATGCTCTCGTTAGTCGCCTTCGTCAATAAAACAACCCATTGGTTTAACACACCAGCTCAAGCTTAGGAGAAGTAATATGCCAACCCATCCATTTGATACTTTGCAATTAGCCAATGGCGCTAAATTGATTTTTACCCCTTGCCCAGGCACGAAAGACACTTCTTTAGAACAAGCCGTAGCAACGCTAAAAGAAGCAGATGTATCACATATTATTTCTGTGATGTTTAATGCAGAGTTAGAAAAACTCAATGCTGTAACGCTACCAGACACAGCCAAAGCACAAGAAATCAATTGGTTACAATGGCCAGTTTCCGATGAAGCAGGCCCAGAGACCGCTTTTGAAGATGCCTACAATGCATCGATTGCTCAGGTGCTAGAAGCCCTGGCCAACAAAGAAACCATTGCCGTGCATTGTAAAGGTGGCTCTGGACGCACAGGGTTGGCGATTGCCTTAATATTAAAAGCAATGGGAATGGCCAACGAAGAAATAATTAGCAAAGTACAAGCGCTGCGTCCAAAAGCCTTAAAACATCCAGTGCAGTTGGCCTATTTCGAATCATTTGTTCCTTACAGCCAGTAATCATCATCTCCGCTTGTTATTGCAAGCGGAGCCTCATTCCCTTATCGCCTAAAACCATTTTCTAAACACCATCAACAAAGCAATAATAAAGCACTAGCCAATTTAAATTAATTAGTCTTATTTGACAGGATAACGGCAAAATATACTGATATTTTCGTAAAATAACGGTAAGGTGACTATAATCATAATATAGTTAGTAAGTGCTTGATGATATTAATATTTACTTCGTAAATCATCCTTAATACCATAGCATTTTGATGTCTTTCTTTGTAATGATTTTGTATTAATTATTTCGATGGTTTTTGGGGTGAGGCATGAGGCTAAAACTATTAGCGTTCATTTTTTTATTATTGGGGATAGTGCCTAATTTAATTGCTAGCGAGAAGTTGGCGCTGTCGGATCCTTATACTCGAGTCTCACTCGATTCTTATGTTTCTTTTATTAACGTTAGCAATCCTTCTGCCGACAAACTCAACTATCAACAACTCAATAGCTTAAAGTGGCAGCAAGACGATGGCGCGTTTAACGTCGGCTACAGCAAAGACGTTTGGTGGCTCAAGGTGGATGTTTCCACTCAAGTCACAAATACCAGTGTTTATTTGTTGGAAGTCAGCTATCCCGTTTTAGATTTCCTCGACGTTTACCTTGTAGATCATCAAAAAAAATCAATTGAGCTCATAAAACAATTAGGCGACAAACTCCCCTATTTTGAGCGCCAAGTAAATACCACCAACTTTTTACTACCTTTACATTTTGATGTCGGCAAAGATTACTCCATCTTGTTAAAAGTTCACGGTAGCAGCTCATTGCAAGTCCCCATGACGCTGTGGCATCCCATTAGTTATCACGAACACAACCAATCACTGTCCATTGCCAATGGTGTTATTTGGGGCGCTTTATTAGTGATGGTGTTCTATAACTTAGTGATATTTTTCCGCACTCGCGATAAAAGCTACCTCTATTACGTTTTATACGTATTTTCGATGGTTATGTTTTTGTTTTCCCTCAAAGGCTACTCTTTTCAATATTTATGGCCGGAACAAACCTATTGGAACGACCGAATTATCGTACTCTTTCTCAGTGGTATTGTTCTGTTTGCTGGACTCTTTACCGAGAGTTTTTTACAGATCAAAGAGCGAATGCCAAAGTTTTATTACGTGGTCGTCGCCATCTATATCGGTTCTTTTATTTCGATGCTAATCGCGCCATTCGTCGAGTTTAGAACAAGCGTAATTTACGCGATATCCTTATCTATCTTTGGCTGCTCTTGCGGATTGTTTATCGGTACCTATTTATGGCGCCAAGGTGTGAAAGCCGCAAAGTACTACACCATTAGTTGGTGGGCAATGCTGTGTGGCGGCATAGTTTTGGCACTAAATAAGTGGCAAATCATTCCAGTAAATATGCTGACCGAAAACTTTATTTTAATAGGCTCAGTGTTCGAAGCCTTTCTCCTAAGTTTCGCTCTTTCAGAAAAATACAACGAAGAAAAGCAATTACGCCTTGAAGCGGAACACGCCTACGCCGTCGCTCAAGAGAACATTAATGCTCAACTAAACGTCAAAGTAAAAGAGCGCACAGCACAACTTGAAGAGGCATTGCAAAAACTCAAACTCATTAGCGAAACAGACGCATTAACAGGGCTTAACAATCGACGCTGCATCGACGACTTAATACAGCAACGATTTGAATACTGTATCGAAAATCAAACCTATATCGCTATTGTGATGCTCGATATCGATTTCTTTAAGAGCTTTAACGATAAGTACGGCCACCAAACCGGTGACGATTGTTTGATCCACGTCGCGGGATTATTGAAAAAAGTCGCCGCAGAAAACGAGTGTGTTTGTGGCCGCCTTGGTGGTGAAGAGTTTAGCTTAATCATCGAAGACAGCGACAAGCACACCTGCCGTGATATTGCGCAGCAAGTGGTAGATATTATCGAACAGTCTAAATTTATGTTTGAAGATAAGATCTTAAAGGTCACCATCAGTGCTGGCATCTCCTTAATAGTGCCGCGTGATAAAGCGCAAATCCCCGAACTGTTTTCTCAGGCCGATCAAGCGTTGTATAAAGCTAAGAACAATGGTCGTAATCGCGTAGAAATGTACAAACAGGAATACCAAGTGCCGCCATCGCAACAAAATAGCGACGATTTACCCCTCGGTGATGTTAATTCGAATTTAGCGAATCCTTAAATTTCGCGCATAAAAAAGCCAGCTCAACGCTGGCTTAATACGTTTATGCGTTGGGTTAGATTAACTCAATCCTAATACTACTTTTTCAGAACGCAGTGAGCGGGCTAATAACAATGTCATCGCCACGGCCACCGCCAGTGTAGAAATATTCGTAAAGGCGAATGCAGCAATATCCAAGCTTTCCCCTTTATACAAATCACCCATGATGATGTTTTGTCCCGCAAGCGGCACGTAATCTAACCATGCTGGTTTATGCGGCATAATAGTCACCGCCATTGGCACTAACATAGGTAATAACAGAATCATCGATAGATAAGACTGTGCTTCTTTAAAGCTCTTAGCTTGATATGCAAAAAACAGCTGGGCGATCCCCGCTAAATACGCCAGCGGAATAATCATCAAGGTAATGTAAATCATAGTTACCGGATCGATAATGATAGAAATACCCAGTTTTTCCATCGGCAACATCGACATGGTAAAGCTCATGGTGAACATGGTCAGAATTGAGGCAATACCGCCATAAACACTTACACAAACCACTTTCGACAATACTACTTTTACCGTTGACACAGGCTGACACAAAATTAACTCTAGTGAATGACGTTCGCGCTCGCCCGCACTAGTGTCGATAGATGCAGTCATCGATGCCGTAAATAGCGCCATCATGATAAACATGCCCACTAATCCCATTAATAATCCACTTGTCGATTCAGGCGTTGCCGTACTTTGAACATCGATGGTAATCGGCTGAGTAATTCGTGGATCAATACCACGCATTAATAAACGTGTTGTGCCAATTTGACTGCTATAAGCATTAATAATGGTCTCAATACGCTCAAGCGTTGTACGCAGGTTTTTATCGCTGTAATCCGCTTTAATCGTGATCTTAGCTGGTTTACCAGCGTTTAAGCGCTCGGCAAAATCATCGCTAATGGTTAAAACGATTTCGCGCTCTTTCCATTTCGCCGCTTCACTCTCAGGCACTTCTTCAATAGGTTTAAACTGCTGTGCTTTAAGATAGTTAATCAATTCTGGGGCGTTTTCTTCTCCCACAAATTCAACATAGCTATCTTTCACCGACAATTGCTCGTCAAGTTGAAACATCAATACAGCGGCCATAATAATAGGCCCTGTGACAATGGCAAACAGCGCCGCCATAATGGCGCGCTTATCGCGAAATGCTTCGCGAAATTCTTTGACTACCAGTCCTTTAAAAATACTCATTACGCGGCAACTCCTTCGTCAGTACCAATTATCGCAACAAAGGCGTCTTCTAAATGTTCTTTGCCAGCAAGTTCACACAGCTCTTGCGGAGAGCCTTGTGCAACAACCTTACCTTTAGCGACAACGATTACACGGTCGCACAGTGCCGCTACCTCTTGCATCACATGGCTTGAGAATAAAATACAATGGCCATCGGCTTTGAGTTTCAGTAATTGCTCGCGCAGTAGACGCGTACTCATAACATCAAGGCCACGGGTTGGTTCATCGAGTACCAAGTTTTGCGGACGATGCACTAACGCCTGAGCTAAGGTCACCTTCATGCGCTGACCCTGGGAAAACCCTTCGGTTTTGCGATCGCTAATATCCTGCATGTCTAAATCACTAATCACGCGATCTAATGCTTCATCAAGAGCTTTGCCCGTTAATCCGTGCATTTGCGCGAAATATTCAATCTGTTCACGAGCAGTTAGGCGCTCACTCATACCAAATTGGTCAGGGAAAATGCCTAATGATCTGCGTGCATCGAGCGGCGACTTTGCCACATCAATATCATTGATAAATGCGTGACCAGTATTGGCCTTAAGCAGGCCGTATAAAATGCGCAGCGTCGTGGTTTTTCCGGCGCCATTTGGCCCAAGAATACCAGTGATTTCACCGTCTTTAGCTTCAAAAGATACCGATTCAACGGCGGTAAAATCGCCAAAGGTTTTTGATAAGTTATCTACTTTTAACATGGCTATTTCGCCTCCTTCGCTGAGTCTTTTGCAGGCACAGCCATATTACTGTTGTTGTTTAATAAGAAGCCCGGCAGTGGCTGCTTATCTAAACACGCACTATTTACATCATCAAAATTAAGATTTTCTAAATATTCACTAATCATGTTCGCGGCACAGCTTTGGGTGATAAGTCCGTGGCCTGCATTTTTTGCTATGTAATGTTTGCTGTTGCTTAACCCTTCAGCGGCCAATGAGCCCCAAGCAGGCGGTGTTACAGGGTCTAATTCGCCTGATAACAACATCGTTGGGATATCTGATGTAACTTTATCACCGAAGTTTTCTGGCGCATCGAAAGTTGGCCAGTGCTCACAAATGCTACTGAACACTTCAAATGTATGGGCACCAGAGAAACGATTGGCGCTGTCTTTGGCTAACAGATCGCGACTTGCACGAGGAATATCTTCATTACACAAAATATTAAAGGTCAGGCCGACATACATACCGCCGGTTGAATCTTCACTTTGCGACATCATGCCAACAAAAGGTTTGTAATTGCCTTTACTAAATTCACTCACCACATAAGGGACTAACTCACGCATACCAACGCTGTAGAACATGTTGCGAATTTGATTGATAAACTTTTTACTATCGATGTTTAACGCAATCGGCTTGTCGGTAACAGGGTGATCAATCATCGTT
Organism: Psychrobium sp. MM17-31; assembly: GCF_022347785.1. Taxonomy (NCBI): domain Bacteria; kingdom Pseudomonadati; phylum Pseudomonadota; class Gammaproteobacteria; order Alteromonadales; family Shewanellaceae; genus Psychrobium; species Psychrobium sp. MM17-31. The sequence goes on from NZ_JAKRGA010000002.1 coordinate 60,494, forward strand.
TTGATCGGCGCTTGTTCTAATTGGGCGCGGATTTTTTGATAATCGCCAAGGAAATTAGGAAACTGCTTAGCACAGGCCTCACTTTGACTACACTGCTCAATCATAATATCGAATGCACGCTCAGCTTCGATCCCCATAGGACCAACCACCACCTGTGGCGGTACTACGCCATCTAAAATGACTGAGCGCAATGCAGCTGGTTTTTCGCGCATATACACCATGGCGGCGCGTGAACCATAAGAGATGCCATAAAGATTAATCTGTTGATAGCCAAGTGCTTCACGCACTGCGTCAAAATCTAAAATGGCATTATTGGTATTGTATTGTGATAAATCGACATCAAACGAGGCAATACACTTTTTAACATCATCAACGTTAAAGTCACTGCTGAGCACTTCGTAAATATCGCCATCTTCTTCATCACACACTAACGCGCTTGATTTACCTGTACCGCGTTGGTCGATGAAAACCAAATCGCGATCTTCTCGCACGCTGCGAAAGATTTTTAACAAGCCAGCCACCAGCTCTGAGCTTGCTTGGCCCGGGCCGCCCATTAATAAAAATAGCGGATCGCTTTTTGGCGATTGAGAAACCGCATTGGCAACAATCACGTTAAGATCGAGTGTTTTGTCACTCGGAGCTTGCCAGTTCTCTGGCACTGCTAATGTGCCACATTGCAGTTGTTTAGTTACACCAGCAACGAAACAGCTGTCGAGTTTCAAGGTGGGAGTTGTCCCTTGTGCGGCAACGGCGGAATGTGACATCACAGAAGTCGCTAACGCGCCTGTAAACATGGCGCTAGACAACAGGGTGCCAGTAAGCAAAGAATGTAATCGCTTCAAACCATATCCTTATTCATTATTATTAAAGTTAACGGAGTGTAGCCTACTCTAATGTCAAAAAGCGAGCATCGATTGACATTTTATGTCATTGATAGTCGCCTTAATTTGTAAATTTTTATGTTGATTGAGTTGCGGGCAACATCCAACTTTATAGTCAGCTAGTGCGCCAAGGTGTAGCGCTTCCTTCATCACAATATAAAAAAGCGAGTATCATTTAACATTTTATGTCATTGATACTCGCCTTAATTTGTAAATTTTTATGTTAAGTAAAAGTGCTAACTCAGGTTAACCCACCTTATAAGCCGCCACGGCATCATTAAGGTGCAGCGCATGTTTCGCTAGCTCATCGCTAAGCGCCGCATTGTTGTTTGAATGCTGCGCCGTTTTATCCACTTGCTGACGAATAGATTCAACCCCAGTGTTCACTTCCATCACCCCTTGGCTCTGATGATCGATGGCATCGGCAATCGAAGTGGTCATAGATAAAATGCTCGCCATATTTTCGGTAATTTCAGACAGCATATCGCCTGCTGCAGCGGCCTTATTAGCGCTTTCTACACCTTGTTGCTGACAGTCGGTGATCAGCGCCATCATGTTTTTGCTGCGCTGCTGCAAGGTGTCGACAATGCTCTCGATTTCTTGGGTCGAATCTTGGGTTCGGCTTGCCAGCGTTCGTACTTCATCTGCCACAACCGCAAAACCACGGCCTTGCTCACCTGCCCGCGCAGCCTCTATCGCCGCATTAAGTGCCAGTAAGTTAGTTTGTTCGGCGATTCCGCGGATCACATCCATCACCGTCGTGATATGTTCGCTATCATTCACCAGCTTTTTAGCTTCGGTATGTGATTGTTCGAGGTTATGGGACAGCTGCTGAATTTGCGTTATCGTCGCTTGCACGCCTTGATTACCATCGAGCGCGTTTTTGTTAGTCAGCTGCGCTTTTGATGCAGCGTCTGTGGTATTAACCACTATACCATCGATAGTTGCGGTTAGGTTTTCCATCGCGCTAGTTACTGTTTGCGCCTGATGAAGCTGTGATTCGATGCTTTGCTGATTATCGCCAACGCTATGCGACAAGTCGTCGGTAGCGCCATTAAGTGTTTTTACGCTGTGATTAACATCGACAATAATACTTTCAAACTTCTTGAGCAGCTGATTAAGATGAAACGCCATTTCCGCAATTTCATCCTTGCCAACGTCATTGGCTCGCTTGGTTAAATCATTGGTTTGTTCAACATCAATCATTAAGTTACGTAATCGGCCTATTGCTTGCAAAATACGATTGCTGTTAACAAGGTTAACTACTAACGCTAATGCACTAATCGCCGCAAAGGCACCATAGAGAATCCAAGCCATTAAGCTATTAGTAGCGGTTATTTCTTCCTTACTATGCATAATCAGAGCGTTAAGCATTTCCTCCGTAGTATGAATCGTCGAGCGCATGGTGCCTTGAATACCTAGCTTTGGCGTCAACCCCATGGTTTCATTGGCTTGGGTGAGCTGAATAAACTTATCGTAATAATTATGCAGCACGTCGATATTGCCGTAACTCTGGCTCTTCATTAATTGCTCAAGCTTATAAAAGTTACCTGTAAATTTATCGACGTACTTGGTATCTAAGCGCAGCATAAAATCTTTCTCATTGCGGCGCAGTTGCAGCAACATTATGGTCAGCGAAGGGTCACCACCTTTAACTTGCTCTTCTATCTGATGAGCCGCATCTCTAAGTTCACCATAAAACCCGTCTTTAGGATGATAACCGATGCGTTTTTGCTGGGCGACTAACGCCATAAAATGTTCGCGGTATTTTGCTGTTGCGTTAGCTAAGCCATCGATTTCATTGGTGGTTAAATCGTATTGGACAAAGAGTGCTTTTAACTCAGCAATATCTGCGGATAATTTTTGATATCTGTTGTTGTATTTGTCGACATATTTATCGTCTTTACGCGCCAGAAAATCTTTTTCGTTGCGGCGCAGCTCAAGAATGTCGCTTTTAATGGTTCCCGTTATCTCCACTCCATGACTGAGATCGCCAACTGTTTTTTCGGTATAAGTAGTGACCGAAATGACCACCAGCAAACTCAAAATGAGTAAGGCAGTATTGAACATTAAGCGGTATTTGATAAGCATCTTATTCCCCTTGCAATCAATATGTTGAATGTGGGAATAACGCATTGAGATGGTAAGGAGAATGAACAAAGTCCTTGTGCTATGCAGTAATCCCGAGACTCACTGCTAACATCTAGCGCCGTTTTGCTAGATATTTCGTCCTTAATAAACCATTCAACGCTATCAAAAGGACACTGTCAACGAATTCACCACAAATTGTATAAAATTTGTGTAATTGTTTTTCTCAACCTTTCTCGACATTACATTAGAGAAACCTAATAAATACTTTACATTAGAAAAAACTAATATAAACTATCTGGCATTGTACTATTTTTGAACATGCTCTCATGAACACACTGTCTTTCAATCAACGTTTAGCGCAAATGGTTACCCACTGGGCAATCCATTGGCCAAAGACCATTTATGCCGTTGTCGCCATTATTGCCATTGCCTTGCTGACACAAGTTCCGCGAATCAATATAGATACCGATCCGCAAAATATGCTAAGCCAAGACAATCCGGCTCGTGTCTTCCACAATCAAGTGAAAAAAGAATTCAATCTTTACGATGCCATAGTGTTGGGTGTTGTTAACAAGCAAGGAATTTATACACCACAAAATCTTACCACCATTAAACACATCAGTGATTTTGTTGTGGGTATCGACGGTGTTATCGCCAATGAAGTGATGGCGCCCAGTTTAGTCGACAATATAAAAAATGAATCAGAGGGAGCGCTGCGTTTTAGCTGGCTAATGCCCAAAGCACCGCAAACCCAAATGCAAGCAGATGCAGTGAAAGAAGCTATTAATCGCCTGCCAATGCTAAAAAACACATTAGCATCTAACGATCATCAAGCCATCGCTATCTATATTCCTATTGAAAGTAGCGATGTTAGTTACGCCATTGCCGAGCAAGTTCGTGAATTTATCGCCACGCAAGATCAAAGTAATGAGTATTTCATTACCGGACTACCCATTGCAGAAAACCAATTTGGCAATGAAATGTTTGTGCAAATGGCGATTAGTGCGCCATTAGCAGGCTTAATGATCTTTACCATGTTGTGGCTATTTTTACGTAAAGCCATTGTCACTATGGGGGCAATGCTGGTAGCTATGAGCACGGTGGTTATTACCATGGGCAGTTTAATTGCGCTTGGTTTTTCGGTGCATATTCTGTCATCGATGATTGCCATCTTTTTGATGCCAATTGCCGTGGTGGACGCTATTCACGTGTTATCTGAGTTTAAAGAAAAACTGCAACACAACCGCGCCTATAACATTGAACAATCCACCGAAGATGCCATTAGCGATGTCATCGGTCACTTGTTTCAACCAATGCTATTTACTACCTTAACCTCAGCTATTGGTTTTTATTCGCTAATGCTCACGCCAATTCCACCTGTGAAAGTCTTCGGCGGATTCGTCGGCAGCGGTATTATTGTCGCCTTTATCCTAACAATGACCCTATTGCCTGCGTATTTATCCCGTTTAAACCCGCAAACCATTAGTGCTTTATCACAAAGCGATGACGAAAAGCCCACTATGCTCGTGCGCGGGTTGATCGCCTTATCTCGCTTCACAGTCAATGCCAACAAAACTATTATTGTGTCGTTAATTGCTATTACTGCCATTGGTATTGTTGGAATTAGTCATATAGTGATTAACGATAATCCGGTGCGCTGGTTTAAATCAGATCACCAAATCAGCGTCAGTGATCGCGTGCTAAATCATCATTTTTCAGGTACCTACAACGCTTATCTTGTGTTGAATTACGATAACAACCACCAACAAAATGGCCTTGTCGATAGCTTAATTGGTCAAGCTAATAGCCATGATTTAACACTGCCACAATGGATAACTAAACCTTCATTAGCGCAATTAGCACAAGCCTTTGACGATATAAGTTTTGAAGGTGAACTTAATGAAAAACAGAGTGATTTTGTCGATCGTTCATTAGAAATCATGACTAATGCACTGCGCTCACAGCAAGATTTTTATCAGCCATCCGCGCTTAATGTTATAGAAAACCTTGCCACTCACCTGCGCGCAAACCAATATGTTGGCAAGGTTAATTCGCTAAGCGATATCACTAAAACCGTTAACCGTGAATTGCTCAGCGGCCAAGATGCTGATTACAGGCTGCCAAGCAGCAGTGACGCAGTTGCCCAAGTATTATTGCAATATCAATCGTCACATCGCCCTGGCGATCTCAATCACTTTGTGACACCGAGCAAAGACAAAACCTTGCTCTGGTTACAACTAAACACTGGTGATAATCAGGCAATGATGGAAGTCATTGACAGCGTAAATACTTATTTAGCCAATAACCCTTTGCCGCAAGGTATGAGCATTAATTGGGCGGGCAAAGCTTACATCAACGTTATTTGGCAACAAGCAATGGTTGAAGGCATGCTCGAATCATTATTAAGCGCCTTTGTACTGGTGTTATTGATGATGGTAGCCCTATTTCGCTCTATTCGCTATGGCCTGCTCGCCATGCTGCCATTATCAATTACCATTATTTCAATCTACGGCGTTATTGGCTGGATTGGCAAAGACTACGATATGCCAATTGCCGTACTGTCATCGCTAACCCTTGGTCTATCGGTGGACTTTGCCATCCACTTTATCGAGCGCTATCGCACCTTCCGCAAACAAGGTCAAAGTGCCATTGCAGCTATAGAAGCGATGTTTAGAGAGCCAGCGCGAGCAATTTCCCGCAACGCCATTGTTATTGCATTAGGTTTTACCCCACTGCTTTTCGCACCATTAGTGCCTTATGTCACTGTGGGTCTGTTCTTAGCAAGCATCATGCTGTTATCAGCGTTTGTCACACTTACCCTTATTCCTGCGGTGTTATCCGTCACTGATAAGTCAAATGCTTAGGAGTCAACAATGAAACTACTTACTTCTTTATTTATTACGGCACTGGCAACAACTTCAATCAATGCGAACGAACTTTCAGTGGACGAAATCATTAAACGCGCTAATCATGCTGCATTTTATCAAGGAGATGATGGTTCAAGTGCCGCGCGCATGAAAATAATCGACGAGCAAGGCCGCGTGCAAATGCGTCAATTTAACGTACTACGTCGTGACATTGAAGATGGTGGCGATCAACAATTCCTTATCGCCTTTTCACGCCCGTCTGATGTTAAAGGCATGATGTTTCGAGTTGAAAAGCACATTACTACCGATGATGATCGCTGGCTATTTTTACCAGCTCTTGATTTGGTAAAACGCATTTCCGCCAGTGACAAACGCACCAGTTTTGTGGGTTCGCATTTCTACTATGAAGATATCTCTGGGCGTAATACCTCATTAGATAGCTTTGAGCTTATTGAGCAAACGCCAACTCATTACATCATCAAAGCTGTGCCAAAAGATCCAAGCGTGGTGGAGTTTGCTAGCTATATGGTGGAGATCAAAAAAGATGTGATGCTGCCGACGAAGATTAGCTACACCAATAATAATGGCGATGTTTATCGCATCATCGAAGCGAAAAAGATCAAAGTCATCGACGGTTATCCAACGGTAGTTAGTTCGCAAGTGAGTTTACCGCTCACCGGCGCCAAAACCTTAATGCAATTTAAGGGCGTGAAATACAACAAAGGTATTCCGCAAACAGTATTCTCCGAGCGCAGTCTGCGCAATCCACCTAAACGCTGGTTGAAATAGCTCATGAATCGCTTTTCACCACCAACATTATTGCCAGCGTTATTGGTTTCAGCGTCTCTGTTACTGTGCGCAACAAATGTACACGCCAATGACGACGAATGGGACGATTGGCAAGAGACACCAAGCTCACCATGGAGCTATAACGGCTTTGTTCAAGGTAAGGTAGGTCGTTTTCTGTCAACTCAACCGCAATCTACAAATTTCAGCGCCAAAGATCTTACCTTGCGCCTTGAGACCCAATATGAAGGGGAACTTTTCCAAGCGCAGTTTAAAGCTGATAGCCAATACTTGCTGCTCAAAAGCGATTGGCAACATCAAGTGCGAGAGCTGGCAGTTAGTGTCGATTTTGCCAATAGTGATAATGAGACAATTAGCGACTCAGCGCTGGCTGGCCTGTCGTTTAAAGTGGGCAGGCAGAGCCTGAGTTGGGGGTTAGGTGAGTTTATTTTCCTTAACGATCTGTTTGCTAAAGATTGGCAATCGTTTTTTAATGGCGATGATATTAGCTATCTGAAAAAGCCAAATGACGCCTTGAAACTGAGTTATTTTTTTGGCGAATCGAGTCTCGATGTTGTCTATCAATCACAGCACAGTGTTGATGATTTGTATCAGCCCATCAGCGGCCTGACATCACCAAGTGATAGCAGTATTCACGCCCGTTACTATTTTAGCAGCGGACAAACAGACTACGCTTTTTACGCCAGTGACGGCATTGGCAACACACCGCAATTTATCGCTGGACGGTTTGAATATCAGCAACTAAAAAGTCTTGGTGCCAGCATGGTAAAACCGCTGGCGGGTGGTTTATTTAAAGCAGAGTTTTCCAATTATTGGCTCGATAACTCTCTAGCGCAAAGCAGTAAACAGCAGCGCTATTTAATTGGATTTGAGCGCGAAATAATGCCGCGCCTAAACCTATCGCTACAAGCGCACTTAGAGCAAGACAGCAATCCATACGCCTCTCATACGCTAGACAACCGTCAGCTAATAACCACTAGCTTTAACTATCGCTCTAGTGATGACAATTGGAATAGCCAACTCATGTTATTTCACTCGCCAAACCATCACGACAATTATTTACGTATTAGCAGCAGCTACCGCTATAGCGATCAAATCATTTTGAGTGGTCACATTAATAACCTTAATGGTCACAGCGACACCTTCTTTGGCCAATTAAAAACCATTGATAACGCAGCACTGCGAATCACGTTTTATTTTTAGTAGATTTTTGAATCAGGAGAACCTTATGACATATCAACGCGCAACCTTTATGTTTGCTGGCATTATGATTATTCTGTCAGTTGTTTTAACCCAGATGGTACACCCAAATTTCGTGTACTTTACCCTGTTTATTGGTCTTAATATGATGCAATTTTCCATTAGTAAGTTTTGCCCTGCATCATGGCTATTTAAGCGCCTTGGCATGAAATCAGACTGCGAAATAAAAGAAAGGAGCACAACATGAAACAAATGCTATTAGTACTAACCACAATAATGACCCTATTAATCAGCGTAAATAGCGCCAATGCCGAGCAAGCATCTCGCGAACAAATCGCATGGCAGGATATTAATAACGGCGTATTAGTGATCGACGTGCGCAGTGCTAAAGAGTTTGCTAGCGGCCATATCAAGAACGCCCTAAATATTCCACACGATATTGCCGTAAAACAATTTACCGCATTAGGCATCAATAAAGATCGCCGCGTTGTTCTGTACTGCCGCAGCGGTAACCGCTCAGGTAAAGCGATTGCGGCGCTAACTAAAGCTGGTTACACCAATCTTCATAACGGTGGTGGTTATCAAGGACTCATGACACAAAAACAGTAAAACCCCACTACATTAGACGTGAAATAGCAGTCAAAGCCATTTTTGACTGCTATAATCCGGCGTCCTTTTTTCAACACGTAACTTCAATGATTTCAGATCCGCAAATTTTAGAGCGCCTCGATAAGAGTCAATCGCGCATCACCAAAGCCGTATTCCCATTTACCACTAACCACCACGACACGCTATTTGGCGGTCAAGCACTAGCTTGGATGGACGAAGCCGCCTTTATCGCCGCCACCCGTTTTTGTCGCAAACGTTTAGTTACCGTATCGTCGGATAAGATTGACTTCAAACACCCGATCCCCGGCGGCAGCTTGGTAGAGTTAATTGGTCAAGTGATCCACGTAGGTAACACCAGTATTAAAGTGGAAGTGAATATTTACGTTGAAGACATGTACCACGACCACCGCGAGAAAGCCATTACAGGTACTTTTAGCTTCGTTGCTGTTGACGAAAGTGGGAAACCAACACCAGTTTTACCAGTGGAATAACATCAAAAAAGAGCTTTAGGAAACTAGGGCCTGTTGATCATTCGAGGATGAATTTTGTGCAACTGACAAGGCTTTTTCACAAGGCATAAGGAGCGACGCCTAGTTTACCTCGGCTTTGTCTCCTGAGTCGCTCTACTTCCTGCATCCATGCAGTCATAGGCGAGCGACGAATAACGCGGTGAAAATATCTTGTCATTGCATCCGAAGGACAGCGTTTGTTCGTGATTTCTACGGCGTTATCCTCTGCTAGCTTAGCCCGCTAAGCGTCGCAGGCTCTTCCTTGTATAAAACCCGAACAACTCGCTGCAAAAACCTTCACCAAAGATCAACAGGCCCTAATGCTCTTTTTTATTTTTAAGCTCGCCCCGTTACACGATCACCAACTAAAGGATTCGATGCACGCTCTTTGCCAAAAGTGGAATTAGGTCCATGACCACAAATAAACTCCACCTCGTTACCTAACGGCCATAATTTATTGCAAATAGAATCGATAAGTTGCTGATGATTGCCTTGTGGAAAATCAGTGCGACCAATTGAACCAGCAAAAATTACATCACCAACCCAAGCGCGATTGCTTGCTTGATGATAAAACACCACATGACCAGGAGTATGGCCCGGACAATGCACAACGTTAAGTGATTGCTTACCAACCTCAACCACGTCACCATCATTAAGCCATGTTGTCGGCGTGAAATTATTCGGGGTAGCAAAACCAAACATTTGCGCTTGCTGCGCGAGATTATCAATCCAGAATGCATCGCCTTGATGAGGGCCAATCACAGGCACGTTATAAGCGCTAGCAACATCAGCAGTAGCACCAACATGATCAAGGTGCCCATGTGTTAACAACACCTGCTTAACATGAAGTTGTTGCTGATTAATAAACGCCACTAATTTCTCGATATCACCGCCGGGATCGACAACCGCCGCTTCCTTAGTTTCGTCACACCACAAAATACTACAATTTTGCGCGAATGCGGTCACGGGAATAACTTGATGCCTCAACATAAATTTTGCTCACTATAATTTTTTTCGCCTATTATCCTGCGCTCCGAGCCATTAATCCAGCGTCAATCTATAAAACTTTAAGCTGATAACGTTCCCAAATTCAAAGAATTATCATATGCTTAAATTAGCCGACAAGGAGTCCTACACATTGCGCAGCGGTATACTTATCATTTCTTTATTATTTGCAGCTTCCGCATTTGCCGCCACAGCAAAGGATGAACCGCGCGCCAAAACTCTTTCAACCGTAAAGCAGCAATGCCAATGGCACTTAAAAGTTCCAGTGCCAGACAGTGAATTTCAGACACCACCCATCGAGATCCCAAAATTTCTCGACGGCAAAAAGATAGGCGACATTCAATACACCCGCTACAACGTATTCAGTGATGATGATTCTGTCTCTCTAAACTGGCTCTATCAATGGCTTAATGGCATTCATACCGTCACCAAAGAAAAAGTAATTGAGCAGGAATTGTCATTTAAACGCGGCGAATCTTTCAGTGAAGTCAAAGTACGAGAATCTGAGCGCTTATTGCGCAATCAAAAATTCCTCTACGATGCCCGTATCGAGCCAGTTTCATTATGTAATGACACCGTCGACTTGCGCATTGCCACCCGAGATACTTGGTCAATTACGCCTGCCTTTAACGTCTCTCACAATGGCGATGAAACTAAAACGCGCGCATCTATTACAGAATCAAACTTTCTTGGCACAGGAAAACTGATATCGATTGCCCGTTCAAAAGACGATCAACGCAGTGAATTCGCGTTTATTTATCGCGATCCCAATGTTGGTGGTACACACATTCAAAATGAGTTAGAGATTAGCGATAACAGCGATGGTCACCGTCATTTTATCGCCATTAACAAGCCTTTTTACTCCTTCGCCAGTGTCGATAGCTATGGCGTAAGCTATCTCAACGAAAAACGCGAAGATCCGCTTTATTTGAACAAAGATAAACTCACTGACATTGGTCACGAACTCAAGCACTATTCGGCCTATTGGGGGCACTCAAATGGTTATCACAAAGACAAAACAACGCGCTGGCGTTACGGCGTTAGTTTTGTCGAAGACACTTTTTGGAAAACCGAAAACACCACGCAATTAAAGCCGCTTAACTCGCGTAAAAGTATCTACCCGTGGATTGAATTTAATCTGTTGCAAGATCACTACACCACCCTAACCAACTTTCATTCAATCAAGCGCACCGAAGACATCAACCTTGGCCGCAACTTCTCCGCTAGCCTTGGTTATAGCCCATCATCGTGGAGCGATGACGAGTCGCGTTACATCTTTCATGTGCGTTCTGAAAATGCCTTTAAATTTGATAAAGAGCTAATTGCAGTATCAGGCAGTGTAAGCGGTCACTACCTCAAAGACAGCAGTACAACGAAAAACCTCAGTGCCAACTTTAACGGCGAGTATTATCACTTTTCCACCTCAGATCGCGTATTCTTTGCTGGCGTTAACTACAATTTACTGAAAAATCCATATATTGAAAATCAACTATTTCTCGGTGGCGATACCGGTATGCGTGGGTATCCAGTGCGCTTTCAAACTGGCGATAGAAACGCCGTGTTGAAACTAGAACAGCGCTACTACACCGATCAGTACTGGTGGAAACTGATCCGCGTCGCCGGAGCCGTATTTACCGACATTGGCCGTAGTTGGGGCAAACAAAGTCCATTAGCCAATGCGACTTCGCAAAAAACACCATGGCTGGCAAATATTGGTGCAGGCCTACGGTTAACACCAAGTCGCGCCGATGCTAATCACGTTATTCACATTGATTTGGCCGTCCCCCTCACCGAGCGAGAACACGCCGATAGCGTGCGTTTTATGGTCAGTGTTAAAAACTCGTTTTAACGTTGATTTAGGATAGGTTTAGAAGGTAGAGAATTTGTCTGATAAACTAGTGCCAATATTCGCATGACTCAGGCCAGCGCTTTGCCACAACGCACTATAGAACAACATCACATCGACATTTACCTCGTCGAGCCACAAAGCTTATCCAGTGATGTGCTTTTCCAGTATAAGCAAATAATCAGCCGTGAAGAAAGTGACAAGGCGCAAAAAAAGTATAGCGATGATGGCAAGCGCGACGCGCTAATTACCCGTGGTCTTGTGCGCAGTGTATTATCACAATACGCAGATATTGAAGCGACCGACTGGCAGTTTGACAAAGGCTGGAACGGTAAGCCTTTCATTCAAGAGGTTAATAGCCAACCAACTGAGCTTGAATTTAACCTCTCCCATGCCCACCAGCTGATTGCCTTAGCAGTCACTAAAAATACACCTGTCGGCATTGATGTCGAATACACCAAACGCAAAAGCGACACCAAAAAACTCGCGCCACGTTATTTTAGTGCCGCCGAAACAGCAGCGTTACAGTCACTGCCAGATGATGAGCAACAACGTGGATTTTACGATTATTGGACACTCAAAGAGTCATACATCAAAGCCTGTGGCGATGGCTTAGCCGCCCCACTGCATCAATTTAGTTTTGACGTAAGTGATAAAGAGAATATAGTTTTAAGCTTCGATGAAGCCCGAGATGACAATAGCGACCATTGGCAGAGCAAGCTTTACACAGTGAGTGACGATCACAAAATGGCATTGACGGTTAACACCTCACCGCAAATGCCGCTTAGCGTGCGACTATTCAAACTCAATGAAAACGGTAAAGCAATCGAGTGTCAGCTACCTTTTTAAGGGTGATTGCTGAGTTACAGTAAATGGCGTTTTTCAATCGGCGTGTATTCATCAGCAGCTTCAATCAGCGCACCAGCTGTGAGATCTAACACGCCAAACACCTGACTAGAAACTTGGTGAGTATCGCGCAGCTCATCAAGCAAAATGGCAAAATCACCATCGCCCGATAACAAAATCACTTCATCGACATCAGGCGCGTGTTTAAGCACATCAATGGTAATTCCAACGTCCCAATCGCCCTTTGCACTGCCATCACGGCGCTGAATAAAGGGTTTTAATTTAACGTTAAACCCAATATGACGCAGCGCACTTTGAAACTTCTGTTGTGATACATCGTCTTTATCAATTGCATAGGCATAAGCGGCGACAATCTCATATTCTTGTGCAATACCAAACCAAAACTGACGATAATTAAACGGCCTACCGTAAGTATCTCTAGTGGTGTAATAAATATTTTGGACATCAACGAAGATAGCGACTTTTTTCAAATTATTTCCTTTACGTGCGCTTTAGTGCGCGACACGAATAATTCCAATAGGCACATCATACAGTGCTCAACAACAATTTAGAGCCAATAATTAAATATTTTACCTCGTTTGCTGCACACAACTGAGCGCCAAACTAATAACCATCAATTAAATCCTATATACTAGCGCCCAATTCAATCATTCAAGGCCATCACTGTGCAATCAACTAGCTTTTCTCAATTGCCTCTCAACGCATCGCTGCTAGAGAACTTAAAAACCTTGTCATATAACGAGATGACGCCAATTCAAGCACAAAGTCTGCCGCCGATTTTGGAAGGCAAAGACGTGATTGCTCAAGGTAAAACAGGTTCTGGTAAAACTGCCGCCTTTGGTCTTGGATTGCTTAACAACCTTGATGTAAAAAAGTTTCGCGTACAATCGCTAATCTTATGTCCTACTCGCGAACTCGCCGACCAAGTTGCTAAAGAAATCCGTAAACTGGCGCGCGCGATTCACAACATCAAAGTACTAACGCTATGTGGCGGCACACCGATGGGGCCGCAAATTGGTTCACTTGAGCACGGCGCACACATCCTCGTTGGCACACCGGGACGTATCGAAGATCACCTGCGCAAAGGTCGTATCGACTTAAAGCATCTCAACACGCTAGTACTAGATGAAGCAGATCGTATGCTAGAAATGGGCTTTGTTGATGCCCTTGATTTAATTTTCTCGCTTTGCCCACCAAAGCGTCAAAACTTATTGTTTTCAGCGACTTTCCCTGACGGCGTAAAACCAATCGCTAAAAAGCTAATGAACGACCCAGTATCGATTGAAGTGGCCTCAACCCACGATGACAACTCAATCAATCAAGCGTTTTTCCTTGTCGACGACAACCGTCATCGTGCACACGCCGTACGTTTATTACTGCAAGACACGCAAAGTGAATCTACGGTTATCTTCTGTGCTACCAAGCGCGATGTACAAGATGTCGCTAGTAATCTAAAAGATTACGGCTTTAGCGTCCTCGCTCTACACGGCGATCTAGAGCAGCGCGATCGCGACCAAACCCTAATTCGCTTTGCCAATAAAAGCGCCTCAATCTTGGTTGCCACCGACGTTGCTGCACGCGGTTTAGACATCGACAGTCTCGATACGGTAATCAACTATCACGTGTCGCCAGATCCAGAAGTACACGTTCACCGCATCGGTCGCAGTGGCCGTGCAGGCGCTAAAGGCCGCGCGTATTCGCTGTTTAGCGAGAAGGAATACAACAAAATAGCCCGTATCGAAGAATTCACTAACATCACCGTCGAGCCAAGCGATTTGCCAAACAACAGCGTATTAGATAAGCCACTGCTAAAACCGGCCATGGCAACGCTGCAAATCGATGGTGGTAAAAAGCAAAAAGTCCGCGCAGGCGATATCCTAGGCGCACTAACAGGCAAAGGCGGCATCGCGGGTAAAGACGTAGGAAAAATCAACCTAGCCGACAACTGGGCCTACGTCGCCGTAGCCGCCAGCAAAGCCCAAATCGCATTGCGCAAGATTAGTGAAGGTAAACTTAAGGGACGCAGTTTCAGAGTCCGTAAGATTAAATAACGATACGTTTGATATATCCAAACAATTTAGAAAAACGAGCACATTGATGCTCGTTTTTTTATTTGTCAAATTCATAAGCCTTTGACATTGAATTATTTAATAGTTAGCTTTGAAGTCGCTTGTTTGTATTGAAAGCTTACTCGTATTAAATACACCATCGTATTGTATAAGGAAATTGCATGTGAAACTTTTCTATCTATTTTTCGTCTTTATCTCATTTAATACTGAAGCACTTACTTGCGTTGTGACTGATGAAATGCAGAGTGAAGATAATCGTAAATATGGAGATAAACTATCCATAGAAACAAGACTCAAAGAATCAAATTACATTGTTGAGATTAAGCTTCCGCAGAAAATAGACAATGGCAAGATTAAAAACATCGCATTATTCGCTGACAGTGTAAAAGAGCCGACATTTTTTGCTCCATTAGAAACTTTTGAAGAAGATGGAAATATTCTGACATGGTATAGCATTGACTCTGGCTTCATCAGAAAGCATTTTATAGTGGTTTCATTCGGCGATGATTGCGGTTCAAGTATAATCAAAGAAGTTATTTACGCATAAAATGGCACTGCCGTTGAATTGACCCTAGAGGCTTTAGGCAAAGCGCGATCCATTTTTCATTATTGCTCAATAACCATATCTATGTTGATAAACCATGGACCAACTAACATCGAACGACATTCATTTTTTAGTAGCACTACTTGCAAGTGAAGAATCTGCAGTCCACGAATTAAAAACGGAGTTTGCCGCTCGGGGAGTTGAACAAGAAAACGTTCAATCTATTTTAAGGGGCTTAATCCTTGATGGAACCATCGGTGTTACAAAACTACAAGGGGAAATTTTTCACGACTATAAGAAAGACGAATCTCTCAATTTAATCGAAGATTGGAATTCCTTTATTCAAACAAAGCTACAAATATTTCTTACCGACGAAGGTTATCAACGTTGGGACGTCGATGACTGGGGTATAACAACTGAAAGAGCCAGATATCTGATGCTTTCAAATCAAGGACAAGTGATCCGCGTATTATAAAATGTAACAGCGAAAAACTATTTCTTCGCTAAGAACCGAATCAGAGTGCGATCAATGAAAAATGTTCTAGTTATATCAATTTTACTCGCTATATGCGTGCCTCTATCCTTCAAGGGATACGCACTCTATTCACTTCATAAGAATATAAAAAACAGTGGGATAGTGATTTCAACGCTAAAACTTAGAGAGTTTGAATTACCTGTTTACGAAACCGAATTACCTTCAAAGCCAATGACGGTTTTCGCGCTTAATTTCAGTATTTCAACAGAGTTTAGTATTCACGACAACCAAGACTTTATTACACCGAATAGAGTACTGCTCACAAACGCTAATCAGGTAAAAAATAAATCTCTGCTTATTACTCGTAATACTACACAGCGCAGTTACTCTGAATATCTCAAAAAAAATGTATCAGCAGATAAACTATTAAATCTGTTTGGGCAGGGTAATTTAAATTCTGACTACGCTCTGCGTAAACATCTCTATTCGATAAACCTTAACGAGCTATCACTCATGTCCGATCTTGAAACATATAAATTGGCAAATATAGCCATACTCACTCGAACAATGGACACATCCCGTTCTAAACACCTATTTTCATATCACCTTCCCAATATTAATCTCAATATTTTTCAATTTGGATCACCTCACGACGATCAAGAAGTATACGTAGAACTTCATAATCAAAATCATTTATACACTTTGAAATTTAGAGGCTTCAAACAATCCGATATTGATTTATTACTAACATCATTAAAACTCAACTATTCTAAGCACTAGTCTTTTCAAGGGTTGCTATATTTTACTACGCAAACAGGATTAGAAAATAAACAGTAGTAAGCCAGCATAAAAAGACCTAAAATAAGAACTTAATTTAGCGCTAATTTGGTGGCATTATGAGACAGGTTTTAGCTGACTGTTCAGCAAGTATTTCAGAATTAAAGAAAAACCCAACTGCACTTTTAAATGAGGCAGATGGTTCTGCTATTGCTATTTTGAATCACAATAAGCCCGCAGCGTATTTAGTACCAGCTGAAACTTATGAATTCCTAATGGAAATGATTGATGATTACGAGCTTTCTAAGCTTGTTGAAAACCGCAGAGATGATTTATCAGACGCTGTGGAAGTTAACATCGATGACCTATAAGTTAAAATTTGTTCCCGCTGCCCAAAAAGAGTGGAGTAAGTTAGCAACTCCCATAAAGCACCAATTTAAGAAGAAATTAAAAGAACGTCTCGAGAATCCTCACGTGCCCGCATCTAAATTACGTGGCTATGATTCGGTATATAAAATAAAACTACGCACCGCAGGTTATCGTTTAGCTTATGAAGTTATTGATGATGAAATTGTTGTCTATGTGCTTGCGATCGGCAAAAGAGATAAAGACGCAATTTACAAAAAGCTAGCAGCACGATTTGATTAGCTATTTTTCGGGAGACGACTAAGTCAACTTGCAAAAATTGCTATCACTGCTTAATTTTCACTCAAAAATCATTAAAGGCTCGTAATAAAATGGACAACTTAGAACTTAGTTTTTTTCTCCGATTAAAAGGTCTAATTTGTTCTTTTTTATTTTCTGTACCAATCGCTTATGCTTTATATTTTTTGCTGACAAACATTCAAGAAATTAGGAGCGACGCCATTCCCTTTGCACTGGCGTGTATAATTATTTTACTTTTTTCTTTGTACTCGATTTTCAAACCACTTAGTTTTGTTATAGCCACCAAAAATCTATTTAGAATACTAGTAATTCTTAAACGATTACGTTGTTAGCTGATAAACCACTACATCCAAGTTTTGGTCGATAATTGGATAATCGACGGTAGACATATCCGAATAGAATTAAAGACTTCATTATTTTAGAAAACGTCGGGCATAATATGGTTTGCGGTTATCTCAAATTTAAACAATAAAATTCACAGGTATCTCTAGTTGAACATCACCATAAGAAAAGAACATCCAAACGACATTCAAGCGATTCATGACGTAACTGTTTCTGCGTTCCTAAACGCGCCACACACAGGCCATACTGAGCAGTTTATTGTAAAAGCGCTACGTGAAGCTCGTGTTCTTTCAATCTCGCTTGTGGCAGAAGTCGAGAGCCAAATTGTTGGCCACATTGCCCTCTCCCCAGTGACGATTTCTGACGGTTCAATGGATTGGTATGGACTAGGCCCGATATCCGTTATCCCTGAATATCAAGGAAAAGGCGTCGGTTCAGTATTAATGAAAGAAGCTATTGCAGCATTAAAAGCCCTTAATGCCAATGGTTGTGTATTGCTGGGCGATCACAACTATTACAAGCGCTTTGGCTTTGCCCCTAAAGATGGATTAATTTTACCAGAGGTGCCAGCAGAGTATTTCCAAGCATTGGTACTGCAAGGCGAATTACCGAAAGGAAATGTTGCTTATCACGATGCGTTTTTAGCAACAGCGTAGAATCAGTCAATCTCTAATTTACATTGACTTGAAAATCCCTAAACGAAAACTCGTTTAGGGAAGTACACCACCCCACCAAAAGATAATGACAAGTAACTTTCGATTGATAAGCGTCGACTGAGCGTTGCAGAGAGTCAAATACTTCTTCTATTTCAGTTGGTGTTTTGACTTGAAACACCATGATCTTATATTCAGAGTCAGCCTGTAATAGCTTATTGAAATCATAGCGAAAGTGATAATCCGAGACTTCAATTTCCATAGTAAGGACAACACGCTTTAAGTTATTTTCGTCATCAAATTCACGCCATACAAAATCATAAAGCCATTCACCAGCATTAGTTAAGTGAGACGGTCTTGCTTTAAATCCTCGCGCATCGCCTTCAATGGCAAATCGCGTTTTGATATCCTTATTCTTTTGCGGGCTTGCCCAAATCTCGTGTCGCCATTTCGATTCATCCCCTTTAGCTTGCGCTTTTTGTTTCTTGGTGTCTATTGCCTGCTGGCGGATTTCTAAAAACCATTGTTTAAACGTTTCAATCATCGATTATTATTGGCTCTTGTTTAAGTTATTCGAATAATAATACTATCTAAGAAAATATAAACTATTGAAAAAGTGTAATACTTCATGGATATCACTCAATTAAAGCTTGGATTATTATCCCTACTATTCTCCGTATCTCTTTCAGCGGAAACGATCGTTGTAGGTATTAGCAAAGAACCAAACCCACCGTTTAGCTATCGTAACTTAAACGGCCCTTGGCAAGGGGTTGAAATTGAATTGATTGACGCAATCTGTAAGCAAGCTAAGCTCCAATGTCGTCTAAAACCTGTTCCATCTGACGATTTACTAAAATCTTTATCTAACAAGAAAATTGACGTGATTATGTCTTCTTACGAAATCACCCCAAGACTTTTTGAAAGAATAGATTTTACAGATCGTTACTATCATACGCCATTGCTAGTACTGAGTAAGAAAAAGGAAGATTCGGCGCCAAGTAAGCCGATAGAAGACATCATATTAGGCTTAAGGGTCACCTCGATACCACAAATTTACGCCCAGAAATACTTAGCTAATATTCAAACAAAAATGTATCACTCATCATCACGTACGATTATTAATAATGCTAAGCGTGACCTAATATCAGGGAAAATAGATGCCCTGATTGAAGACGCAATCACAGTCGATCGTTTTCTCGATACACACGACGGAAATTGTTGTGAAATCACTCAGCAATTACCCATTGATGCAGAAATTCAAGGATACGGTGTTGGCGCTGGACTTTTAAAAGGTCAAGACAAGTTAAAACAGCGGCTCAATGACGCAATAAAAGCAACTATTAACAACGGCGATTATCAAAAAATTACCGAAAAATATTTTCACTTTAAAATGATGTAATCAGCCAACTGCTGATAATAAAAAAAGCGCTTACCTAGGTAAGCGCTTTTCGTTCTAGCCTAACTAAACTCGATTGTTAAGCAGTTTCTTTATCGCTAATGCGCATAAACACCGAATAGAGCACAGGGATGAGCAGCAGAGTTAACAGGGTGGCGAATGTTAGACCAAACACCAATACTACAGCCATCGACTGGAAGAAGGCGTCGAAAAACAGTGGGATAACGCCAAGTACTGTGGTTAGTGTACCCATCATTACCGGACGAACACGGCTAGTTGCTGAATCGATAACGGCATCGAAACGCGCCTTGCCATCGGCAATTTCAATATCCATTTGATCCACCAACACGATAGCGTTTTTGATCAACAATCCAGAAAGTGATAACACACCCAAGATGCCCATAAATTCAAGTGGAATACCAGTAACTACAAGGCCAAATACTACGCCGATAAACGACAGTGGCACTACTAGCCAGATCACAATCGGCTGACGTAATTTGCCAAACAGTATTACCACTACCAACACCATCGCCAATAAGCCTAGTGGAATAGTCGACATTAAATCGTTTGACGATTCTGACGAGTTCCCCGCTTCACCGTCCCACGTTAAGGTGTAACCGTCTGGTAATTCAATCGCTTCGATTTGCGATTGAATACGTGCTTGTAGCACCGATGCAGGCACGCCAGCGATAGGATCACACTGCGCGGTGATGGTAAAGACGCGATCTTCACGGCGAATGATGCCATCGCGCCAAATGGTTCTAAAGCCATTTGTCACTTGCGCGATAGGCACCGAGCGACCAGTTGCTGAACTTAACACCTGGATGTTGTAAATATCGTCAATGGTCGCGTTTTGCGAGTCAGGTACACGAGAGATAATCGGAATTAAATCTTCGTTTTCACGATAAACACCCACGGTTTTACCCGAGTAATAATCTGCCAACGCATTGGCTAAGTCTTGACGAGAAATACCAGCACGACGGCCTTTAGACTCTGAATAAATCGGCTCGATAACGGCAACAGGCTGACGCCAATCGTCTTTTACCGACAAGCTTTCGCTGTCGCTGGCCATAATGTCTTTCGCTTGATTAGCCAATTGACGCAGAATTTTTGGATCGTTTCCTTTAAACACCGCTTCAATTTTTGAGCCGCCACCAGGACCTAATACAAAACGCCATGCTTTTGCTTGCGCCGTTGGGAAGTTCTTGGCGATATAATCTTGCACCTGCGGCAGCATGCCGTTGATTTCGTTGTAATCATCAACACGCACCAACAATTGACCGTAAGCGCCATTGGCAGGCTCTGAGCCATAGGTCAGCATAAAGCGTAAACCGCCACTACCGATGAGTGTTTGCACGGCATTAACACCATCCATTTTACTGACATACTGCTCAATCACCTTCATGTCTTCGGCTGTCTTTTCGATTTTAGTGCCTTCAGGCAACCAGTAATCAATCACCATTTGCGGCGTAGTCGATTGCGGGAAGAAGCCTTGCGTCATGTACTTTGCGCCCCACACTGACGCGCCAAATAAAGCAATTGAGATAAAGATAACAGGCCATCTAAAGTGCAAGATGGTGCGCATAAAGCCTTTGTATTTTACCGCCAAGGTACTTGGCTTATTGGCAGCTTCATCATCGCTATTCTGTGGCAATAACCAGTAACAGGCTAATGGCGTAAGGGTGATAGCGAATATCCAGCTAAACATCAGTGAAATCATTACCACCCAGAACAAGTCGCCAGTGTATTCCGCCGTTTCACCCGGTGCGAAACCGATAGGTGCAAAGGCAATAATGCCAACAAGCGTGCCGCCTAGTAGCGGCCATTTAGTTTGACTAACAATATCTTTGGCAATTTGCAGTTTCTTAGCGCCATTCTTAAGGCCAACTAAAATTCCTTCAGTAACAACAATGGCGTTATCAACCATCATCCCCAAGGCAATAATAAGCGCGCCCAGCGAGATACGGTGCATTGGAATATTAATCATATTCATAGTGGCAAGTGTCGCGCCAATGGTCAGTAGCAAGATAAAGCCAATAACCACGGCACTGCGAATCCCCATGAATAAGAAAATAGTGACAATGACGATAGCTAGCGCTGCAATAACGTTCCACACGAAATTATCAACGGACGCCTCTACAATACTGCCTTGATGGTAATATTCGTGAACTTCCATGCCAATCGGACGGCGGCTAATTGACTCAGCGAGCTTGGCATTTACCGCCTCGCCCATGACCACAACATTACCGCCAGCAACATTACTGACACCTAATGCGATAGCCTCTTGCTGGTTGTAGCGAATATACTGGCTAGTAGGCGTTTTGTAACCGCGATACACCTTGGCGATATCTTTAAGATAAGTAATCTTGCCGTCGGCACTGGTTGAAACTAGTAAGTTTTTAATCGATTCAATCGAGTCGATGCCGCCAGACGGGTCGATAATCAACCGTTGATCGCCAATGGCCACATTGCCCGCTGCAACTACTTCGTTTTGCGCCCCTAGAATCTCATATAGTTTAGAGATAGAGACACCTAATACGGCAGCAGTATCACGAGAAATCTCGACAAAAATGGCTTCTTGTTGTTCACCTGCTAACGCTACTTTGGCAACACCTTTAATTTGCAATAGCTCTTTTTGCAGCGACTTAGCGTATGTACGCAGCTCCGCCGGTGAATAATCAGGACCAGTAATGAAGTAATACAGACCGTACACATCACCAAAGTCGTCATTAACAATTGGCGTAGATGCTTGTGATGGCAACGAGCGCTGAGCGTCTTTTATTTTGTTACGGATCTTGGTCCAAATTACCTGCAGGTCTTCTTTGTTTTTCGAAAACTCGTATTTCACATCAACATTGATTTCAGAAACACCCGCCGACGATTTAGAGCGCACTTCCTTCACTTCTTGCAATTGTTGCAAGGCTGTTTCAAGTGGTTCTGTGACTTCGCGTGCCACCTGCTCAGGACTGCCACCGGGATATTGGGTGAAAATAACCGCGGTGCGAATAGTAAATTCGGGATCTTCAAAACGCGCCATATTCTGATAGGCCTGCCAACCACCAGCTAACGACAGCAAGATAATAATGACACTTAAGATCTGATTTTTAATGGAAAACTCTGCAATATTCATAGCACGCTCTCACAATTGGATAAGTAAAATGAAGGTGAAGTCATTAGTCTTTCACCCACGCGCGTACTTTAGTGCCCTGCACTAATGAGTCGATGCCAGCAGCGACTATGGTTTCGCCTTTGGCTAAGCCGCTAACTACTTCTAAATTCGCGCCAACGCCCGGTTTTAGCACCACATCGCGTTTGCTCACCGCCATGGTTTTCTCATCGACAACCCACACAAAGGTTGCGTCGCCATTTGAACCGATTGCCGTTAATGGCACAGCGATATTACTCGATTTTTTAGCTTGAGTCGGCGGCTCTAACCATAACGTCGCACTCATTCCCGGCAGGATATTAAGATCGTTAATGGCGTCGAAGCCAAATACCACTTCATAGGTTTGCGAGTTCAAATCAGCTTCTAGATTTAATTCTTTAAACGAAGCATCAATCTTTAAGTTTGGCGCAGCGTCTAACACAATATAGGCACGTGGCGCTTCAGACTCTTCTTTTGGGGCGCGCAGAATTATGTTCGATGGGATGTTAATTTTTGCTTCCAGCTTAGCAAGCGATAACAAGGTCACTACCGTTTGTCCCGCTTGAATGGTTTCTTGTGGCTCGATCAGTACATTGGCCACGTTGCCAGTAAATGGCGCTCTTAATGTGGTGTCATCGAGTGCCTTTTGTGCACTGACCATTTGCGACTGTGTCACTTCGTAATCAGTTTTCTTACGGGCTAGTTCACTCTTAGAAATAACCTTGGTGTCCATTAACTGTTTCGCGCGCTCGTATTCTGCTTTCGAGTTTTCAAACTGTGCTTTAGCAACATTGAGCTTTGATTGATAATCGCGTTTATCAAGCTGTGCTAGTACATCACCTTGCTTGACTTCATCAGAATCGCGCACCGCTAAAGTGTCTACCTTACCGCTCACTTGAAACGCCAATTGCGACGACTGGCTCACTTCAATAACTGCTGGGAAATTCAAAAAATGACTTGTTTGTACCTGACCGATTTTAATGAGTTTGGCAGGACGAATAACTTCTTTAGCGTCTTTTACTGTTGCCTTGGTGTCGTCTTGGCAACCGCCAATCAATGGCAAGGTGATAATAAGAGACATCACCATGGCGAGTTTGGTTAATTTCATAGTTCCTCCGTAGGAGCTGATATGGACTGATATTTGGGTAAGTTAACAAGAGCATAACCCATTGCTGTGTATATTGTTTTTTCTATTTCTTCTCGAGTACCTGATTTGAAAGATGCAATGAGACGTTCAATTCCTGTATCGGTATCAACGAACCATTTTGCATTATCGATGGCTTGCCTAAACTGGTGATTGGATTTAATCGCACTAACCCAAGAATCGTAAAAAACATCGGGATTATCGAAACACAATGCATCGCGAATAATTATTGAAATCTGCGGTCGTAATTCAGCGAGTAAATCGTCTTTCTTTTTAAAATGAGCATTAATGCTAGAACGCCCGATAGCGGCTTTGTTAGCAAGATTGGTAAAGGTTAGAGCTGACACACCTTGAGATAATAAAATCTCCAGCGCACAGTCGATAATTCGCTGACGTGTTAGCTGCGCTTGTTGTTGGCTAACTTTAGGCATTTAAGATCCAAGAAGAAAAAATAAAGGATAGCATCCGTTATTCGTAAAAAGCCAGTAGTTTATTCTTACTTTAGCGCTAAAATTTGAACAAAATCAATAAAGGAGTTGGTTATCAGTAAACTACGAACGAAATTCAGTAAACATAGTTCAGTAATTGAGAATAGACCTTCAACACGAATCACTGCTTCTATTAATTTGTGTCGAAGGTAGAAGTGGGAGTTAATGAATAGAGCGAAATTGTTGTGGTGTCATATTAGTTTTTTTCTTAAATATCCTGCTGAAATACTGAGGATATTCAAAACCTAAACCATAGGCGATAGTAGCTACACTGTCGTCGCTGTTGAGCAAGCGATATTTGGCCTTTTCGATTAGTTGATGGTGAATCAATTCTTGCGCACTTTTGCCCGTTTGTTTACGCAACAAGTCGCTCATATAATTGGGAGACATATTCATCGCCATGGCTAATTGATTAACCGTTGGCAAGCCTGACTCTTGCTCTACTGCGCTGTCTAAATGCGCGTTAACTAACTTGGAAAAGCGCTCTACACTGTCTTGATAAAAGGGCTTACGTGTCAAAAACTGTCGATTAAAATAACGATCCGTATATTTAAGTAACAATTCGACACTAGATAAGATGATATCGAGACTAAATTCATCTAGATTCTGATTAATTTCTCGCTTGATTTCCCCCACCATCTGATTGAGCGTGTTTTGCTCTTTATCTGACGCATGTAGTGCCTCACAAACATCATAGGAGAAATAACCATATTTCTTGATCTTCTCTTGCAACGGATGATTGAGAAAAAGATCGGGATGCCACATTACCGACCAGCCTATGAGTTCTCCCGGCTTGTACTCCTCATCAATTTGAATTGTTTGTCCAGGCGCATAAGCCGTGATGACGCCACTACTAAAATCGTACCTATTGCGACCGTATTGGACCTTTGAACTCGCGTTAACTTTAAGTACCAAGCTATAAAAATTACTGCAAATTCTAGTATTTAGAAACTCAGGAAGGATCTGTGTATCTGCTAAGTCAACGACGTGGATAAGCGGGTGTTGCACCGCTTTTCCGGTGTACATTTTAACCGCTTCTTCAACGCTATTTATTTCTATCAAGTTAGGCATAAGTCGACTATTTTACTGTTTTTTGAATTATATTTTCGCTTTTGCGCTCAGGTGATATTGCCCACCATACAAAGGCTATAAATACAAATTGTAACGCTATTCTAAAGTGTAAAACCAGCGCTGGAATGTCACTAAAATGCTGGGCATTCACTGACATATGAATATGGACCGGCAATACCGCCAGCATAAATGCTATTAAACAATAACCAGCCGCGAGACGAGTTCTAGCAAGTAGAATACCTACAGCTCCCAGTAATTCAAAAACGCCGGTAATCGCAACTAACTCTGCATGATAGGGCAAATAATCTGGCATCATTGCTGTGAAAAATTGTGGATTTGCAAAATGGCTAATGCCGCCAAAGGCAAAATACAGCGCAATAAATAGTAAAGGTAATCTTGGCATGTTAGCTCCGTCTGTGCGGCGCAATGCATTGTCATCTTGCACCACAAAGAATTAATAGAAATTAAGTTTGAGGTAAAAAATTTAGTCCGAGAATGCGTTCTGTTGTGTGCCATAGTTTTTGTCTGTGATTAGCGTCTTCAGCCGATGTCGGCAGTGTATTAAATCCTGGGTAACCGCGATAGTTCGACATTTTCATTGGCCCGATATATTCGCCTCCCTTGAGCGATGGATCTGTTGCCGCTTTCAAAGTAGGTAAAGCTCCCATCTCAATTTTTTGTGCCATCAAAGTATTCATTACGGTGCCTAAGAGCCCCATGTGTTGTTGCAAGTTTGTTGCGGTATAACCAGGGTGTGCGGCGATTGACACAACTTTGCTACCAGATTCCTTAAGGCGTTTATCTAACTCAACTGCGAACATAGCGTTGGCTAACTTACTTTGCGCGTACGCCGCCATCTTGTCGTATCTTTTCTCGAAATTTAGATCTTGATAATAAATATCTGCTGCTTTCATCTTGGCCACTAAGCTGCTCAAAGTAACAATTCGCGGTTGTTCGGCTTTTTCGAGTAGCGGCAATAGTCCAGCAGTAAAGGAAAAATGGCCTAGGTGGTTAGTAGCCCACTGAATTTCATGCCCTTGAACCGATTTAGTGTGCTGATTCAACATCATTACACCAGCATTGTTAATCAATACATCAATCTTCTTATCTGTTTCGATGAGTTGTTTTACGCAACTATTTACTGAATCTAAATCTGATAAATCAAGCGCGATTACACTAGTGTTAGCCGATGGAACCAAGGCCAAAATTTCTTGTTGTGCCAGTTTACCTTTATCGAGGTTTCGCACCGCTAAAATAACTTCAGCACCTTTAGAAACAAGCATCTTAGCTGTTTCTAATCCAATTCCGCTATTGGCCCCAGTGATTAATACGCGTTTGCCTGCCTGACTCGGGATATTTTCTGTAGTCCAGTTCATGAATAACTCCTCACTGTTTTCTCAATTCGTATTAGTTAACGAAAATCAGTATAGGAGCAAGCCAGCTAAAGTCAGTTATACAAATCATGGAAGTTTGTATACGGATTACAGCTCTAGAGGCAATCAAGAATTAATGATAGCTACTGTTACGAGTGGTTATAATCTCAGCAAAAAAATTGGGGAGGGAGTTCTCCCGAATTTTCGTTAGTTGAAAATTCGGGAAGTTATACCTCAATAAGTTATTTCTAACTCATTGATTAATTGCAATTAAAACGAATCAATTAATACAAAATCAAACTCGCCAGCACCATCACGCAGGTGTTTAACTTGCTGATATTCTTCGCTGTTATACCATCGTTTTGCTTGCTCTGAGCTAGGAAACTTAAAAATAACAGTACGCTCTTTGTTATGGCTCCCTTCCAATACAGCATTTAAGCTACCGCCGAGTAAATAGCTGCCATTGTATTGCTCTAAAGAACTTTCTGCCGCAGCCACATAATCTTGAAAAGCAACTGGATCTGTTAATTTCGAATGAACAATCAGTAGTGACGACATAAATATCAATCTCCAACAAATAAAAACGGAAACTCTATGGTTTGCTCTTGGTTTACACAATGGACGCGATTAGATATTTACATTTTTTACACCAGCAACATTCTTCAACCAATGCTTAGCGATGTCTTCACGCGTCGCAAACCACACATCGTCAAACTGTGTCACATATTCGAGGAATCGTCTCATGGCCATAATACGGCCGGGTTTGCCTAAAATTCGACAATGCATACCGATCGACATCATTTTTGGCGCTTTGTGACCTTCTAAATATAAGGCGTCAAAGCTGTCTTTAAGGTAATTAAAGAACTGATCGGAATAAGAAAAACCATGTGGTAAAAAGCGCATGTCGTTATTGTCGAGCGTATAAGGAATAACTAAGTGCTGTTTGCTGGTAATTTCTGGGGCGAAATACGGTAGGTCGTCATTATAGGCATCGCTGTCATACAAAAAGCCGCCTTCTTCGACCACTAGTTTGCGGGTGTTTTCACTGTCGCGCCCCGTATACCAACCAAGAGGACGTTTGCCAATCATCTGCTCTAACACTTCGATACTTTTATACAGATGATCGCGCTCGACAGACTCTTCAATATTTTGGTAACTGATCCAGCGATAGCCATGTGAACAAATATCATAATTGTGCTGCGCGAGATATTCAGCAAGTTTCGGGTTTCTCGCAACAGCCATAGCAACGGCGAAAATAGTAACAGGCACATCAAAGTCTTTAAACAGCTCTAAAATACGCCATACGCCAACGCGCGAGCCGTATTCATACAAAGATTCCATCGATTTATGACGTTGGCCGACAAAGGCTTGTGGATTAACCATGTCAGAGAGGAATACTTCAGAAGCTTCATCACCATGGAGAATCGAATTCTCACCGCCCTCTTCGTAATTTAAAACAAATTGCAGTGCAACCTTGGCGTTATTCGGCCATTTAGGATTAACTGGGTCGTTGGCGTAACCGATTAAATCGCGAGGGTAATTGTGATCAAACATCGTCTTAGTATTCCTTGTATTTATTGCCTTGCTGTAGCCTTGTATTTATTGCTTTGTTGTAGATAGTGCAATGCAAATTTATAAAACGGAGTATTTAAACTAACTGCAATAGAATACTAAGTCATTAGTGTTGTTGATATTTTTAAGATAAATTGCGAGCTAGTTATCAATTTATAGAATTCTCAATTTACCCTCACAGCAGATTAAATTCTAAATTTAATTAACGGTAAGACCTCTCGACTTAGCGACCTTTCTAGTCTTTTCATCGATAATAGCTCCCTGTTTCACTAAATAGTCAAACGTTTTTTGATCTTTACAAGCGAATGTATAAAAGATGGGAGAAACACCGTCTTTAGATAGCACGTTTATATTTGCTCCTAATGCAATAAGCGCTTTGATGTTGTCGAGTCGATTAGAATTTACGGCTAAATGAAGGGGTGTCATACCTGTTTCAGGAATGGCAAAATTAATATCGAAACCTGCTGAGTTGAGATATTTAATGACTTCAGGATTAGCTTCTATAGCAGCAATATGTAACAGACTCAGTCCCCAAGTGTATTTATGAGTAACTAATGGCGCGCCATTTTTTACAAGTCGCTTAACATCTTTTAGACTGTTCGCCATTACAGCAGCCTCTACAATATATCGAGAGTCTTCTTCAGTCGATTGCGCAACAAGCTCTGCTAGCTTAGCTTGTGCTAGCTGGTAATTTTCTCCGAAAACATCACACAAACTATTGCCATTACTAATCTTGGCAGAAATAACATTTGCTCTTAAAGCAAACAGCTCTTCTTCGCGCTTGCTCCCAAATTGCATCGTTATATTTTTGAACTCTAACTGCTTCCTCTTTTTATCTTCTGCGCTAAAGCAATAGAAACTACAAAATATTAATAAAAACAATATAGTAATACGCATATCTTTCCTTATTTAAGCGTAACTCATGAAAGTCGACTCTATTAAGTCAACGTTATGACCACCTTAACTTTGCCCTTATTCAATTCGCCAATAAAGCTATTAAAGGATACAAGTTGGCAAAACTCACCAAAGTCGTTATTGCGTTTAGATTTGGCCAGCCATTGGTTGTAAAAACTATCGATTGAAGCTTCAGTCTGTGGTTTGAGTTTTTTATCGATCAGCCAAATAGCGCCAGCGCCTTCAACACCTGCAAGCTCAGTTTTAGTCAGAGTCGAGCCAAACATTTCCATTAACATTACAAGCTCAGTTTCCGAGGCCAGTGTGATGACCTCTTCTGATTCAACGCGATAATCGATGTCATTTAACTGCGTTGCCGATAGCTTTTTAAGCGGCACAAATGAAAATTTGATCAAGCTAATAATCCTCTCGCGATGTCGTTACGACGCATCTTGTTGTTGAATAGTCACTATCCGCTGCGGGAATGGAATTTCAATGTTATTTTCGTTCATGGCTTGATAAACCAAGCGATTAACCGCCAATTTCGTTTCAATAATCTTCGTCGTTGGTACCCAGTAACGATAGCTAATAGTGACTCCGCTAGCAGCAAAGGCTTCGATACCTACTTTACATTGCGGAGCATCAGCAACGTTGTCATGCTGAGCTAACACCGATTCAATCAGCGAAATAGCGGTATCAGAGCAGGCGTTGTATGCAATATCAATTTCGCCTTTCACTAGTGAAAACTCATTCGAGTTATGGAGAATTTCGCCAATGACATGCTTATTGGGAATGGTAATTTCGACGTTTTCTTCGTTAACTAACACCGTATGACCTAAATCGATGGTTTTAACCTGACCACTA
The DNA here is from genome assembly GCF_022347785.1 of Psychrobium sp. MM17-31. NCBI lineage: Bacteria > Pseudomonadati > Pseudomonadota > Gammaproteobacteria > Alteromonadales > Shewanellaceae > Psychrobium > Psychrobium sp. MM17-31. Next base: position 90,649 of record NZ_JAKRGA010000002.1, read on the forward strand.
ACCCCCTTCACTTCGATAGTATCGCCAACCACATAGGGTCGTGTCGCAATAATAGCTAAACCAGCGCCATAGTTGGCCAGCATTCCCTGTACCGCAAGGCCCGCACCTAGCGATGCCGCACCAATAGCAGCGACAAATGGCGTCACGCTAATGCCGATTTTTCCAAGACATATCACAACTACACCGATGATTATCAGTACCTTTACCACACTACTTACAAAGTTGGTTAGCGTGATATCGACATTGTGGCGTGTCATTACTTTTGCAACTAATGCTGCTGCCTTCTTAGCAATCCATAAGCCGATGATAAGTATGAAAATCGCACCAACAATTTGCATGCTGTAGGTCAGGAGGTATTCCATCAACATGTTGTAGTATTTTTCAAATTGGGCGATTTCTTGGTCAATCATAACGCGCTCTTTTTAAAGGAATTAACATTGATAGCTATCTTAATCTGTCTATTTTAAGTTAGCCATAAAAAAAGCGCTGTTTAGATAACTAAACAGCGCTTTATAGACGATGAATATTTCAGTTTCTACTTAAGTAACTCTAAAACCTTAACACAACGACCGATTTCCTGATGGCTGCGCTTCACGCCTTTAAGTACTTGTGGCTTCATGCCTTGATACTTTTCAACTAATTCACCAAGCTCTTGATGACTTTCAGCAGTACAAGACGTTGGTAACATCGCGCCAGCAAAAGCACCTAATAGCATGAGGTTGCCTTCGTCATTAAGTTTCTCAATGTGCGCTAGAATACGCTCTTTATATGGCGCTTCGAGAGCTTTTTGATTGCCTGGGAAAATTCCCCACATTGCATAACGCAGTGTCGCTAGCTTAAGGTTATCAGGGTTATTGATAATAATATCAAACCACTTTTCTTTAACCTTAGGATCTGGACGTAAAACTTCGGCTAAGATAGCGTTTTTCGCCCCCAAATCAGATTTATCACGCTTAACTTCTGCCGCTAAACGCGCCTTGTAATCACCTACTTGACGGTGGTTCAAGGTGCGAACGATACGCCAGCGCTTATCTTGGTCGATCTTCAAGCCAGCAAACGTTAGTTTACCGTCGAGAATATCTTCTAATTTAGCAAGCTGTGCTGGCGTGCGAGTCGTCGACAAGAAACGGCCAAACCACAATTGCTGCAAGTCACTGCCCGCTTGCGCGTTTTGTAGTTGCTTAAAGTAAAAATCATTCACTTGGTTCCGCTTGGCATTAAAATCAGCAACGCCTAACTGGGTAGCAGTACCTAAATAGCCAAGTGCACCACTAAGCTTGCCAGAGATTGAACGAATAACGTTAAGATCTTTCTCGCCTTCAAGATTGGCCAGTGCAAAATCGACAAAAGTCGCTGGTGATAACTGTGCATCGTTCACACTATCAGACAAGCTTTGCCACAACATTAAGCGCAGTGATGGGCTTTCAAAATCGTTGATATGCTTGTTTAGCGTAGCGAGTGAACGCTTATCGAGATTGACTTGCACATAGCCCCAGTCATCGAGATTTGGATATACTAAATCAGGACACTGTTTACCTTTCATCGAGGCAACATCAGTCATCGCACCTTTATAGGTAACAGGCATTTCACCTGTTAACTTCATGGTGCCATTGTCATAGTTAAACAAGCCAACATTCACGCGCTGCTGACGCAGCGTTGGATATTGCTCTGGTGCCGTTTGTTTGATGGCAAATGAGTCGATAACACCGGCATTACACTGATAGCTCACCTCGATGGTGTTTAAACCCGCTTTATAAAGCCAATCTTGTGTCCATTGCGTAAGATCGGTATTAGACGCCTCAGCCAACGACGTAATAAAGTCATTTAGTGTGGTGTTTTTATACGAATATTTCTTCAGGTAATTACTTACCCCTTTGCGGAAGTTTTCTTCACCAAGGTATTTAGGCACTTGCTTTAATACAGAGGCACCTTTACCGTAAGTGATACCGTCGAATACTTCCATCGCTTCGCGCGTTGTTGCTACAGGTAGTTCTATCGCGTGAGTATTTACCGAACGATCGGTGCTATATGCCCATTGTTTAAAGCCCGTGTAGAAGTCGTCCCACACATTCTCAAAGTCAGAGCCTTTTTCTAACGCAAGCACCGCCATGTAGCTGGCAAAACTCTCATTGAGCCATAAGCCGTTCCACCAATCCATGGTCACGAGATCGCCAAACCACATGTGTGCCATTTCATGGGCGATAGTATCTGCTAGTGATAAACGCTGTGCTTCTGTTTTAGCACCACGAGAAATAAAACTCTCGTTAAAGGTTACCGCAGCCACGTTTTCCATTGCGCCGGAATTGTAATCTGGCACCATCACCTGATCGTATTTGCCAAACGGATATGGAATTTCAAAGTAGTTGTTAAAGAATTTAAAGCTTTGCTTAGTCGGCGTGAACCACTCTTCGGTATTAACGTATTCCGCCATGCTTTGACGAGCGAATAAACGCAGTGGAACATCGCCAGTCTTGCCGTGATAAACATCTTCCCATACCGCGTATTTACCTGCGTGGAGTGCAAATACATAGCTAGAGATTTTGGCCGAAATTGGGAAATCCCAGTGTTTAACGCCATCTTTCTCAGTGATCTTAGTTTCGCGAGTGGTTGAAATAATTTGCCAATGACTCGGCGCATCAACTTTAACTTTAAACGTCGCTTTTAGGTTTGGCTGATCAAAATGCGGGAACATTTGATTAGCTGCATACGGCTGAAAATCAGAATAAAGATAAACATCACCGTTAGCTGGGTCTTCAAAGCGATGTAAGCCAGAGCCATCGGTTTCGTATGGACGGTTATAAACAATTTCTATCGCGTTTTTCCCCGGATTAAACACCGAAGGATCGATAGTAATAAACCATTTCTCATAATCAAAAGCGACAGGCTTGCCGTTAACCTTCACCGCATCGACAGTGCCAGAATCAAAATCAACAGTGACTGGAGACTTGTTGCCTTTCGATAAGTTAAATTCAATTAACGTCTTACCGTTGTAAGATTTTTTCTTATTATCGAGATTAAAATACAACTCATACGCCACGTCGCTAATTTGCTGCTCACGCATCACCGAGTATTTCTCAGAGAGTGCTTCATTGAACTCGCGGATCACTGGTGCATTTTGCTCCATGGTGCGAACGGTTGAAATTGAATTGTCGGTTGTCATACAACCTGTTAACGATAGCGAACTAATGGCTAACGCACTGGCAATTGCCAATTTAGTGGGGGTAAATTTCATTGTTATGTGCTCTTTCCGTTGAGATTGGAACCAGCTATGCTGGATTTTTGTGACCTTGTTATATCACAATTTTGAAAAAAGCACTTTATAGAACAGATATTTAGGACATTGAATGTGTTTCAAGATGTAACACATTCAATGAAGGCTGGGGACTAATCTTTAATACTTGGCCAAACAAAGCCACCATCGCTAGTTGAACGGCTCTTGCGCTCTGCAGTTTTGTTTGCATGCGATGAATTACGCTTTCTCGTTGGCTTTTTATCACTAAAAGTCGAGATATATAGCTCTTCAACTTTAGTACGCGCCCATTGCGTTTTTCGCAAAAACTTCAAACTCGATTTCACACTAGGCTCGTGATAAAAACAGCGAATTTCAATCTGGCGACTCAGCGCCTTAAACCCATAATGGTCAACCAATGCGGTTACTATAGCTTCCAGAGTTAAGCCGTGAAGTGGATCGTTATTGCCTGCGTGCATTGGTTGCCTGTAATTTAGGAAAAATAAAGGAAGTATTTTAGCAAGGAATAGCTAACGAATATAGCCTTAAAATGATACTTAACATCACCAAACCTCATCTTTATCAGCCATTTTTTCCCCTAAGAATTCTAACCAAACTCTTAGCTTTTCCGGCATGTATTCCCGCTCGGGATAAACGGCGTAAATTCCGTGCTCTGGCAATGTGTAATCGTCTAATAAAGTGACTAACTCACCGCTTTTTAAATATGGCTCGACGATAAATAGTGGCATTTGGCAAACACCGACTCCATCAAGCAATAGTTGCTTAAGCACTTCACTGTTATTAACTTGCATATTGCCTTGCGGCTTAATGCGTTCAATACCGTTGGGGCCAGTGAAACTCCATTCTATTCCCGCTCGAAAATAGGAATAAAACAAACAGTTGTACTTTTTAAGTTGCGACAGTTCTGTTGGCATCCCTGCTTGTTCAATATAATCAGGAGAAGCGCACAAAACACTGCGACAGCGCGATAGTTTCTTAGCGATTAAGGTCGAATCAGGCAATGCTCCGATACGAATCGCCACATCTATTTGATCGGCAAGTAAATCAACGACTCTATCGTCTAAGGTAATAACAAGCTCAATATCAGGGTAACGGCGGGAAAATTCAGCTAACAGAGGTGCTACATGCTTTTGGCCAAAAACCATCGGTAAGCTTACTTTTAGTAGCCCTTTTGGCGAACCTTGCAGGCTATTAACTACATCTTGACCATCTTGAATTAGAGCTTGTGCTTGAGCGATATAACCGTAATACAACTCCCCAGCTTCGGTGAGGCTTAACTTTCGAGTGGTGCGCTGAATCAACTTAACGCCTAGCTCTTCTTCAAGCGTCTTAATTCTTTTACTGACAGCGGATTTTGTCATACCAAGTTGTTGGCTAGCAGCCGAGAAACTGCCCGCTTGAATAACGGCATGTAAAATTGGAATATTTGTAAATACAGACATTTCTGTCAACCCTGAGGAAACAAAGTTATTCCAATTTACACAATTATCAACTATCAGGAAACAAAATATAATCTTCGTATCCTAAACATCAACAGATTAACAAATGAAACAAGGTTTATTTAATTACCTAATTGCCTTTAGTGGCGGCTGTTTATTAGCGCTAATGATCGCCTCAAATAGCGAGTTGGCAAAATATAGTTCTGCCGTTGGCGCATCTTGGGTAGCGCACCTAATTGGCACTATTGTCTCACTAATTTTAATGGTGATTACGACTCTTTATTTCTCCACCTCAAACAAAATATCTCATCATCGAAAAATCCCAATGTGGGCCTATAGCGGTGGTATTTTTGGCGCTTTTACCGTGGTATTAGCGGCAATCACTGTTAATAGCCAACTCGGTCTAGCTGTCACCATTGCACTTGTTATGTTCGGACAGTTGCTATTTGGCATAATTAGCGATTATTACGGATTATTTGGCTCTAACCGAAAGAAGCCGATGCTTAAAGATATTCTTGGCATTTGTCTTACCTTCAGCGGTTGTATTGTTATGATTATGGGAGCGCAATACTAATGATTACGTTGTGTTTAATCGCTTTGTGCAACGGTGTGGTAATAAGCATGTGCCGCGTTATAAACGGTAGATTAGCGCAAGATACCGATGCTTTTCATGCCGCCTATTGGAATCATTTGGTGGGTTTAGTCGTCCTCAGCGTTATCTGCTTAGTTAGTAGTTCCGGTATCAGCACTCTCCTATTTAATGCACCTTGGTGGGCATGGTCAGGAGGCATCATTGGCGCTCTTTTTGTTGCTATTAATGCCTTTGTGGTCACTAAATTGGGCGCGACACTCACTGCGCTGTTAATAATATCTGGCCAACTCTTTAGTGGAACAGTGATTAGCTTATTTCAACAAGGCTTTTCACACGGAATGGCAATAACCCCACTCATTGGCTGTGTGCTTGTTTTTGGCGGCATCGTCATTATCAAATCAGATTTTAATACAACAAATACAAAGGAAACGACGTGAACAACATCATTAAAAAAGCCGCTTGGATAACAATTAAAGACAGAAAGTTACTTTGCGTACGCTCAACAGGCAAAACGTTATTTTATGTGCCGGGTGGTAAAATTGAGGCTAACGAATCTATAGAGCAAGCCCTTATCAGGGAGATTAAGGAAGAGCTATCTGTCTCACTTATTGAAAGTTCAATTGCCAAGTGTTGCACTGTTACATCTCCAGCTGATGGTAAACCTGCTGGCACCTTAGTTGAGCTTTCCTGTTTCACAGCTAATTACAGCGGAACATTAACGGTAAATGCAGAAATAGAAGAATTGGCTTGGCTAGGGATAGAAGATACAGAGAGATGCTCAGTGGCCACAAGAGCACTATTTGAAAAACTTATATCATTAAAACGATTAAAATAATCTCAAACACATTAGATTTTCTTAGGCAGCTGTTTATTTTCTAATTGAGCTGTATTGCTTTCATGATTATCTAGTAACGATTTAGCTTTGTCATAGCCAGATTCAACCGCGAGTTTTAGCATTTTCAATGCAAAAGCCTTTTGTTCGGCGTTAAATTGCTCAGGTATTTCAATGTGGACGATATAATAAAACATCGATGCTGCGTGATTGTGGCCAGAAAACGTCGCAGCGGCGTATAGATCGAGAGCCATTTTAAGATCTTTATCTACGCCATAACCGAAGAAATAAAGCTCAGCGAGTAGTGTCGTACTACTGTTATTCTTTTCAATCTCATGGCCAATACCACACCACTTAAACGCTTTAGCATAATCTTTTTCGACACCTTTATAGCCGTAACTATAGGCATAACAAGCGTCGTGCGCAGAGTCGAAACCGTCAAACATTTTGTCTGAAGCTGCATTTATAGAACACGTGATAAAGCAGCACACGGCGAATATTAAACGGTTCATTTAAAGTCCTTTTTAAAATTCAAGAGTCTTAATCACTCTAGCGTTAATTAATAAATGCCGCTAGTTTTTTGAATATCTCGCAATAAATTTCTCACAATCTCCAGCATGCGTATTATCAATCAAATAAACAATCTTCCAGTCATTATCAAATTTCACCAACTGAAAACTGTTAACGCCACAATGACTTAGTTTACCGTCGAGATAAAACACGTATGGTGTCCAAACTGAGGCTAGGTTGTCGCTGATAGAAACGTCCACCGCTAATAACTTTTCATCCAAATGCTTATCAGTTTTCGAAACGAATGCTGCGAACTTTTTAAGATCATTGGTTTTGACCTCGTCGCCCTTACCCGCTCGCTGCAATATCGCATTGTCAGTAAACTGAGCTAATAGCTTGTCGCCATTATGCTCCCGCATTGCGTCAAACATGTTGTTAATTGGCTTTGCGCTAGCGTGCTCTTTTGCAAAACTAGGTGTGCTCATAGTGAAAGAACTCATTAAGGTCGCTAGTAATAACAGTGATTTTTTCATAACTTTTCTCCTATCAATAAAAAAGCGAGTGAACTTTCACTCGCTTTTTCGTAGTCCAATTAACTACTTAATAGTGCCGAAGCTAATTGAGCTTGGGTACTTAGCACTGTGGTAGATTTTGTGCGTTGCCTTAACAAAATCGACTTCCTTCGCGTTAAAGATGTTGTCCACGTAGTGTTGTGGGTTGCGATCGATAAACGGGAACATGCTACTTTGGATTTGAATTTGTAGCTTGTGTCCGCGTTTAATGGTGTGCAACACATCGTATAACTCAAACGACACCTTTGTCGGTTTGTTTGGCACGAATGGTTTAGGGTCGCTCATGCTGTCTCTAAAGCGGCCGCGGATAACGCCCCAGCGCACTAGCTCGTGACGATTCGCTTTTTCGCGATCAACTTTATCGGTGTTTTCATTGATGCTTGGGAACACATCCACCAGCTTAACCACAATATCGGCACTGCTTTGTGATGTAGAGAACCATAAGTCTAAATCAATAGCACCTGCGATAGTTTTGTCTTGTTCCATTACTGGCGTTTCAAAGACTAATACGTCTGAGCGACGCGCCGCAAAACGCTGATCTTCAACCATGTATGGCTTGTCCCAACCACGGCTAATTTTTGCTGAATGCGGTACAGGTTTGTTTGGATCGCTCACCCAGTCACTAGCGCTTTCGCTGTGCTTAGGCTTACTCGCTGTCAGTACTTGCTTTTCATCGAGGAACAGCGTTTCTTTCTTAGCGTTCTTCGGTGGCCATGCATCGAAGTGTCTAAAGCGGTTAGCACCAGTTTCAAACATCGTCGCCTTAGCTAAGTTTGGATCTTTCTTGCCTTTTAAATGGTGATTAAAGAACGGCAGTAGTACAGACTTTTGGAACCATTTACTGGTATCAAAGCCAAAGTCCGCTTCACCGAGTTTGTTGCCCTTACCGCGATTCCATTGACCGTGATACCAAGGGCCCATAATCATTTTTACGTTGTCTTTTTTATTGTTCTTAGACATCGATTGATAAGTCTCTAACGGACCGTATAAATCTTCGGTGTCATACCAACCACCAACAACTAAGGTTGCAGGCTTAACTTTGTTAAGGTGCGGCAGAATGTTGCGCGCTTGCCAGTACTCATCGTAATTAGGATGCTCGGTCAGCTCATTCCAGAATGGACGCTTGCCGTGGAAATATTTCTTATTAACGTTCGACAATGGGCCGAGTTTTAAGAAGAAATCGTAACCGTCTGTAGTTTCACGTTTCATACCTTCTGGCCAATGAGCGTGCGGCTTTTCACGTTGCTTATCAAAGGTATCGAAGAACAAGAACGCCATTGGCACTACAAAGGCACCGTTGCGGTGGAAGTCATCAAAAAACCAATCAGCGATTGGCGCTTGTGGTGAAATCGCTTTTAGCGCCTTGTGACTGTTAATCGCTGCAACAGAGGTGTAATAACCAGGGTAAGAGGTTCCGTGCATCCCCACTTTACCGTTGTTGTTATCAACGTTTTTCACCAGCCAATCGATGGTGTCATAAGTGTCTGTCGCATCATCAACCGCTTTTTTACCGCGTTTGTAAGCGTCTTGCGGGCGCATGTTTACGTATTCACCCTCTGACATGAACTTGCCGCGCACGTCTTGGAATACGAAAATAAAGCCTTCTTTTTCAAACATCGCATCTGGACCAAGGCGCGTTTTGTATTTATCGCTGCCATATGGCCCAACCGTATAAGGTGTGCGCTGCATGATCATTGGATAGGTTTTTGAACGATCTTTTGGCGAATAAACCACAGTAAAGAGTTTAGTGCCATCGCGCATTGGGATTTGATATTCGTATTTGGTGTAGTTAGCGCGAATGTATTCGGCGCGAGGGTTTTCTTTCTTTGCCGCATAACTACTAGCAACAGGTGCAGCAAGCAGCGACAGCGCCATACAGACGGCGGCTAAAGGCTTCAAGTTCATACCATTTTCCTTAACAAAAACAGGTTATTATTTTTATAAAATCGGCTTATATTAGCGCACTGATTACTTTCTCCACAGCATTAGTTAAATAAGACTTGTAACTAAATGCTATAGCGCTATTATCTGCCTCCAATAACGGTTAGGAATTTATTCAAATGAGCAAAAAACATTACGTGGTATGGAAAGGATTGAAAACTGGTGTTTTCGATTCATGGCCAGAAGTCAAAAGCTACATCGACGGCCAAGCAGACGCACAATACATGGGATTTGCCTCGAAACAACTGGCCGAAGAAGCGTTTAAAGACAACTACACACGCGCCTTAATGAAACGCTCTTTAGAAAAAGGCGGTAAAGCGAGTGCACCAGCTTCAAGCAAACCTAAAGTCAGCAATCGCGCAATCACCTCAGCCGATGTGGATATTTATTGTGATGGCGCCTGTTCACCAAATCCTGGCAAAGCCGGAACAGGTGTTGCGGTGTATGAACAGGGAACACCTACCAGCTTGTACTATGGCTTATATGACGCCAATGGCACTAATAACTCAGCGGAATTACTGGGCATGTTAGAAGCTTTTAAACTTGCGCAAACTTTTGTATCGCAACAAAAAAGCGTACAAATTTTGTCAGATTCAAAGTACTCCATTGATTGTATTACCAAATGGGCTGCAGGCTGGCAGAAAAAAGGCTGGGTGCGTGGTAAAAACGAGCCAATCAAGAATCTAGCGTTAATTCAAGAGTGCTTCGCTCGCTATCAACAACTTCAAAATCACATTACTATTAGCCATGTAAAAGGTCACGCCGATATCGAAGGTAACGAATTATCTGATCGCATGGCGGTGTATGGTCGTACTACTAAAGAAACTGGCTTTGTGGCGTATCAAAACGCCATTGATATTAAAGAAATTCTCGCGATGCCATCAGGCTAAGCGACAATGCATTAGGTTTCATGAACAACACATTATCACCAACGCCCAAAGTGGCAATTATCGGCGGCGGCATTGCTGGCTCAACCGCCGCGTTAGGGCTTGCTAGCCATCAGCTTGACACGGTGCTTATCGAAGCTGGCCCAAGTTTAGTCAACGGGCCGCCAATTTGTCATCTCCATGCCGGCGGTAACCTCTATCGCGAAATCGATGACGAGCAGTGCTTAACTTTGCTTAGACAATCTATCGATACCCTAAAGCTTTATCCGCAATGTGCCGATTATCGCCCGACACTCATTGCCATTCCCAAGCGCGATCCCGGCACCTTTGAGCAATTATTACCGCGGCTTGAACTATTAAAGTCTCATTACCAAACCTTGGTCAATGAGAGTGAAGACAATCGGATGATTGGCGATCCCGCTAATTATTATCACGTGTTTGAACAAGCTGACGTTGAAGCGCTGCTTGAGTTGCCTAATCCAACTATCGCTAAAACGCCACGCGACTGGTTAATTCCAGTCGTTAAAAAACTCGATATTACGCAAATAAAATTTCCGCTGATTTTGGTCGAAGAATATGGCCTTAATGTGTTTAGACTTGCTGCCAGCGCAACACTTGCCAGTGAGCAATTGTCGCATTGCCAAGTGATGACCAATACACGCGTCCAAGCCATAGCGCGCATTGATAATCAGTGGCAACTAACGGTAAATAACAATGGCGATGTTAGTACAATCAATGTCGACTATCTCGTTAATGCCTGTGGATTTAAGAGCGGCAGCATCGACGATCTTATCGGTTGTCACGAACAGCGTTTAGTGGAATTTAAAGCGGCCTACGTGACTAAATGGAATGAAGTAGAGGGCCATTGGCCTGAGGTTATTTTCTATGGCCAGCGTGGCACGCCAAATGGCATGGCGCAGCTTACCCCGTACCCTAACGGCTATTTCCAAATTCATGGCATGACCAAAGATATTACCTTGTTTGACGATGGCTTAGTCAGCAATGATAGCGATTCTTCACAGCCTGAACTGCCACAAGGACTCGCTAGCAAAATTGCTCAGCACCAATGGCCAGCAGAGGTTGCCAACGCACGAACTCAGAAATCCATTGATTTTATGGCTCATTTTATTCCGGCCTTTGATAGCGCACAAATCGGCGGTATTCCGCTTTATGGCGCGCAACAAATACCCGGTAAAGATCCCGACCTGCGTGCAGCCGATGTCGACTTTTCCACACCGTTTTACGCCCGCAGTGAAATTGTAAAAGCCTCATCAGCCATTGACGCTACTGCGCTGATTTACAATGATATTTGTGAAAAATTCAGCCTCGAATTAGCGCCTTTTTCGATGCCTGCAATCAATAATACCCTTATTGAGACTGACGTTGCAGCAAAGGCCGTTCAACTCGCTAGCGAGCGCAAATACCCTACCTATTTAGCTAGCCGCATCAACGAAGCCTAAAGCGCGCATTCTATAAAAATTGGACTTAGTAAATTGCTAAGTCCATTTTCCCGTCTATACTTTGTTGGAATTGTCGTTAAATGCTTGACCACAAAGCATTTCATCAACATTTAAAACGATTGTTAAAAGTAGTTAATAAAATTAGATGCCAGATGCATCAATGAGACTATCCCCATGAAGAGTATGACTATTGACCTTAATAAGCGCTTGGTCTTAAAAGTACTATGGACCCTCTCGCTGTGTGATGTAATTCTTCTATTAACCCTATTTTTCGCCGCAGAATATTTCACTAAATATCAGGCGCAAAACGAACTGCAACAAGCCTTTGCTTACATTTCATTTAATTTTCCCAAGCTCAACCTCGCCATCGGCTTAGTGCTTATTGTTGCCTTAATGATTGGCATTTATACCTTACAAAACATCGAACAGCGTGAACATGATGATGTCGACTCGACCATCAACAATCTCATCGATGGCAAAATTGCTAATATCAAAATCCTTGAACGTTATACCGTGCTGCGACATCTCGCCGTTTTTATTCTGCGCTTAAAACAATCTTTGCGTAAGACCGAACGTCAACGAGAAGCGCTCCTTAGCGATATTGAAATTCTCGGCGACAGCAAAGCCCATTATTTTATGCTGTTAGATGTTACTGCCACTGCCACCCTGACCATCAACGATTCACAAGAAATCGTTCAGTTTAATCAGGCAGCACAGCGCATGTTTGGCTACGAAAAGCACGAGATTATTGGCCGCTCCCTAGTTACATTATTGCCAAAGCATGTGCGCGCTGGACACCATAAGAAAGTCAAAGCCTTTGATAAATCCAAAAATAGATTCGCGAGCCTCCGAGAAGGCGCTCGTGTACAAGGCGTAAGGAAAAATGGCCAAGAATTTCCCGTCGAAGTCGATGTCACTAAAGTTGAAATAAAATCTGAAAAGCTGTTTATTGCCTCGGTATTCGATATTTCCCAGCGCTTAGTCCAGCAAGAAAAACTGGCGCAACAAACACAGCAACTAAAGCAAAATAATCAACAACTCAAACACTATCAAAAAATGCTGGAAGAGCTCGTCAATGAGCGCACCGACGAATTAGAACTAAGTGAACTAAGCCTTAGTGCAGCCAACCAGCAACTAATAGACGCTGAGAAAATGGTTGCCCTTGGAGAAATGGTGTCAGCTGCAGCACATGAGATTAATACGCCAATAGGCATTGGCATTACCTGTGGCTCTAACCTGCTTGAAGCCACTGAAAGTCTAAACAAGCGAATCGCTGATAATCAATTAACCAAAAGTGACCTTAATGCTTACACCGCCATGGTGGAGAAAAGTGCCAAAATTGTCCTTAGTAACATGGAGCGGGCAGCGGGTTTAGTACACAGCTTTAAAGCAGTTTCTTCTGATCAAGTCACCGACATGCAACGTTTGTTTAATTTGCGCGAATATTTAGAAGAAATTCTACTGAGTCTAAATCCAAGAATTGGCAAAACATCACATGAAGTACTAATCAACTGTGACAGCAATATTGTGCTAGATACGAAGCCCGGTGCGATATCGCAAATTATCACCAATCTCATTATGAATAGTCTCATTCACGGTTTTGAAGCGATGGAAAATGGTATGGTCAATATCAATGCGACTCAACTCGGTGGTGAGCTTCAACTTATCTACAAAGACAATGGCAAAGGACTTAACAAAGAGCAATCAAAGAAGCTATTTGATCCTTTTTACACGACGAAAAAAGACCAAGGTGGTACAGGTTTAGGCATGCATATAGTCGAAGAGCTAATCAAAGACTCATTACAGGGAAATATCGAATTGATGCCAAGTGAAGAAGGTATTTGCTTGCGTCTTACCTTCCCCACTATTTTAGAGAGCGCAGAGTCGTGAGAGCAAAAAAGAAGCTACTCAGTCGCCTCTTGCCAACAAGTAATATCTAGCTGAATTGACGTGTCACCACAACTGAGCCACACATCGCCATCACTGATGGAAAATTGTAGCTGCATAGTGCGCTGCGCAATTGCCGCCAATTGTTCCATGGTGTCATCACTCACAAAATACACAGCTAAATTACTGTATTTACGAGCGATATTTTGATGCTGCTTCCACCACTCATTAGCGCTATTACTGCTATAAGTAAACAGAATCGCCTGTTTTGAACGGACACTTGCTTTCTTTAAGCGCTTTTCATCTGGCGTGCCCAAATCAATCCACAGCTCGATTTCGTCGCTGTAATTCTTTTGCCATAACTCAGGCTCGTCTTCTTCACACAACCCTTTGGTAAATGTCAGTTGTTCATTGGCATTTAATGCCCACGCTACAATGCGTAGCATCATGCGTTGCAGTGTCTCTGACGGATGCTGTGCGATGGTTAGATTTTGATCGAGATAGATATCTTGATCCATGTTCGCCAAGTTAACATCGGCTTTGTAAATGGTGGCTTTTTGCGCCATGGGGATTGTCCAAAAATTTGCAGATGGCTAATGGTACGACAACTACTTAAAACTTCCAATTATTTAACAATTTATCTATCGATAAGATCACCTTGTTTGTTACACTCAAGCCGTTATACACCCGCTGGAAATGGAAGATGCAAACAAGCAAGCTCAACGTAGAACTACTACTCACTGGCAACGAACTGATGTCAGGTGATGTAATTGATAGCAACTCAGCATTTATCGCTCAAGAACTTGGCAGTTTAGGCCTCGAAGTGACCCGCCGCGTTACCGTCAAAGATGACCTTTCAATGCTAGCAGAAGAAATTGCTTGTCACGCCAAGCGCTGTGACATACTCATCATCAACGGCGGTTTAGGGCCGACAGTGGACGATATGACAGCGCAAGCGCTTGCAATGGCCGCAGGTGTTGATATTAGCGAACATCCTGATGCCATGGCGCATCTGGTTGATTGGTGCCAACGCCGCAACTACACGCTAAGTGATTCCAATAAAAAACAAGCGATGCTGCCAACGGGCTGTGACATTATTCCCAATGAAGCAGGCAGCGCCGTTGGCTTTACCATGCGCGTCGGCAGCTGTCAGATCTACACCACGCCGGGTGTGCCGCGTGAATTAAAGAAAATGCTTGGCAGTGAAATTCTGCCGCACATTCAGCAGTGTTTTTCGATTAACGACACGACAGACGTTAGCCGCTTTCAAGTATTCGGCCTCGGCGAATCAACCATTCAAGACATGGTTAATGCACAACTCCCAGATTGGCCAAAGCACATCGAACTAGGCTATCGCGCCGCCATGCCAATGCTAGAAATCAAGCTCACTAGTCACCATCAACAAGGCCATGACGACAAGCTAATTTGGCAACAAAAGCTAATGGATATTCTCGGTGCTCACGTGATTGGTGAGGGCCGCATTTCGATGGCGCGCTCGCTCATTAACGTGTTAGAAGAACAAGATAAAACCGTCACCTTTGCCGAGTCTTGTACTGGTGGCTTAATGGCTTCATTAATCACCAAAGAAGCAGGCTCTTCGGCTGCATTTGAAGCGGGCTTTGTCACATACTCTAACGCCATGAAGACCAAGTTAGTCAATGTGCCGGAGCAAACCTTAATCGACCACGGCGCAGTTAGTGAGCAGGTAGTTATCGCCATGCTAAAAGGCGCACTCGAAGTAAGCGGCGCCGATGTTGGTGCAGCAGTGTCAGGCATCGCAGGCCCCGGTGGCGGCAGCGACGAAAAACCAGTGGGCTTAGTGTGGATTGCATGGGGCGATAAAGACAACATCAACACCGCCGCATTATATCTGCCACTTGGCCGGCTCTACTTCCAACAATACGTCGCCACTTGCGGCTTAGATTTAGTGAAGCGACATCTATTAGATATCGCAGAGCCTGCTAAGTATTTAGATGCTAGAAAGGCTACAATTTAGAGTAGTTAAGGGCGACTAACTACTTTGTTGTCGCCCTTGGTTAATAACATACTGCATATAAATAACGTGAAGAATTGACGTTATAAACGGATTCAACCACATCCTCTCACCGCGTTTTGTTGCCGTAATTCGATTAATCCGGTTGCGCACCATAATTATCCAAGTGACATCAAATAGCGTTGAAATTGCATGGATAACAATAGTCAACTCAATAGCTTCGGGGCTATTCAGATTCATAAAAACATGAATCAAACTAGCGAACGAAACTCCAAAGAGAAATATCGCTGTGGCAATAAACCAGCTCGGAATTTTATATTCGGTATATCGATTAATACGTTGAGAATACTGATATAGCTTTACAATCAAATAAATGCCAACAGTAAGAATACACAGTACTAAGACCTTAGCAACAGACTCGTATTCAAAAATATCGGCCACTTTATTTTGCACTATAGTTTCCATAAATAATTCAATCTATCCAAATGAATCTCATAACCAATCACCATCTGAGCACAATAATTCTTTTAGTCGATTACTCTTGGTGGAAGATAAATCGTAAATTCATTGAGCGGCTCTATCAACACGCAGTATGGTTTTTGTTGCTCCTCTTTTGTAACAATATTTAAGTCAGTTAATAGCTTAAACTGAGCTGATACTAAACGCGCAGGGTTAACTGCCAACTCTTTATGCCACACACTATAGGTTCCTAATTTACCGTCTCGACGATAATAAAAACCCGTCAATGGATGCGTTAGATAAACCAACATCGATTCCTTGTTAGGAAATCCTGAATATTCAAATTGGTCGTCGATAGACTGTTTTAATTCCACCTCTGCGGCAGCCCATTCAGACTGTGTTTGCATGCAATATCTGTCATACAAGCCAGTGCTGTTATTCAATGAACAATCAAAATGCACTTTGCCTGCATGCCATGGCAGATTCCACAAATAGCGTGGCACAGCCAGCGTCCAAGAATCGAGTGTCGTGCCAATAAACCACACACACCGCTCTCCAGTCTGCTTATCAATGATATACACGCGATAGTTTGTCTGCCCCATCGTGAATTTGGGAAACGGAAACACCGCTGAAGTGAAATCGACATCAATAAAAGGAACTACTGAAATAAGCCCGAGGGACTGTCCATTTGCTTCTATCGTATCCAATTCAAATCGGTCAGGAAACATGCCATTAAAGCGCTCAGCAGGCACCCCGTAGGTGATAATCGCGAAGTGCTTTAAGCCACACAAAACATCTATACCACTCGGCTTTAGGCGCGGCGTTAAATAATCGTTAAACTCTCTGGACTCTTGCATCTAAAACTCCATCTAACTAAATCCTAAATAAATCAATACCACGCCACCAAACACAGCAACAAAGCCTAACGGCCTAAAATACGGGCCAATCTTCGTGGTTAGTGCTGCAAACTTCTTGTGATTATTGCTGCCAATGACCAGTAAAAATACGCTGACAAAACAAAGCACTGCGCCGATTACTTTTACTGTTAACGGATAGGACGTTTGTTCTGCAAATAGAATCAATAAAACACCTACAGTTAAACGACTGACAATTTCAAAGGCGTGAAACCACGGTTTTTCACTAAAGGCAGTAATGCCTTTTGCGAATGCGAGTGGTTTTGCAATCATCAAACAGCCGAAGAGACACATGCCTATTCCGAATAGAGTGAGGATTATCATTAGTGAGCAGCCGTTTTCTGGTTAGCCTTATTGCGCAATAAAATCACACTAAAAGCAATTAATGGCAGATTTGTGGTGACTGGGTTAAAAGCCTCAATTAACAATTGCGGCTGTAAAGTCGCCACAAAAAGAAGTAACGCTAACATGCCGATAATGTTAAGAACATTGAGGATCTTATTGGTATAAAAGACGAAGAAGACTATTCCGAAAAGTATCTCACTTACCCCAGCAAAACGAGTCACCCAGTCCGACATCTCAGTTGATAGACCCAAACTTGCAGTCATCAGTCTTTCTAAAGGTGCAATATGTATTAATTTGGGAAACAAACCGTGGTAAATCCACGAGAAGGCAATAACATAGCGAGCGATTTGTTGTGCGTTCAAGGCACTTCCTTTTTCTATTCTGATTTACAACACGAGTAAAACTTGAGTGACACTTGCTGTACCTGCTAATCCTTTTATCATCTCTCAAAGGCAAAGTACAAATATTCATATTCATATTTATTGAGATACGCATTGATTCAGAAGTGCTATGAGCTAGGCTCACACACATACCCAACTTCAAACTCAGTCGCAGAAGCGCAGTGGACGAAATCTTCGTTATTGTCTTTACCAACAAACGTCTTAGTCTCTCCCTGAGCTAGCTTGAAGTCTTCTAAATCAATAGTAATACAGGTTTCCCTACCAGCATCTAGAAAACAACGTCGAGAAGCGACTTTAAAATAACAAACTCCAGAATCACTTTCTTTACAGTCGATAACAGTCGATTCGTTTTTAATAGCCGTGATAACGGTCATTTTAACGCCGTCTTCAATGGTAGTATTTGTATGATGAGCATAGCGCGTTGAAAAATCACAGCCAGCAAGCAGAATCACGCCGAAAATTAAGGTTAAGAGAGTTAGTCGCATAGATACATCCTTGTATATTGAAAGTTTTGACACCATAGATTTATAGTCTAAAAAGTCCTAGGTTGATACTTTATTTGTGCTGATGACGAATTGAGAAACTTTTGGGTATCTATTGTTTTTTTGTCCTTTTGAATGACTTGTTATGCAGACTTTTGCCAAACGCTCTCAAACTCTTCTCTTGATATTTCTCGCGAATCTGACAAGCCTAGATCTTTAATGTTTCCATCATATAACCAACACTCTTCAACTGAATCATTTCTAGATGAAAACCACTTACCATCATATTGTTCAACCTGCCTGAGCGCATGTCCCTCATCAGCAAACTCTGTCCAAATAGTTCCTTCGTCTAAGTATGATTCAGACACTCCTATCCAATATTGCACTGAATTTCCTTATCTGCATAACGCCCCAAGCAGGGGCAACGTTTAAGCTGGTTAAAATTAGGAGCGAAGCGACGGGAGCCAGCTTAAATTGTCCCGTTGGCTAGGCTTGTTAGGTGTTACCTACTCTAGACCACTGAATTTCATTTATTCCGTCGGTTTCTTCTAAGATATCACGAACGGCATCCAATAAAGGCTTTGTTAATTCTAAAGGAGCTTTGTTTCTTCCGAAAAAACCTCTAGCGTATGGTTCAAGAAAGCACTGCCACTCAGTCTGCGAACCTTCAACGTTGCCACAACATAACCTATATTCATTGTCACCTAAAAAATGTTCGATATACCAACCCCAATCTTCACTTTCAGGGTATGAAGTTACAATCCCCTTAGACGATAACTTTTTACTAATCCAAAACGCTAACTCAGCACCATAAACTTCAGGATTCACCTGCAATTCATCTGGTAAAAACGGTTTGAATAGCTCGGATTTAAAACTTACAGACGTATCCATACGTAACACCTAACGCTCCAATAATGGGCTAAAACTTGTTGGCTATAATGACTGAGGCACGAAGGAAAGCCAACGAGTTTTTGTCCCAGTGACCGAAGGGAACGAATTCATTGGCTTGTTATATTCTCAATCACTCAAAGCCATTTTGATTGCTTTATCTAAACGGTCTTCGTCATCTGCTAGATGTTGATAATCAGCGTAAGGCAATTGGCCATCATTGAATTGTTTTTCGAAGAAAATCTTCAAGCGCCATTCATCCGGCTCATCTTCACCGAAATCAAAGTCGATTCCACCGACCTCAGGGGTTTTAAAAACATCTATACCTACACCATGTGTACGATAAAACCAGTTTGTCCCTGGAATTTGATTTCTTCCTCGATATTTTTGACCCAAAATATCTTTTGCATCATCCAGTTTATAAGAATGAACCAATACTTCTTTTACCCACGCCATAACTCCATGCCACAAAGGGATTAAGTTTTTAATTAACTCTTCGTCTTTCACCAAATTTCCCTGAGAATATAGCAGTATATTATCCAGCACGCTTAATAATACCGGACAATTAATTTTAAAACAGACACAAACATTAGTAATAAATACAATATTTGTCAATGAGTTAGGAAATGCAAACACATGGACATTCATTGGAATGCTTTGGGGAAAGCGTGCATTGCGTCATACATTGCACACCTATGCAATGTATGACGCACAGCTATAATATTTATCATTTAGTAATCAATTGTTTATAAATTCTATAGTGTAGAAAGCGTGCAACATCATGCACGCTTTCCACACAACATTTAATATTTTTCATAGAACTTATTATAACTGTACAGATAAACAGCGTTAAGCTGTGACGGTTCCGATCATTATTTCACTTAAATCTAATACCGCTCTTGAACGTCCTTGGGCATTGACTGAATTTGAAAATCCACCATTGCTTTGAAGCTTGTTAGTAAGCCTTCAAACTTGTCGCCTTCGACGACGGTTAACACCGCGTGAATCGCTTCTAGGGTCGATAAACTATCAGCGCGGGAAGATTTGCGGATACGGTAATCGCTTTCGTTAACCGCGTCGATACCAATAGCTGGTAAGTCAGATAGAAATGGATTAAGTTGGAGGGTTTTGAATGCCTTTTTCCAGCTGCCGTCGATCACCACTAGTTGGTAATCACTTAGCTTTAATGCATGATTTTCAAAGATTTGTTGCGCGAGTTGTTGCGGTAAAATGGCGTCTTCTTGAGGGTATAACAACAAGCTCTTTTTAGCTGCTAGTTTAGTGAGTAATTCGTCGTTATCCGTAAAGTCTTCTCCGACAAAAACATCGATATTATTTAGGGATAACTCGACGATTTTCGCGGTGCCTTTCGCGTGCTTCACTTCGCTGGTGTGTTGTAAAATTATCACAGGTAGCTCATTGTCAATCAGGCTAATGGTGTGACAAAAACAAGCGGCTAAGGCTCTGTTACATTGTGGGCAGCGGGCTCTTTTACTCATGATGATTTTTCTAGTGTTAAAAACGCCGTTATTGTATCACCAATCGCATCGGGCACATGGTTACATTGCTACCGATTTGTGTAACACTGCCCACAACCTTGTGATTTGTTATTATTTTTCCAATGAAGTACTTTTACGTACCATCTAAATATCTACTAATGCCACTTGCGCTAATTTTAATTAGCAGCTGTTTATATATACTACAGCCTGTTTCATTACCATTGTTTGAGTTTAGCCGTATTGCCATCGAAAATGGAGAGTTATGGAGACTCTTTAGTGGCAATTTGATGCATTCTAATATTTGGCACTTATTGATGAATCTAGGAGGGTTATTTCTCGCAACAGTCCTTACTGGGCACCTATATTCCAAAAAGCACTTTTTATTGTTTACATGTGTTAGCTTTAGCTTAGTAGGGTTATTTGTATATTTTTTTAGCCCCAGTACCAAATTTTATGTTGGTCTTTCTGGTTATTTACACGGCTTTTTTATTTACGGCGCATTATTAGGAATTTTAAAATCATATAAGTTGAAACTGCTTCATGATAAGTACTTTCCATTGGCTACTGCAAAAAATAGTGCACAATTTAAAATCCCCCAAAAGTGGTTGAGTAAAATTGATTTTGACAGAAACACATATCTTTTTTTATTGCTAGGATTAATTGGAAAGATAGGCTACGAACAAATATTTGGTGCCAGTGAACAGCTAAGCCAGATGATTAACATAAAAATAGCAACCGATGCCCACCTTTATGGCGGTGCAACGGCCGTTCTACAATTTGTATTACTTCTTTGTTACCTTCGAATTAGACGCTAACGCGCCAACACAATTTCGTTGAGTTTTTCAATTTCATCACGCAATTTAGCGGCTTCTTCAAACTCAAGATTACGTGCGTGTTCATACATTTGATGCTCGATATCGGCGATTTGTTTTTCGATGTCTTTGTTGGACATCGCTTGGTAAGTCGCTTTTTCTTCCGCCACTTGATCCAAGCTTTCTTCATCACCCACATCCAGATAATCGGCGATTTTCTTATTGAGGCCTTTCGGCACTATGCCGTGCTCTTCATTAAAAGCCTCTTGAATGGCGCGACGTTCAATAGTCGCATCCATCGCCTTTTTCATCGATTTAGTAATGGTATCGCCATATAAAATAGCTTTACCATTGAGGTTACGCGCAGCGCGGCCAATCGTTTGAATCAGTGAACGCTCAGAGCGTAAGAAGCCTTCTTTATCGGCATCGAGAATAGCCACCAACGACACCTCAGGGATATCCAAACCCTCGCGTAACAAGTTAATTCCGATTAATACGTCAAACTTACCAATACGCAAATCGCGAATAATCTCGATGCGCTCAACAGTATCAATATCTGAGTGAAGATAGCGGGCTTTTACGCCGTGCTCATCCAGATATTCCGATAAATCTTCCGCCATTCGTTTAGTTAGCGTGGTCGCCAAGATACGTTCGCCTTTGGCAGTGCGTGCAACAATCTCACTGTAGAGATCATCAACCTGTGTCGCTACTGGGCGCACTTCAATCACAGGATCAAGTAAACCAGTTGGTCTCACGACTTGGCGGGCAATTTCATTACCAGATTTTTCTAATTCGTAATCCGCTGGTGTTGCCGATACGTAGATCGCTTGCGGACAAATTGCCTCAAACTCTTCAAATTTAAGCGGACGATTATCAAGCGCCGATGGCAAACGGAAGCCATATTGAACAAGGTTTTCTTTACGTGAACGGTCACCTTTATACATCGCGCCTATCTGCGGCACGGTTACATGCGACTCGTCGAGAATGATCAAACCATCGCTTGGCAGATAGTCAATCAGCGTCGGTGGCGCTTCGCCAGGCTGACGGCCAGAGAGATAACGCGAGTAGTTTTCAACCCCTGAGCAGTAGCCCAGCTCTAACATCATTTCAACGTCGTAGCCGACGCGCTCACTAATACGCTGCTCTTCGATAAGCTTGCCGAGAGATTGCAGCTGTACCTTGCGCTCTCGCAGCTCTTCTTTGATTTTATCAACCGCGCCTAAAATAGTTTCACGAGGAGTCACATAGTGAGTTTTCGGGTAGATAGTAAAGCGAGTAACCTGACGCTCCATTGCACCAGTTAGCGGATCGAATAAGGTAATTCGCTCAACTTCATCGTCGAACATCTCAACACGCACCGCGAACTTTTCAGAGTCAGCTGGGAAAATATCAAGTACTTCACCGCGCACACGGAAGGTACCGCGGGCAAACTCCATATCGTTGCGCTTATATTGCAGCTCGGCCAAACGGCGTAAAATGGCGCGCTGCTCCATGATGTCCCCTTGACGGAAATGCAGTAGCATTTTCATGTAGGAATCAGGATCACCAAGACCGTAAATCGCCGATACAGACGCAATCAACACAACGTCTTTACGCTCAATTAGTGCTTTAGTGGCTGATAGTCGCATTTGCTCGATATGAGCATTAACAGCAGCATCTTTCTCAATAAAGGTATCTGTCGAAGGCACATACGCTTCTGGCTGATAGTAGTCATAGTAAGATACGAAATATTCAACGGCGTTATGCGGAAAGAATTCTTTCATCTCGGCATAAAGCTGCGCCGCTAGAGTTTTGTTTGGCGCAAGAATTAAAGTCGGTCGCCCCATCTTGGCAATTACATTGGCCATGGTGTAAGTTTTACCCGAACCAGTTACACCCAGTAATGTTTGGTGTGCGAGCCCAGCTTCAATACCTTCACATAATTGTTCAATGGCTTTTGGTTGGTCACCTGCCGGTTGGTAATCACTGACTAATGAAAACGTCATTGGTGTTATTCCGCCGTTTATTCTTTTGAAGTTTCTTGATCGGTATCGTGACAGTCATTACGTTCGTCACAATCACCCAACAATTCCTTGAGGTTTTTACGCATTAATAGCAAGGCAATAATACCAGTTAACACACCCGATAAACCAACACCAATAATCAAACCACGAATGTCATCGATGTAACCGCCTAAATAAGCTAATGGCAGCATTAATACGAATAGACGAATAATGTTGAGCCCCACCGACGCCATTGGTTTGTGCAGCGCATTAAGGGATGAGTTGGTTAAGATAGTGATACCACCAAAGCCGTGAGAGATTGGAATGATCATTAAGTATAAAATGATAATCTCCACTACAGATTTATCATCGGCAAAGGCTTCGGCAATCATGCCTGAGAATACTAATAGCACTAAATAAATAGCCGCCTGCCACAGCATGACAAATTTGATACTTGAGTAATAAGCTTGCTTAACGCGTTTATAATGGCCCGCACCATAGTTTTGGCTAATAAATGGCGGTAGAGACATCGACATTGCCAGCACCACAATCATTGCAAAAGACTCAATACGCGAGCCAACACCAAACGCCGCCACGGCTTCACTACCATAGGTCGCTACAATGGCAGTTAAAATACTTGATGAAATTGGCGTCATCATGTTTGACGCAGCGGCTGGTAAGCCAATCGCCAGTACCTTTGTCGCCGATTCTTTAATTTGTGCAAAGCTGTAACCCCAACCCAGCATGTCAAAAGTATGAGTTACACGATAAAACACAATGATACAACTGACAATGCTAGCGATGATGCTGGCAATAACAGCACCTTGCAGCCCCATTGCCGGAACAGGCCCCCAACCAAAAATAAACAGTGGATCTAATGCAGCATTAATCACCGCACCAATGCCCATCACTTTGGCAGGCGTTTTGGTATCGCCCGAGGCGCGCATTACCGAGTTGCCGATCATCGGCATAATCAGTATTAAACTACAAACAAGCCACGGTGCCATGTAATCGCGAATAAGGCCGAGATTTTCAGGCTTCGCGCCCATTAAGGTAAAGATGAAATCGTGTTGCCACCAGCCAATCATTGCCAAGCTAAAGATCAAAATAGCCGAAACGCCCATAGATACGGATGCGTGCTGACGTGCGCGATCTTTATTGTTCTCACCAAGGGTTTTCGCAACTACCGCAGAAACACCAATCCCCATACCGATAGCTAAGCTAACTAAGGTAAATGTTACTGGAAAGGTAAAACTAAACGCCGCCAACGGCTCTGTGCCCAACATACTGACGTAAAGCGTATCGACGATATAAAATGACATCATTAGCACCATGCCGTAAAGCATAGGGATCGTCATGTTTTTGATCGTTGAATTGACCGGAGCGTTTAATAAGGTAGATGGATTCATCAAAAAGCCGCAGTGAAAAAATAGGAAGCTAATCCTATCAGATTGCTTTAATACAATGAACTCAAATACACTCATGAGTGCACATATTTGCGTTACAAGATGTTAAGTAATGCCAGTGATCGAAAAACAAGCAAAAAGCGATCGAAAAACTTGCTATTTAATCGTTGACAATTAGAGAGCCCTTATAAAATGCGGCATTATTCGATAATTAATACAGCATGAGTTGTTGAATGCCAAATTATTGGCTGAGCAAAACTTATCCAACGATGTGACAATAAAAAGTCAGACTAAATGTCAAGAGGTTAAAGAAGGACTAACTCAAATCATAATTTACCTATCCACAGGCTATTGACTTGAACTAAGTGCATGAAAATAAAATGATTTATAGTTTTGAACAAAAAACATCAAAAATGTATACAAGTCCCGCTACCATGGGCTTTGATCGACTTCTAAAAGTTTAATAAACACACTTATCCACAGATTTGGTGGATAACCATCTCTACCCCTTTTATTCATTGGGTTTGTGATTTATTCACTGACGATGAAAATAATTCTCAAAAAAAATTAATTCAATAAATTAGAAAATATCGATCATCATTTTTCGATCTTTTCTCAGGATCTTTTCGTACTTTCATTATGATCGCCTGTTCATTTTTTGACGTTTCACCTGAGATTATCGCCAATCGCACAACTTCGTCGTTTAACAAACAGTGAAAACGGTCCCCGAACATCTATAAAATGATTATCAAACAAACGAAATGGCGAAAACTAGTTCTATTTGTTTAACTGTTGCACAAACAGACATTTTTTAAAGATCGAGTGTTGACAGCTGTGCTACCAATCTTTAATATGCGCTCCGTCTTCACCGACAATCGATTCCCCAATAGTTCAGTTGGTAGAACGGCGGACTGTTAATCCGTATGTCGCTGGTTCGAGTCCAGCTTGGGGAGCCATTATTTTTAACTTATTGAAAGTAGTGGTTAAATGTTTTCTACCAAAACTACGATTGCACCGGTGATTTTGTGATTCCCCAATAGTTCAGTTGGTAGAACGGCGGACTGTTAATCCGTATGTCGCTGGTTCGAGTCCAGCTTGGGGAGCCATTTCTTATTCAAACTTAACTTTGAGTTTTTAGTAAGAATTGGTTTCACAACAAATAGTAATTCCCCAATAGTTCAGTTGGTAGAACGGCGGACTGTTAATCCGTATGTCGCTGGTTCGAGTCCAGCTTGGGGAGCCATTACTGACTCAAACTTTGTTGATTGAGATAGGCATATTTAACAGTATTGTTAATCCACTCTTTATCTCACACTAGTTCGAGTCCAGCTTGGGAAGCCATTCTTTTAAAGATAAGCTATTTGAACATCAGACAATTCAAGATTCCCCAATAGTTCAGTTGGTAGAACGGCGGACTGTTAATCCGTATGTCGCTGGTTCGAGTCCAGCTTGGGGAGCCATCTTATTTCTTAAGTTAATCCGTGATAAATCAATAACAGTCCAAGACTGCTAGTCCCCTGTTTATCTCACACTGGTTCGAGTCCAGCTTGGGAAGCCATCTTACTTCTTAAATTACTCCGTGATATATCAATAACAGTCCATGACTGTTAATCCACTCTTTATCTCACGCTGGTTCGAGTCCAGCTTGGGGAGCCATCTTATTTCTTAAGTTAATCCGTGATAAATCAATAACAGTCCAAGACTGCTAGTCCCCTGTTTATCTCACACTGGTTCGAGTCCAACTTGGGAAGCCATCTTACTTCTTAAATTACTCCGTGATATATCAATAACAGTCCATGACTGTTAATCCACTCATTATCTCACGCTGGTTCGAGTCCAGCTTGGGGAGCCATCTTATTTCTTAAGTTACTCCGTGATAAATCAATAACAGTCCAAGACTACTAATTCTTTCTTATCTCATACCAGTTCAAACCTGATTAACAGCTATCAATACTTAAAAATTTCATGCAATTAGGTGTACATTGCAATAACGCCTATATCAATTCGCAATCACGTCTGTCATAAAAACGACTTTATCCAACACTACACTCTTAGTCTATCAATTTTCGAAGTCGTGACTTTTTCAAATTTCTGCAACAGTTTTGTCATAAAGCCACCTTAAACTGGTCTAGTCCAATAGATGATTTAAGGTTTTATTGTGTTGCGTATTACCAACTACCTCAAGCAATCTCCAACAATAGTGTTTGTGATGTATGCGTCTTGTGCCGCATTTATGACCTACTTTTGTATGTATGCCTATCGCAAGCCCTTTGCCGCAGGCACCTATGAACAGGCAACACTATTCCTAGGGATCTTAGATTTCAAAGTTGCACTCGTATTATCTCAAGTATTGGGCTATCTATTATCCAAACTCATCGGTATCAAAATCGTTTCTGAAATGACAGCAAAACGCCGTGCTGTATCACTGCTATCACTCATTATGGTGGCACAACTGGCGCTTGTTCTATTTGCTGTAGTGCCAGAGAACATAAAGCCTCTTGCAATGTTTCTCAATGGCATTCCCTTAGGCATGATATGGGGCATCGTTTTTAGCTTTCTGGAAGGCAGAAAAACCACAGAGATACTTGGTGCGTTTTTAAGTATTACTTTTATCGTAGCTTCCGGCTTAGTCAGAACCACAGGTAAATGGCTCATTTTAGAGTTGGATATTGCGGAATATTGGATGCCAGCCGCAACGGGTGCCCTATTTGCCATTCCGCTATTTTTATCGGTATTTCTCCTATCACAATTACCGCCGCCAAGTGCTAGCGACAATGCGGCTCGTCAAGCGCGTTCACCTATGGATGGTGCACAACGCAAACGCTTTTTTCTCGCCTATGCGCCGGGATTAATTCTACTCATTAGTAGCTTCTTATTATTTACAGGCCTACGTGATTTTCGAGACAACTTCGCCGCTGAAATATGGGCGGCGTTAGGCTACGGGCAAGAACCAACAATATTTGCCTATGCAGGTATTCGTATTGCAGGGTTAGTATTAATCGCCTTGGCGTTAATGGTTTTAATTCGAGACAACACCAAAGCATTTTTAACAAACCACTTATTTATTTTACTCGGTTGTTGCTTACTGGGTGGCTCAACATTGGGCTTTAGCCAACAAATCATCGACGGTAAAACGTGGATGGTATTGCTCGGTGCGGGTCTATATATTGCCTATATCCCCTACAATTGCTTTTTATTCGATCGCATGATTTCAGCCGTAGGCTCAATTGCTAATGCCGGATTTTTGATTTATCTCGCCGATTCCGCTGGCTATTTAGGGAGCGTTAGCATTTTACTTTATCGCACCTTTGCATCGCCAGATATCAGCTGGCTCACATTCTTTATCAACCTCTGTTTTATTGTTGCCACCGTCGGTGGAGCATTGGTCATAAGTTCAATGATTTACTTCAGAAAAAAGCTGCAAGTTCATCAATCTAGCAACGTCGCCAGCGCGGCTGTTGTTCCGCAAACAAATCAATAAATTAAGGAATTATCAATGAATAACATCGAAGCTGTGATACTCGATTGGGCAGGCACTGTTGTCGACTATGGCTCAGTGGCGCCAACAACTATTTTTGTTGAAGCTTTTAAACGCGCCTATGATTTTGACGTCACATTAGCAGAAGCACGTGTACCAATGGGAATGGGAAAATGGGATCACATAAAAACGCTTGGTCAATTGCCTTCAGTCGATAGTCGCTGGCAACAACAATTCGGCGCATCAATGTCTGATGATATTGTCGATGCTATCTACAATACCTTTATGCCACTACAAAAAGCGAAAGTAGCAGATCACGCGACGCCGATTGATGGCGCTTTGGCAACAATTGAGTGGCTAAAAGCACAAAACATCAAGATAGGCAGCTGTTCAGGCTATCCACGTGAAGTCATGGAGATCTTAGTTCCTGCCGCTAAAGAGCAAGGCTATGAGCCTGATTGTTGGGTGGCCAGTGATGACACTATTGGCTCTCGTCCAGGCCCGTGGATGGCACTTGAAAACGTACAAAAACTTGGTATCAAAGATGTTGCAAACTGTATTAAATTTGACGACTCAGCACCTGGTATTACCGAAGGAATTAGCGCAGGCATGTGGACAGTGGGAATCGCCTTAACTGGTAATGCGGTCGGTCTTACTGAAAATGAATGGTTGGCGCTATCAAGCGAGCAACAAGCAGAATTAAAACGCAAAGCCTACAGCGAGCTCTACGATGCCGGCGCACACTATGTGGTTGATTCATTAGATGATGCTATTGCAGTTGTGCAGCAAATTTCAAGCCTTCGTGCCCGTCAAATGAGACCTTAACAGCCCTCTCCCCATTCAACGCCGTCTTTGTACACAATAACATAAAGAACGGCGTTTATTCTCGTCATAAAATTGCAATAAAAATCAGTATAATTACTACGGTAAGCATTCACGACGTTATCACTAGCATTTGCAAAATAACACGTTATCATAAACCTAATTAACTTTGTTAGGGGACCCAAAGCTCAATGTTGCTTTATCAACAAATTCGCTGCGATCTGCAGCAAATGCTCGCTGATCAACCAGCGCTCAAAAAGCTTCCCTCTGAACGCACCTTACAAGATAAATACAATTCCACGCGAATTACCATTCGAGAAGCCTTATCAAAACTCGAAGCCGAAGGCGTTATCTATAGGCAGAATCGCAAAGGATGGTTTATTTGCCCGCCTCGTTTTAAATGGGATCCAGTGCAAAAAGTTAATTTTTATCAATTCGCTCAAGAGCAAAATTTCAGTGCTAAAACAGCATTAATTAGCCTTACAACGTCGCCTTGTAACTCTGAATTGATGAGCTGTTTTTCATTGACTGAATCAGAGCCTGCATATTGCATTACACGTATGCGCTCCCTTGACGAACGGCCAGTAATGGTAGAAGAAATTTATTGTTTAAGTTCAAAGTTTGACGACTTACAAAGCAAAGCATTAGACGGTTCAGTAACATCGATTTTTGAACGGGATTACGGCGTAGAAATTGCCTATGAGCGCAGTACGTTGATTGTAACTGCAACCCCAGAAGACAAAGCGAACCTGCTTAATTTAAGCTCTGGTTCGCCGTGTTTGAAAATTATTAGATCTCGCTACGCTAAAGACGACACATTGGTCGACCACAATATCGAATATTGGGTCCACGGCGCTATCGAAATTAGCGTGCAAAGTAATCGTTTTTAAGCAGTAACTGGTAATTTTTCCCAGTAGATAGTTTCTTCAATGGCCGCTAACAATCTGTCGATATCAGCTGGGTATACCTCTCCGATATTACCGATTCTAAAACAATCGGCGTCTGACACTTTGCCTGGATAAATCACAAATCCTAGCTGCTTTAGTCCCTCGTAAAAACGCTTGAAGTCATAATCACTTGCCGCAGGCGAGTAGAACGAAGTAATAATTGGCGAATGCATGGTTGATGATAACAAAGGCTCAAAACCTAACTTGAGCATGCCTTTAACCAAGCGCGATTGATTTTCACGATAACGCTCTTGACGCGCAGCAACGCCGCCTTCCTGTTTAAGCTCAGTTAACGCTTGAGCAAATGCGCGCACTACATGAGTTGGCGAAGTAAAACGCCATTTTCCATTTGCCGTTTCCATTGTATGCCATTGGTCGTAAAGATCTAAACTCAATGAACTAGCATTGCCACGACAACGTTCTAGTGACTGTTTTCGACCAATAACAAAACCGAACCCCGGTACGCCTTGAATGCACTTGTTAGCAGAACTAATCATAAAATCGATGCCAAGATCACCAATGTCCATTTCTATACCGCCAAAGCTCGACATAGCATCGAGAATAAAACGGATATCTAGGCGCTGACACATTTGAGCGACATCAACCAGTGGATTTAACATACCGGTTGTGGTTTCACAGTGCACCATCGCCAAATGAGTAATTTCTTTATCTTGAGTAATTGTTTGCTCAATAAGCTCAAGATCTGGCGCTTGTGTTTCTTTAAAATTAAGCACATGGTGATTGAGCTTTAGCACCTGACAAATCTCAGCCATACGCTTACCGTAAGCACCGTTATTAATAATTAATATCTTATCGCTTGGCAATATTGCACTGCCCAATACAGACTCGACAGAAGCTGTACCACTGCCTTGCATTAATACGCTACTGTAATGCGGTGATGTTGTCGCCAACGACACTAATTCCGCTCTAATTTTTTGTACTACGCCAACGTTGTAATCGTCATCCCAAGTACACCAATCTTTGAGCATAGCTTGACGCACAGTCTCTGATGTCGTTAAAGGGCCAGGGGTTAATAGTAAATAATGATTCATGTGAACTCCGTCCCATCTGGTCTAGTCCAATTATAAAATTTATCTGTCAACAAACTCAATACGTCACATCAATTGTCACGAAATTGTCATATTGGCAGCGAAAAAAGCGCGTTACTTCGACGCGAGTGATAACAACTCAGCTGTGCTTAACACCTCTGAAAACACATAAAACTGTGAGAGACGAGCATTGAGTTTATGGTCAAGGTTATATCGCCCTAAACCACCTTCGCCTAAGGTAAGTGGCAATCCAGAATCTAGCTGCGGTTTACCCTGTAACTCAATACTTCGCTGATGAAGTCCTGAGTCAACATCGAATACCGTTAGCTGAGCAGACTGATGCTCTGCATCAATAGTGATAGCGGTAAAAAACCATTGTTTCTTAGGCACTGCGATAGGTTTAATATCATTACGCGCTTGGTTGCCACCGATATTAAAACCTATTTGCTGATCTTTGAGATATAACGTAAAGCCGGGATTACCACCTGAGCGCCAGTCTTTATTGGCGATAATATTGGGATCGCCCATCACAGAGCCATCGAGATAAATCCAAGCAGCAATCGTCATTTTTCCATCGATTGACGGGAGCGACGTTGTAGCAAAGCCGCGTTTACGATTAAGTACAACGGCTTTGTCATCTTCGCTATTGCCTGGTGCATAAGGAACAACAAATCCACCACGCCATGTAAAATCTCCTAACGCATTACGGAAGCCTTCACTAATTAATGCCTTTTTAATAATGGCCGCTTTATCAGGTAACTGACCTAGATTGAAACTCAGCTGCGTTGAAACAGCAGAACCACGCTTGGCAACTAGTGTGTAGTTAACCACCTGTGGCCCTACACCCAAGTCTTGTTCAGTAAGGGTTTCACTGTAAGATGTTGTACCTGCAGCTAGCTCTGTAACCAATTGATTATTGCGATACAACTCAATGACTCCCGCTTGCAAAGGCACTTGCCATGCTAAATCGATCACGGCGGCACTTTGCTTGCGAACAACCTTGTGCTTGCCATAAAGTTTATGGACACCAAGAGGACCAATCAGGGATGCGCTGTCAAAGTGATAAGCTTTTGATGGTTGCTCGGCTAAATAACTCATTATCGTCGGCACAATGGCCGTTATTGCCGGATAAGCCACTAATTGATTTTGTTGAGCATTATCGGTTAACGCCAGCGCCTTTGCAGGTTGCTTAAATAGTTTGTTCATCAATTGTGGACGATTTGTCCCTATTACCGATGTGCGCTCCACTAATAAATCGCCGCCGTGGCCACCTTGTTGCTTATGGCCATGATCTGACACTAGCAACACCAGCCACTCTTCATTAAAACGCTGTTCTCGCGTTTGCACAGCATCGAGTAAACGACCTAATCGCTTATCTGTTTTAGCCACCTTCTTTTCATATAAGCCACACCAACCGCACGCATGACCAGCGTGGTCAATATCGTCAAGGTGAACAAAAGTGAACAATAAATCAGATGCCGGATCCGCCAAATCTGCGACGGCCTTACGCGTAATAAAGTCATCAACGCCTTCTCCTTTTGGATGAGAGGCGCCGTCAATGCGGTGGCTTACATAGGCCATGTCTTTGACTAAATGACCTGCGTTAATAGGAGTCCACGCAGCGTAACTTCCCATTTTGGCCTTGGGAAACAATTCGTGCAGATAATTAAAAATTCCCTTAACTTGAACCGGTTGTTTGTTGTTGCGAGGGATTTTATGACGATTGACCCAAGTGCCCGTCAAAATACTTGCCCAACTAGGCCCTGATGAAGATGCCTGATACGTTTGGGTCGATAGCATGCCACCAACATGCGCTTTGCTAAGGCTTAAGCGAGCAAAGTTTGGCGGTTGCACATCATTTAATTTGGCGTCATTAACACTATCGATATACGAATACATTAAGCCATCAACGCCAATTAGCAAGACTTTGCGCTCAATAGGTTGTACTGCGTTTACATTATCACAATGGCTACTACAACTGATGAGCGACAAGGTTGCTAGCAATCCTAACCAACTGGATAATTTGCGATTTATCATACTTGCTTTCCACTAAAAAAGGGCAGTGCTACTGCACTGCCCTATTGGCGATATTAGAACTTAAAAATTCCAGCTTAAGCCCAAGTTAAATACGCGACCGCCTTCAACATAATCCATCATATTGCGACGCGCAGAGCCTGATGTCGTAAAGTAGCTAGCTTCTTCAGTTAAGTTTTTCGCTTCAAAGCTCACACGAACATCGTACTCTTCCCAGATATAGCTGATATTCATATCAACATACTCAAGCGCTTGATGATATTTATCGATACCGTAATCGCGCGGCGATTGTAGGTATTTACCAGTGCGCTGATAAGAGATGCGCGCTTCCCAGCCATTTTGCTCCCAATATACTGATAAGTTCTGTGTTTGATCCGGAGCACTTACAATTTCAGGATCATCGTTGCGCCAGTCGTGAATGTTATCGCTTTTGGTGTCTTGGAACATTACATTAGCGTTAAAACCCAAGCCATCGAATGGCGCCGGTAACATTGTTAGCTGTTGACTAAAGCCTAGTTCAATGCCTGTGATTTCTGCGCTATCTAGATTGGTTGGCTCAGTAACTAATACATCACCTTGGTTACCCGTTTGATTATTTGACGCGCCAACCACTAAGTAATTATCGATATCTTTGTGATAAGCAGCAACTGACAGGTAGCCCGTTTCCATGTAGTACTCAAACGAGATATCTAAATTAGTAGACTCTTGTGGCTTTAAATTGATGTTTTTACGCGAAATTGAATCTATTTCATTACCATCATAGTTGTAACGAGTTTGACCGGCGATCATGCTAAACGCAGGACGAGTAAAGCTGGTCCAAATTGCGCCGCGTACGGTAATTTCGTCGCTAGGACGGTAATTAACGTGAAAACTTGGTAAAACGTTGTCGTAGTCTGCTTCTGCAACTTCAGCGCGAGTCACGTTTTGGCCATTGCGACTTTCAGTGGCCAAGGCATCAGATGAATGCTCAGTGTATTCATAACGGATACCCGAAATCACTTCCCACTCATCTTGCGCACCAAAGTTCCACGTCCCCATCACGTAAGCCGCCAAGATATCTTCTTCAAATTTCAACTTATCATCGCGGGAACCTTCACCGCTGCGGTTACAATCTTCGCTTTGGAAAAAGTTTGTATCACAGTTGTTGATCAAAGCATAAACGGCGTTGATATCTTGACTGCCGCCTAAGGTGCGTAGACCGCTGTAACGACCATCGAGATGAGAGTTAAAATAAGGACCTTTTATACGGTCATCAGCCAAACTAATGCTATCGAGGGCTCTAAAGTTAACACGGCCTTCATCTGAATTACGCTCAGAGGTTGAGTATTTAGCACCAAAATCAATAGTAGTTAAGCTGCCAGAATTAAACTGATAACTGAAATCGATTTGACCGCTTAAACGCTTGTCTTCCGATTCTTCCCACTTATCCCAAGCACCTACATTGCGATACTTAGTCATATCTTGCAGATCTCTTAATCCTTGCTCGCCATTACGCGGATTAAATTGAGGGTAACGCGGATCGCTAATATCAAATAATATACCGCCAGCTTCATTGAGTTGCGCGGTATTGTAGCTGCCTGCAATACCGTATGCTTTAGGCAAAGAAGTCTCAGACTTAGCATGAGAAATTGCATAATCAATGGCTAGCATATCGGTGTTGTGCTCACCACCAATAGTGATGATGGCTTGATTTTCTGTTTCTTCACGAAACTCAGTACGACGTGCTGTGCGATGGGCCACGGGATCCCACTGACCTTGCTCGTTGTATAAGCTATTATTGCCATTGGCGCGAGCTGTCGGGTAATTACGCATCTCTAATGAACGATGCACTTCTTCGTCAGTGTAATCGTTGTAACTACCGCGTAAATAAACGCGATTATCATCGCCATAACGACGATCTAGGGAAAAATTCACGCCATAACGATTAAGTTCTTTCTCGTAGCGATCTAATTCATCACCTTGCATATGCAGCGTGTGCTGGTCAGCGTATTGATTCGTAGCAGTTTGAGTCTGAGGTTCCCAGCGTCCCCAGTTTTCGCTTTCCTCAGAAACGATATCCTTATTGCCTACATAACCAGCTAAATAGATCCCCCAGTCGTCACCGAGGATGTTTGATACCGAGCCAGAGAATAAGGTACCAGATTTATCAGAGCGATCTTGCACACTGTAGTCTGCGCTAAAGCTTGTTTGAAAACCATCGAAATCAAATGCGTTAAACAACTCAACATCAACCGCTCCTCCCAATGCATCACCATCCAAATTTGGCGTCAGCGTTTTAGTGACAGAAATAGACTTTACACCTTCTGGTGGTAACGATTGCAATGACACTCGACGGTCACCACCCGACGTTGCCATACGTACACCGTTAACACTGTATGTGTTTAATGAAGCGTCTAACCCGCGAATAGTAACGTATTTACCTTCACCAGTTTCAAAGTTCAACACAACACTCACGCCCGGTAAGCGACCTGCCGCTTCTGCGATATTATTCTCAGGTAATTTTCCCAAAGCGTCGACACCGACAAAATCAGCAATCACAGATTTGTCTTGTTTCATTTGTTGAGCTTTAAGACTCTGCGCTACTGAACCGTAAACACTAATGGTTTCAACTTTTTTATTGTTGTTTGCATTTGCCTCAGCGATAGCCTGCTGGCTCAATATTAAGGCAGTTGCTATGGCACTAAATTTAAACGTCATGTTGTTTTTCATCGTTTCAAATTCCGAAAGAGAGAGTTATGTTGGTAAAAACTCAGTGCCCTAATCTCTGTTGAGCAACTTTGAGTTTTACTTTTATTTACACAGTTTATATTCGCTACAAATCTGGTATAGACCAAACTTTAAAGACTCAAGATGACAGAAATATTTAACTAAAGTTAAAGTTATAATTCGCAGAGGTTACAATCTGATTACGATAAGCTAAAAACCAAGCTGGTAACTAGGTTGGCGCCCATAACCAAATATTTCGATAACATCTTTTTTAAATAAAACTCTCGCAAAAGACGTATTTTGGGTGTCTAGCATCGCGTGAAGGGTCAGGTAATGGATGCCGTCTTTTTGAGCATAATCACCATTGTGTTGATGCCCGTTAAACCACACTTTTACATTGTCGTATTGTGATAACAGCAATCTCACTTGCTCTGCGTTCCATAGATTGTGAGCGTTGGTTGGGTATATAGGGAAATGGCAAAACAATGCTACTTTTTGATTCGCTGTTTTCGCATCCTTTAATTGAGACGTTAACCAGTTAAGTTGCTGCTTACCAATACCGCCATTCCAGTCTTTTTTATCCTTAAAAACCGCTTGATATAATTTACTACTACGCAAATATTGAGGACTATTCTTAGGCCACGCATACAAACTTACATCATTGCCATCGAGATAAATAAAGCGCCAATCGCCAATAACTTGTGATGAATATCGCGTCGAAAGTCCCAAGTGTTGAGGCACCTT
Organism: Psychrobium sp. MM17-31; assembly: GCF_022347785.1. NCBI lineage: Bacteria > Pseudomonadati > Pseudomonadota > Gammaproteobacteria > Alteromonadales > Shewanellaceae > Psychrobium > Psychrobium sp. MM17-31. The sequence continues at coordinate 126,980 of NZ_JAKRGA010000002.1, forward strand.
GAGCTTTTCGTCATCACTCACCCAAAATTCGTGATTCCCTAACACATGCTGTATTTTGAGCGGATGCTTATTGACAACGTCATCGAGAGGCTTAAAACTCTGCCAGTCGCGATCGATGTAATCCCCCAAATGCACAACAAAATCAACCTGCTGTTTTGATAACGTATTCAAAGCATTATCAAGTTTTTGTGGACAACTGCGATACAAACGCTGCCCTTTTTCAGCTTGATCCGCGTATTGGCAATCAGCAATCAGTCCGATATCAATTGTTGTGTTGGTCGGTTCGGCAAACGCAATGGCCGAAAATAATGAGGCGATAACATAATATTTATAATTCATAATTCACTCCGTCAAATCTGGTATAGTCCAGACTAACGTTAAATTATGACAATTAGATGGCATTGAGTGTTGAAGTAATGTGAACATTTTTTCAACGGAATGTAAAAGTGGGCAAAGTTACTTGCGGCGGCACTGCGCCGCAATTATGATGAGCGTGTAAGTGTCAAATTCAGTCTAAACTACCGCATTCTAAGGAATAGAAACGTGATCTCGATGAAAAGTTTTGCAATTGCTCTAATGGCTATCGGCATTATTTCAGGTGCCGGATTATTGTTTGTGCTAATGGACTCAAGCACGCATGCCAAACTACCGTTTGACAGCATTCGCTGGTTTTTAATCATCCCTATTAGCGCTCTAGTCAGTGGGATTGTTTTATCCTTTAACCTCGACGCGTCTTCGTCTGACTAATCGCCAAACCAACACCTACTACAACACAAGCGAGCAATTGAAATGACGTTAATTGCTCGTCTAAAATTAGCCATGCCAGTAATAGTGTGAACACTGGAATCAAGTTAATAAAGGCGCCTGCAATAGTCACAGGCAATTTAGTAATCGCCAAGTTGTAGCACAAGTACGCGCCTAGCGTGACACAGGCACCTAGATACAATATGGCGCTAATGCTCGGCCAATTAATTTGTGTTGGCCACGGCTCAATCACTACAAACACGCTAAAAAATAACAAACCGATAAACGCCGGAAATGCCGTTAAAAACATTGGCGAATAGCGACTACTAAAACGCTTTAACAACACTGAATACGCCGCGGCGCAGCACATGGCAAGGAATTCTAAGAAATTACCTAACAGCGGATTTGGCGCGTCTTCTGTCGCTTCGCCACCAAGCGATAATGCCACTACACCAGCAATAGAAATCACAAAGCCAAACAACTGACGCCGAGTAATGTTTTCATCAAGCATATAATATGCGAGCACTGCGATTATCAGTGGGCTAAGCGATGCAATCATCCCAGCTTCTGACGCACTGGTTAGCTGCAATGCTTTGGCCTCTAAAATGAAATACAAACAAGGCTCAAGCGCCGCCATTACTAAGAGTAATTTCCAATCCCCTGCTTTATATTCAAAGCGCATCACCTGTTTGATAAACACCAAAAAGCAAACTGAAGCGATCAACATCCGCGCCCAAATCACTAACATCGGCGAATAATTCTCAAAGGCAATCTTAAGTGCGATAAAAGAGCTCGCCCACAACAGCATCGCGAAAACGAGCAGGATCATCGATGAATAATAAACAGGTTTTTGCATGATAATAAACAGCGACCTCGAATGAAATTGGCGCCAGTGTAATTGAAAACCACCGTTTGGCAATCAAAACGCCATGATTTGCGTCAAATGATAGGAATTTTCTGCATTACACCTATAGCTTATGTGGTTGTTTATCGGCGAATAAACACGGATAATATGCGCCATTAAAAATACAATGAATAGCATAATGGTCGAATACTTTTTACTATTAATTGGCACAGTGTTGGTAAACAACTTTGTGTTAGTTAAATTCCTTGGCTTATGCCCGTTTATGGGGGTATCGAGCAAACTCGAATCCGCCATCGGCATGTCCATGGCAACTACCTTCGTACTCACGATAGCCTCGCTTTGTAGTTATCTAGTTAACGAATTTTTGCTGGTGCCACTCGAACTAGAATACCTTCGTACCTTGAGCTTTATCCTCGTTATTGCTTTCGTTGTTCAATTCACCGAAATGGTGGTACGCAGCACGAGTCCAGCGCTTTACAAAATGCTTGGTATCTTCTTACCACTAATTACTACCAACTGTGCGGTTCTTGGTGTTGCGCTGTTAAACACCAATGAAAACAACAACTTCATTGATTCTATTATTTACGGTTTCGGTGCCGCAGCAGGCTTCTCTCTAGTATTAATTCTATTTTCGGCCATGCGTGAGCGACTTGCGGCCAGCGATGTGCCTATGCCATTTCGCGGCGCTTCGATTGCCATGATTACCGCCGGATTAATGTCCTTAGCCTTTAGCGGTTTTAGTGGGTTAGCTTAATGTTGAGTGTTGTATTAATTGCCATCGCCGTATTAGGCGTACTCGGCCTAATCTTTGGTATGGCGCTTGGCTTTGCGTCAATCAAATTCAAAGTACAAGAAGATCCTATCGCCGAGAAAATCGATAACATTTTGCCGCAAACTCAATGTGGTCAATGTGGTTACCCAGGTTGTAAGCCATACGCCGAAGCCGTTGCCAATGGCGACGACATCACCAAATGTGCACCGGGAGGCCAGCAAACTATTGAGACCATCGCCGAGATTATGGGTGTTGAAGTTCCTGCCGCCGGTGGCGATGTCGAAGAGCCAGTTAAAAAAGTCGCCTTTATTATCGAAGAGGATTGTATTGGCTGTACCAAGTGTATTCAGGCGTGTCCTGTCGATGCCATTTTAGGCACCACCAAACAAATGCACACCATTATCGCCGATGAGTGTACGGGGTGTGATTTGTGTGTCGATCCTTGTCCAGTTGACTGTATAGAAATGATCCCAGTGGCGCAAAAGACCAATAACTGGAACGGTCAACTCAATATCATTCCTGTGAAGCAGTTGGAGCCTTGATTGTGAGTAGTATTTTTGAATTAATCGATCAAGGTCAACTGGGACAATTCCACGGTGGCATTCACCCGCCGTCGCGTAAAGATCGCACCAAAGATTTAGGCATTATCGACATGCCAATGGTGGACAAAATTGCGCTACCACTCGCCCAACACTCCGGCCAAGCGGCATTGTGCAGCGTAAAGGTTGGCGATAGCGTCAGCAGCGGTCAAATTATTGGCCACAGCGATGGTTTTGTCTCAGCCAACGTATTAGCCCCGCTTGGCGGCATAGTAAGCGATATTACCCAGTATCCAGCCAGTCATCCATCAGGACTTAACACCGAAACAGTGGTGATAAAAACTGAATCAGATGCGCTAGAGTCGTGGGAGAAATTATCGTTAGAAGACGACAATCAACTGATTTTAGATCGCATCAAACAAAGTGGTATTACCGGACTTGGCGGCGCAAGTTTCCCAACGTCAGTGAAATTATCACCACGTAAATCTATCGATTTATTGCTGATTAACGGCGCGGAGTGTGAACCTTATATCACCGCAGATGACGCGTTAATGCGCGCCCACAGCGAACAGATTATCGCTGGCATTATGGTAATGAATAAACTACTAACGCCACAGCGCGTGGTTATCGCCATTGAAGACAATAAACCACAAGCCATTAAGGCGATGGAAAACGCCGCCAGTAAACACGAGCATATCGTCGTTCGCCCTATTCCAACGCTTTATCCTGCCGGTGGCGAAAAACAGCTAATCGAAGTTATCACTGGGCATCAAGTGCCTAGCGGTAAGATCCCAGCCGATATCGGCGTTGTCGTACAAAACGTAGCAACAGCGCATGCTATTGCCGATGTTGTTTTTCACGGCAAACCACTATTGTCGCGCGTTGTTACTGTGACTGGCGACCTCGTCGAGCGCCCGGGTAACTATCGCGTATACCTTGGCACCCCGATTATCGACTTGCTTAACTTCTGTGGTTTTAAAGCCCAAGAACGACAAAAAATCATCATGGGTGGCCCTATGATGGGCTTTGCATTGCAAAACCTCGATGCACCTGTAGTCAAAGCCACCAACTGTATTATTGCCGCCAGCAATCAAGAGTTACCAGATGCACCAGCAGAGCAAAACTGTATTCGCTGTGGTGATTGTGAACAGGTATGTCCTGCACAGTTATTGCCGCAACAGCTACAATGGTTTGCCAAAGACAAAGATCACGACAAGCTGCAACAACACAACCTATTTGATTGTATTGAATGTGGTGCTTGTGCCTACGTTTGTCCGGCGCATATTCCACTGGTTCAATACTATCGCGTTGCCAAAGCAGAGATTCGCGAAGCGCACCAAGAGCAGCTTGCCGCGCAGCGCGCGAAAGAGCGCTATGAACAGCGCCAAGCACGACTTGAACGTGAAAAACAAGAGCGCGAAGAGCGCAATCGTCTCGCAAACGAACGCCGTAAAGCCGCGATGGCGAAAAACAATGATGGTGACGCTATTGCCGCCGCGCTAGCTCGTGTAAAGGCGAAAAAAGCAGGTACACCAGAGCCAGCAGCTGACACCCCAGCGAAACCGCAAAACGATCGCGTCGCAGCAGCGATTGCCAGAGCAAAAGCTAAAAAAGCGGCAGCGGCTGGCGAGCAAGCTGTCACAGATACAAACAGCGACAGTCCAGCGCCAATTAATCCAGATAAAGCCCGTGTTAGCGATGCCATCGCCCGCGCCAAAGCAAAAAAAGCAGCTAAGGCGGCGCAAGCATCAAATGCTAACAACAATGTGGCAGCTGAAAGCAGTGCTGCGCCTGAAAGTGGCGATGACAAAAAAGCGCGCATCGCCGCGGCAGTAGCCAAAGCGAAAGCCAAAAAAGCGGCGCAAGCAACTGACGTAGTGGAAACAGCTGAAACGGCTGAAAGTACTGATGATGCAACTGCATCGACCCCAGCCGATGACAAAAAAGCACGCATCGCAGCGGCGGTAGCCAAAGCAAAAGCGAAGAAAGCGGCGCAAGCAGCTGGAAATGAAACAGCCAACAAAACCGTTGTTGAAGCTCCAAACGATTCTGAAACATCAACGCCAGCCGATGACAAAAAAGCGCGCATTGCTGCGGCAGTTGCCAAAGCAAAAGCGAAGAAAGCAGCGCAAGCTGCTGGAAATGAAACAGCCGATGAAACCGTTGTTGAAGCTCCAGTCGATTCTGAAGCATCGACCCCAGCCGATGACAAGAAAGCGCGTATTGCTGCCGCTGTAGCCAAGGCTAAAGCCAAAAAAGCAGCGCAAGCAGCTGACACTGTGGAAACAACTGATGATGCACCAACATCGACACCAGCTGACGACAAAAAAGCGCGCATTACCGCTGCGGTAGCCAAAGCGAAAGCAAAGAAAGCGGCAAAAGAAGCGGGTTCACAAACTAACGATGACAGTGCTAGCGATACTCAGCAGTCGCCAGAGCCAAAACAAGCGCAAGATTCAGAGGTTGAAACAGACTCTGAAAGCACCGTCACGCCAGCTAATGAAGCAACACCAGCTGATGAAAAAAAAGCACGTATTGCTGCGGCAGTTGCCAAAGCCAAGGCTAAAAAAGCTGCGCGCGATTCTCAAACAAATGATAAATAGGCACCGATAATATGTTTTTATCCGTCTCACCATCACCACACAATTTAGCGCAAGTTGATGTCTCGCGTGTTATGCGCGCCGTCGCACTGGCGACTATTCCCGGCATCATTGCCATGGTGTTTTTCTTCGGCATCGGTAGCCTAGTTCAAATCGCCTTATGTATCGGCGTTGCGCTGATTAGTGAAGCGGCCATATTGAAGATCCGCAAGCGCCCAATTAGCCATGTGCTAAAAGACAACAGTGCCCTGCTAACCGGGTTATTACTAGGAATTTCCATTCCTCCGCTTGCCCCTTGGTGGATCAGCGTTATTGGCGTTGGCTTTGCGATTATCGTCGCTAAACAACTCTACGGCGGTTTAGGTTTTAACCTGTTTAATCCTGCAATGGTGGGATATGTACTGTTGCTGATTTCCTTCCCTGTGACTATGACCAACTGGCAAGTTCCTAGTGAACTGGCGCAATATCCACTGAGTATTGGCGATGTATTTAGCGCTATTTTCACTGGCGTAACAACCTCGGGACTGACGGTTAACGAACTGCGTCAAACCGTTGATGGCGTGACTATGGCAACGCCACTAGACACACTGCGCACCGATTTAAGCCTTGGCTTAACCACTTACGAGAGTTTTACCAAACCAATCTTTAATGGCTTTGTGAGCGTTGGCTGGGTATGGGTTAATCTCGCCTTTTTATTTGGCGGTTTATGGTTAGTGGCGCAGCGCATTATTCGCTGGCATATTCCTGTGGCAATACTGGCAACCCTGACAGTTTGTGCCACCTTGGGATATTTAGTTGATCCTGATACTCACGCATCGGCATTTTTCCATTTGCTTAGCGGCGCAACCATGTTTGGCGCATTCTTTATTGCTACCGATCCTGTAACAGCGGCCACTAGCAACAAGGGAAAAATCATCTTTGGCATCATTATCGGCATGCTGCTGTATATCATCAGACAATACGGCGGTTACCCTGACGCCCTTGCCTTCGCCGTATTGTTAGCCAACATGACAGTGCCAGTAATTGATATGTACACCAAGCCATCGAGCTATGGTCATCAGCGTCAGGGAGGTAAATAATGACTAAAGTTATCTCGAAAAACGGATTAATTTTAGCGGTATTTGCGCTCATAGTTACCGCCATTGTTGCCCTCACTCAACAGCTAACCAAAGATGCTATTAACAAACAAGAACAGCGCTACCTGTTGACCTTGTTAGAGCAAGTTGTCGATCCTAAAACCTATAACAACGATTTAGCCAACCAATGTGTTTTAGTGACTTCACAAGACATGCTTGGCCGTGCGACACCACAACGCGCTTTTATCGCTAGAAAAGACAATACTCCTGTCGCCATAGCTATTGAAACCACTGCGCCAAATGGCTACAGCGGCAATATCGACATTATCGTTGGCATAACCACCGAAGGTGTTGTTAGCGGGGTGCGTACCTTGCGTCACCAAGAAACACCGGGCCTTGGCGATAAAATCGAAATCACAAAATCGTCTTGGATGGACAGCTTTAAAGGCTGGTTACTCACCGATAAAAACGAATCACAATGGCGGGTTAAAAAAGACGGCGGCGAGTTTGATCAATTCACCGGCGCAACCATCACGCCGCGCGCCGTGGTTGAAGCCACGCGTAAAGCGCTTGCGTTTGTTAACAAAGAGCAACGCGCAATTATCGAATCAACTCAACGCTGCGGAGGTCAATAATGAATACCTACGGCGAACTCACATGGCAAGGATTGTGGAAAAACAACCCCGGACTAGTACAACTACTTGGTCTGTGTCCACTACTCGCGGTTACTTCGACCCTCACCAATGCACTGGGTATGAGCTTGGCGACAATCTTGGTAATGGTCGGCTCAAACGCCACTGTCTCCCTTATTCGTCAGTTCATTCCCAAAGAAATTCGCATCCCAATCTTCGTGATGATTATCGCGGGCTATGTAACCTGTGTTCAATTGCTGTTTAACGCCTATGCATTTGGTCTCTATCAATCACTGGGTATTTTCCTACCGCTGATTGTAACTAACTGTATTATTATCGGCCGCGCCGAAGCCTACGCCTCTAAAAACGCGCTTATTCCGTCTATTTACGATGGCTTCATTATGGCAATTGGCTTTAGCGTAGTATTAGTGCTGTTAGGTGCTATCCGTGAAGTATTGGGCCAAGGCACCTTATTTGATGGCGCAGATTTACTACTAGGTCCGTGGGCGAGTAGCCTGCGAATCGAACTATTCGCCATCGATCAATCCTTCTTATTCATTATGCTGCCACCGGGTGCATTCGTCGCCTTGGGCTTTATTTTGGCACTTAAAAACAGCCTCAATAACAAAGTTGAAGCTATGGTGGTGCCGCCCGTTGAAAAGAAAGAAATCGAGCGCGCCCGCGTTAGTAAAGTCTCATAATAATCGGAATAAATAATGACTCAGCCACTATCAAAACAACAAAAAGTACAGGCGATCATCGATATTCTCGACGAGTTATATCCAGAAGTACCGATCCCTTTAGATCACACCGATGCCTACACACTTCTGGTGGCGGTATTGTTATCGGCCCAATGCACCGATGAGCGCGTTAACCAGATTACCCCGCTGTTATTCGCTAAAGCAGATAATCCGTACGACATGGTGAAGATGACCATTGAAGAAATTCAAGAAATCATTCGCCCATGCGGTTTATCGCCAATGAAATCGAAAGGCATTTGGCACCTATCGCAAATGATTATCGAGCAACACGACGGCGAAGTGCCAGCTGATATGGCCGCGCTTGAAGCCATGCCGGGAGTTGGCCATAAAACCGCATCTGTTGTTATGGCGCAAGCCTTTAATATTCCAGCCTTTCCAGTTGATACCCACATCCACCGTCTGATGTATCGCTGGGGTTTGTCTAACGGTAAAAGTGTTGAGCAAACCGAGCGCGACGGTAAACGCCTGTTTCCAAAAGAACGCTGGAACGACTTACACCTACAAATAATTTACTACGGCCGTGAATATTGCCCCGCCCGTGGTTTTTCGCTAGATAAGTGTATTATCACCCGCGAATATGGCCGCAAGAGCTTTATTAATGAAGTGCTTAAAGAGCAAGAGAAGAAAGCCCAAAAACAAAAAAAGCAGCAGCAAAAGAAGAAATGAATAAGTCGAAGCGCCAACAAATACTAACGATTTTGCGTGACGAAAATCCACATCCGGAAACGGAGCTGGAATTCAATTCACCATTCGAACTTTTGGTGGCCGTGACGCTATCAGCGCAATCGACTGATGTTGGTGTTAACAAAGCCACTCGCGTTCTTTTTCCAATAGCCAACACACCACAGGCCATCGTTGATTTAGGCGTTGAAGGGCTTGCAAGCTACATCAAAACCTTGGGGTTATATAATTCCAAAGCGAAAAATGTTCACAAAGCCTGCCAGATGCTCGTTGAGCTGCACAACGGTGAAGTACCAGAGAGTCGCGAAGCATTAGAAGCACTGCCGGGAGTGGGCCGCAAAACCGCCAATGTCGTCCTTAACATCGCTTTTGGCTGGCCAACAATTGCCGTCGATACCCACATTTTCCGCGTCGCCAATCGCACCAAATTCGCGATGGGTAAAAACGTCGATCAAGTAGAAGAAAAACTACTAAAGGTCATTCCCGCAGAGTTTAAAGTCGACGCCCACCATTGGTTTATTCTACACGGTCGTTATATCTGCACCGCCAGAAAACCCAAATGCGGCGCCTGTGTTATTGAAGAGCTGTGTGAGTTTAAAGAAAAAACAGAGTATTAGTTCTCTTCAAAAAATCAAAAAAGGAAGGTTTACACCTTCCTTTTTACTTCTCCATCAAAACCCTTAATGACCAAACTTAAAGCGAATGCCCGCATTAACTGTGAATCCGTCATTACGAGACCAGATATCTGTCGCCCAACGACCACTTGGGGCACGTTCTAACAACAAAAGTGACTCGTCTTTAGTTTGACGTACATTGAGTAGGTTTTCCGCGTTAATGAAGTAACTCACCTTACCAATGGTAATTTGGCCAAGCAGTCCTAAGTGCCAATAAGCATCACTTTTCTCGCGATAGGGATTACCTTCAAGGTGCTGAGTACCTGTGTAATAGGCTTCAAAGCCAACAAGATGACTCCCGTGCTCTTCCCACATTAATACTGCACCTGCAGAATGTTTCGGTGTTAAGGTAAGCGGCGCGCGGCCAATATCGTTTTGCGCTTGCTTTGTAGCGTCAGTATATAAATAACTGCCTGTTAGCTTAATGTCTCGCCAGCGATAACGCAGCAGTAATTCTGCGCCGCGAATTTCGCTCTCTCCCGCTGCGTTAATAATTCTTACCTGCTTAGCTGCCTCGCTATTAACAAGCGGATCAATCACTTCAAGCTCGGTAACATTATCAACATTAGACGCAAACAAAGTAACGCTGGCTTCAACATTATCCATCGCGTAGCTGACATCGATAGATGCCGTCGTAGCTCGCTCCTCTTCAATGCCATCAAGCGGCGCTAAGCGTGATAGCCCAGCGTCTTCAATATCTTCAATAAACGGCGTTGGCGCAAAGAACCCTTGGCCATAAGAGCCGCGAATTGTCCAAGTCTCTGGGCTATAAAGCACCGACACACGTGGGCTGACCTGTGTGCCGTATTCACTATGCCAATCAGCACGGGCACTAAGTGACATAGACACATCATCGTTGGCTTGATAGTCAACTTGTGAGAATAATCCCGGCACTTGGTAGTCGTAATTAAACTCACTAAAGTCTTGCGAATCAAAACGCTCTGATTGATATGCAGCGCCCAGTAGCCATGCTATTTCGTCGCTATAACCAGAAATGCTCGACTCCAAAAGATAGCTCTCATGAGTATCGTTTTCTTCAACGACACCATAAAGATGATCGTGCTCTTGCCGCATCGCTGAGCCACGCAGGTTGAGATTAAGATCATCTGCCAGTGGCTGATCGAAAATAAAGCCACTATCGAGCCTTAACGAGTCTTGGTTTTGGGCAAACGGATTGCCATCGGCAACAGTGCCTTGTGCGGTAGTGCCTCCTTCTCGCTCTTCTTTCATTGCGCCAAAGGTTACATACAAATTAGCGCCACTGTCGCTCTCCCAATACAAACGCGGACGAACCGTTGCTCGTTGATATTGGGCAATATCATTCCAGCCATCACTATCGAGATCTTTATCTGCTTGATTATGTAAGCCAGCAGTTACTGAGGCACTTGTCGACTCATTAATTGGCGAGGCAAAATAAGAAGTAACATCTTGGCCGCCTTTTGAGGTGGCATTTAATAACACCTCTCCCTCAAATTCATCAGATGGCGTGCGAGAGATAAGTTTAATTACGCCGCCAAGTGCTGAACCGCCATAGAGTGAAGACGCCGAGCCTTTGATGATTTCAACGTTAGCTAAATCTGTCGGCGGAATTTGCAATAAGCCAATGGATGCGGTTTGGCCGCCATATAGCGGTAAACCATCGCTCAGTAGCTGTGTATAACGACCATATAGACTTTGTAATCGAATGTTGGCACTGCCTAGCGCAGGCGAAGTATTTTGGACTCGCACGCCGCCAGTTTCAGCCACCAGCATTGAAATGTTTCCGGGTCTCATGAGCGCTTTTTCTTGCACTTCTTCGCCGTTGATAATTTCAGTGCGGGTTGCTGATTCCGTAACAATGCGACCTAGGCGCGACGCCGTCACTTGAATTTTCTCTATCTTTTTATCTTCGTGTTTATGATGCTCGTTATGATCATCGCCACCAGCGATTGCCATTGATGGTGCAAACAACACTGCCAGTGCCACTTTAGAATATTTAGTAAGCATTTCGACCTCAAATAATGCTAATGCTTATTCCATGTTATTGATGGAATAGCGTTAAACCGCGTCAATTCGCAGCAAGTAATGTAATTAAGAATGTGAAAGATTAAGAACCGAAAATGGGAGGTCGATATAAGGATTTGGCGAATAAATGAGGCTGCTTAGTTGAGACTATGCACTGCGCTTCATTCAACATCACTAATTCTGACAATGAGAAATTGGCGATGAGATAGGCGTAAGAACTACAACTGTTGTCAGGGCAAATACACTCGCCGACACAACAATCTACGTCACAACAATCATCCTCTGCTGAGGACTCATTGCTATGGTTCGATTCTTGGTAAATCTCAGCTGTTTTTTGCTGCTGGGTTTGAGAAGACGCGAGATCGTCATGTACTGTCGCCATATGATAAGCCATTGATTGCCCTGTAAAGGCCACCAAAGTAACTAACATAACTAAACAGCGTAACAATGATTTAATCATAACTATCTCAAACAAAAATCGCCGCTATTGTAGGTGCTTTTATAATAGATGTGAAGACGTTTCAAATCAGTGAATCACCTGTCATAAAACTTCGGTATAATCACGCTCATAAAAAATAGAGCAAAGCAATCTGGAGAAAATCATGCGTTTTTTACACACCATGTTACGCGTCGGCAACTTAGAACGTTCAATAGAGTTTTACACTAAGGCGCTAAAAATGCGCTTGTTACGCCAATCTGAAAACACCGAGTATCGTTACACACTAGCGTTTCTTGGTTACGACGATGAAGCAACAGGTACCGTATTAGAATTGACTTACAACTGGGACACCAGCGAATACGATATGGGCACGGCCTTTGGCCACTTAGCCATTGGTTGTGATGACATTTACGCCACCTGTGACGCTTTAAAAGCAGCAGGCGCAACCATTTGCCGCGAGCCTGGCCCAGTGAAAGGCGGCACAACAGTGATTGCCTTTGTTGAAGATCCAGACGGTTATAAAATTGAGCTGATTGAAAACAAGTTTGCAGGTAAGGGCTTAGGCGAAGATTAAGTTACAACAGATACAACAAACAAAAATGGCGCTACTTCATTATGAGAGCGCCATTTTTATTTGAATATTAGGATTGGTTTAGTATCCACGATTCATGGTGATCACCACGCGTCTGTTCCCGTTACGTCCTTGCACCGTTTCATTTGATGCGATGTGACGTTTTTCACCGTGTCCTGTCACTAAAATTTTATCGCCAGCGATGCCCGACTCTTCTAACATGCGCTTAATATCATTAGCACGCTGCTTAGATATTTGACGGTTTTTCTCACGGCCACCGTAACTATCGGTGTATGAGTCTACCAGCACCAACTCCATCTCAGGCTCGTATTTAAGATAATCGCGGATCATCTTGAGCTTTTGCTGTGAGCGGCGATCTAAAATCTGCGTATTCTTTTTGTAATTGAGCGTCGTAAATGAAATATCTTCGAAGCTATATGGCAGCAACTTGCTTACGCATTCCATAAACGCTAGATGTTGCGGTGCGAAATTAACCGCTGACACACCAACGGCAACAGAGTCGTTGCTGTTGTACCAATCGCGATAGAAAAAGGTTGGATTCATGCCCTTTTCTAATTCGTTAAGCATTAACCACGCTTGATCGTCTAACACTTCGCCATCGAACTGCTTGTAATAAGCGAGATCGGCAATATGGGCTGACGGTGAATTTGCACGCCAGCTTGGCGGCATTGAGCGCAGTTCAACTTCGGTATATTTAGCCGGCTTTTGCAACATATTCATTGCAAAATCGAGATTGATGTTTTTGTTGGCAACACTGGAAAAGTTCACTTTGCCAAAACGCGGAATACTGTGTTCAAGTACACAGGCAGTCGGCGTGTTTTTGGTCATCGACCAACTAGATTCCTGCATCGACGCACCATAACTACGCATCATGCCATTGGCAGGTAAAGCCAATAATGCCGTTACGCTAAGCGCTGCACTAAAACTAAGCAATCGATTTGTCATTGACACCTGTCCTGTGTTGTCTGAGGAATACTTAAAAATACTATCGGCGCTGTTTATTAGATCTTTAGCAATAAAAACGATCTTTATTTGCCAGCTAAAACCTTGGATAATGTCGACTCTTTAAATCGAAATTACCGAATAATATGTCTGACCAAGCACCTTCATTGATGAGCCAACGCTTTCGCGGCTACTTCCCTATCGTTATCGACATCGAAACCGCAGGCTTTAATGCCCAAACTGATGCCGTGCTCGAACTCGCTGCCAGCATATTGCAATTCGACGATAACGACAATCTAGAAATCGCGCAAACGCATCACTATCACATCGAGCCATTTGAAGGTGCGAACCTAGAGCAAGCATCATTAGATTTCACAGGCATCGACCCATACAATCCATTGCGCGCTGCTGTTAGCGAGCATGATGCTTTACACGATTTATTTAAGCACGTGCGTAAAGCCATGAAAGCACAAGGTTGTCATCGCGCCATCTTAGTGGCCCACAACGCCGCCTTTGATCAAGGATTCTTTAAAGCCGCAACAGCGCGTAGTGGCCTTAAGCGCGACCCATTCCATCCTTTTGTTACCTTTGATACCACAACGCTTGCAGGATTAGCAATTGGCCAAACAGTGCTAGCCAAAGCCTGTATCGAAGCCGGCATTCCATTTGACAATAAAGAAGCCCATTCGGCACTTTACGACACTGAGCGCACTGCCGAACTGTTTTGCTACATAGTTAATAAATGGAAAGACTTAGGCGGTTGGCCAATGGCAGTGCCAGCGCAAGACGAAGAGTAACCATTAGGAAATACTCAGTGTTTAGCATTTAAATGAACAACACTAGACGTAAAGTGATATTCAGCGCTAAGGGACTACTTAGCGCGTTCTATGTTATGTAATTAACCTCAGCATAAATTAGCGATATTTCGCTGCCGTAATAAATTCATTAAAACTCTCGCACCACACAATCACTGTATTGTATTGCGACGGATCGACATCACTTGGCAGGTTAACCACAAAATTATCGAAGGTTTTTACATCCCCCACTAACGCCATTTGCGATTTTAGTTGTTTAAATTTCGCTTCGGTCTCAACAAACTCTTTAGCTAAATACAGCTTATAAGATGGTCCCGGAGCCAGCTCCCCCATTAGCGTAATGGCGTTGTTACCAATAGTAACCTCGCCTTCTCCCCAATGCAGCGTGTCACTATCGGCAAGATCACGCGTAAATTGCGCTGAATATTGTACATCGCTGACGGCATTGGTGACTTGCTGTGCTGTTGGCGCAGGCGGCGCACTTAAAATAGGCAGGGTATAAATCCCTAGTGCGAATCCGAAAAAGCCAATGGCCAAGTGGCTCACAACCAAAAATGCTAATAATCTCTTACTCATTGTTCTACCGTTAAAAATTTTTCTTCTGTTAACTACTTAAATTTCAATCTTGTTCAATATGTAAAACACCCCGTTTATCGAGTGTCAATACTTGAAAATCCTGCGCTAAAAACAATGACCGTGAATAAGCTGTTTTTGCTTCATTTTCAATGTCACTAATATTTGGCGACTTAGTGAGATCTTGCTGATAGCGCGCACTAAAATGCGTCAGTACCAAGTTATCGATGTTGGCACTCTCAGCAAATTCTGCAACTTGTCGTGCATAACTATGACCAACATCGCCTGCCTTAGTTGCCATCTCTTGGGTATAAGTAGATTCATGTACAAGCACCTGAGACGACTTACACAACTCCTGCAATAACTCAGGATTATCATTGTCACCACACACCACGATTTTACGCGGTGCATTATCCACAATCAGATAATCGCAACTCTTAATGGTGTTACCTTGAAATTCAATGTCATTACCAGCTTGTAGTTGCCCCCACAGCGGCCCTTTGGGAACACCAAGTGCACTAAGCTTAGCGCCATCAAGTCGTTTAGTGTTTTCCGTTTCGGTAAAACTGTAGGCAAACGAAGGGACGCGATGAGACAATTGCGCCATATCAATTCGCGTCTTACCAATCAATTTAGGCGTAAAATCCTCAACTTGTTCATACTTAATTTCATAAGGAAAAAACAGTTCTGTGTGGCGTTGTGTCGCTTCAAGCCACTCTCTTATACCGCGTGGCGCAACTATTGTGAGCGGCGCAGTTCGCCCGTTCATTCCAGCACTTGCTAGCAGTCCCGGCAGACCATAACAATGGTCACCGTGAATATGCGTAATAAAAATAGCCTTTAATGAATTCACCGATAATGATGTGCGCAGTAGCTGATGCTGAGTTCCCTCGCCGCAATCAATCAAATACCAATCACTACCCTGACTTTCAATAATGGCAACCGCTGATACATTGCGATCTCTAGTTGGCGCCCCCGACGAGGTGCCTAAAAAACAAATTTTCATAATGGTTCAATAACTACTAACAATTAAACTTATAAGCTCTTTTTACTTCGACCACTTGCACTAAATACGACTCATACCATTTATCGCGGCCAAGTTGCTGGGCTATGGTGTGTTCACTGTCGCTTTTCCACTCTCGAATAGCTTCTTCGGTTGGCCAATAGGAAATAGCAATTTCTTGATCGCCCTCGGTCACCGCGACAAAATCAATGCAACCGTATTTCTCAAACGCCAACTCACGCATTTTCGCCACCATAGTCCCGTATTGACTATCCTGCTGTCCCGCTTTTGCTCTAAAAATTACAGCGTACATATCATTTTCTCAGTATATTAAGTGCTTCGTCAGCCAATGGCGGCTCAAAGTATTGGGTGACTTGATGAAATACTTGTGGCGTGTCGAATTTAGCCCGCGCTGGCTGTTCAATGCGGCGTTTAGCAATTTGCCTTAAACACACCTCATCGCTGACCTCGAGATAAATCAGTTGGTGCTGACAGCCAACTTCCTGCGCCAGTGTTAAGAACCAAAGACGTTGACGTTTCATATTGGCTGGAAAATCCATCACCACGCTTACGCCTTTAGCTAACAATTGCTGCACATGCTGTTTGATAAAAGGTTTTATTTGCGCCGAATAACGGATGTAATCATCAAACGAGTGTATCTGCTCAGGATAATGCGCGGCAAGCCAATCATCTTCACTGATCAGAATAGCCTCGTGCTCACTTGCTAGTTCTTTAGCTAGCGTCGATTTTCCCGCGCCCATCTTTCCACAAAGAAAATATAACGTTGCAGTCAAATTTAACTCCGTTAGTTAGAACAATGGATTAAAGAAACTGCGCTCATAACTAACGATGCAGCGTGTTTTCTCGGCATACGCAAATGCGGCAATACATTCATCATCTTGCATCGAGCGCTTACGATAGTCTTCATAAGCCGCCATGCTTTCGAACGTAAACAGTGCCAATGCAATGTTATTAGCGCCTTCTGACGGTAAAAAGTAACCGTGATGTTGGCCGCCAAATTTATTCACCAACGGGATCCACAGCTTGGCGTAATGTTCAAATTCATCGAGCTTATAAGGGTCGATAACATACCTTAAATAACAAGTAATCATGAAGTTTCCTTAGTTAATAAAGGTATCTTTAGCACGCTGCGAAACAAATAAATACGGCGTCCAAATAAGTAATGCAAAACCACTACGAGCAAGCGCTCTAATGGTATCTATGTCAAACATTTCTATCTCGGGAAAGAAGACGATTTTGGCAATGGCGGCATCAAATAAAATAAAGCCGGTAGAGGCCAGTGCCAAGCCAAAGTACCAATGAGGAAAATAGCGCTTCTTTTTAAAAAACAGCACCATCAAATAAAAACTACAGCTAATAATCAATAAATTAATGACGATTTCACTAGCAATAAAAGCTGCTAATAGCGGAGCGTAATGTTCACTCGTTGGCTCAACAAACATATCCCAAGTGCCATCAGTGAAAATTGGAATAAATAATGACGCCATTTCAAACGACACCCTAAAAGGTGCGATAACGACGCCGATTGCAACAAGAATTAACCAGCCACCAATAGGCAATGCCGTTGCTTCATTTTCGGGTTGTAAAGAAGTTACTTGTGCGGGAATGGTCTGCGAAGAGTGCTGTTGAGATTCCAAAATTAAGTCCATCTAATATCGTAAATATGGACACCGATAATAGACTACTTAATGCCCTTTTGAATACCTCTATTCAAATAAAAAGGCCACTTCATAATGGGAAGTGGCCTTTGAGTTTACTAATATCGCTTATTGATACTTGTTAAACCATGCGATGGTATTTTCTATTTTGGCAATCATTCGCGATGGTCGCCCAGCGATGCCGTGAGGCGCATCAGGCACGCGCACCATAATGGTATCGACCTTTTTAAGTTTCAGCGCTTGATAAAACTGCTCTGTTTCTGACATCGGCGTACGGCGGTCATTCTCGCCAGTAATCAACATGGTTGGCGTTGTTACATTGCCAACAAGTGATAGCGGTGAACGCTCCCAATAATGCTCAACGTTATCCCAAGGTAAGCCCGGGAATTGATACGGGATTTGGCCTAAATAGCTATCTGCCGTCAGTACCTTAGACAACCAGTTAATAACGGGTTTAGATACCGCAGCCGCTTTAAAACGATCAGTTAAGCCAATGGCATAGGCACTGGCGATACCGCCTGCCGAACCACCAGCAACATACAAGCGGTTTTCATCAATAAAGCCTTTATCGATCATCGCGTTAATACCACTGTTGTGATCGGCAAAGTCCCACTTACTTGAATATTTATTTTGCAGCAATAACGCAAAGCGCTCGCCATAAGAGGTACTACCGCGATGGTTGTCGTAAAACACCACGTAACCTTCCGCCGCAAAACGCTGTAGTTCAGCAGTAAAATGCGGGCCATATGATAGATGCGGGCCACCGTGAATTTCTAAAATCAGTGGGTATTTTTTCTTAGGATCAAAATTCGGTGGCAAGATATACCAGCCTTGAATTTCCTCACCGTCGATAGACGATTTATAAACAATCTCTTTCACTTCACCCAAGGTTTTATGGCCCAGCACGTCTTCGTTTAACTCAGTCAACTGACGTTCTTTACCGCGGTATAGGCTATAAATATCTGCTGGGCGATCGGTGCGACCTTTGGTAAAAGCAATGACATCATCGTTAACGTCAAAGGTTGCCGATGTATATGGACGCCCCATACTGCCGCCACCTAAACCAGTCACTAGCTTCTTGTGTTTACCTTTGATTGTGGTGTAGCCAATGGTTACCGAGCCACGCTCTGCCATTTGGTAATACAAGCCTTTGCCTTTCTTTTGCCAATGAATATTAGCAATCGAATTATCGATATCTTTCGACAGGTTCTTAGTTGAATCGCTACCAATTTTCTTCACCATCAAATAGCGATTGCGATAAGCGAGCTTTTTGCCGTCGGTGTCCAAGTAGGCTAAGTACTTGCCATCAGGGCTGACTGTTGGATTGTATTCGCTACCTTCGTCATCGGTAATTTGTACGATGTCACCTTTAAGACTGACCGAGAAAATATCAGAGTCGCGTTGCTGATATTCCCACTCTTTATTGCGATTAGCTGAGAAATAAATTTTATCGCCGTTGCTGCTCCACGATAATTTACCGCCGTGATTAAAGTTGCCAGACGTTAGCTGACGCGGCGTACCACCTTCACTAGGCACCACGAAAATATGCTTATAAGCTGGCGATAATATGCCGCGACCATCTGCTTGATACTTCGCCTTGGTCACATACTTAACCGGTTTAGACCACTTAGCGCCTTTCGGTTTTTTCGGCATCTTAACTTTTAGTGGCTTACTGTTATCACTTACATTCATTGCAAAAGCGATTTGTTTACCATCAGGTGACCAAGTAATGCTGCCAATAGATGATTGCACGTTAGTCACTAGCGCCGTTTGGCCACTATCCATCCAGCGCACATAAAGCTGCGTTTTACCTTCTACATTCGACAAATACGCCAATCTATCACCACTTGGTGAGTAGACTGGTGACCAAAAGTTGCTTCTACCAGAAAGCAGCGGACGATGAGAATTACCGTCGATACTAGCAATCCACAAATTAGAACGACTAGAGTCTTTCATGATGTCGTTAGAACGGCGTACATACACCACATTTTCACCATCAGGTGAGACCTTGGGTGATGTGGCAACTTCAAGATTAAAAATATCTTCCGAGGTAAAGGTTGTTACTTCATCTGATTGTGCGGCAGCGTTAAACGACGAAGCACATAACAACCCAAGCATTAATGGCTTAATAGGAAATTTCATCACTTTCTCTTGTTATCAATTTATCGGGGATTAATACTGGCTCAAGGCTAGCATGGTGAAACCAATAAATCACGACAGTAATCTCCATAGATTGTAACAAGTTACTCGATAAAATCCTTAGTTCACGATAAGCATTTATTTCTTAGCAATCGCCTGTACTACTGACGCTAACCCCGTATGATAGATTCCCTCCACCACCTCGCGCTCAATCTCTTGTAAGTGAATAAACTCTAGCTGCGGAAACTCCGCTGCTAGCGAGGCTTTGGACTGCATAGTATCGGCATCATCGCCACCGCCAGTACCATAATGTACTTGCGCTGGTGTGTAAGATTCAGTTAAGAAAACACCACCCTTTTTCAGTCCTTTTATTACTCGTTGATGCATCAACTTACGCGCTTGAGAACCTAACGGGCTGTAAATGGATACAATGGCATCCCAGCAAGCTTCACCCATATCAAAAGTCGCTAGATCAGCTTGAATACATTCAATGACTACGCCTTGTTGCTTAGCCAACTGCTGCGCTTTTTCGAGCCCCACTGCAGAGCTATCGACAGCCGTTACTTCATAACCCTGTTGAGCAAGAAAAACCGCATTGCGCCCCTCCCCTTCTGCTAAGCTTAATACTCGCCCTTTTGGCAAGGCACTAAAATGCTCACGTAAAAAATCATTCGGCTCAGTGCCATAAGCATATTCTTCACCACTAAATCGTTGATCCCACATCGTTAACTCCTCGTCATTGTTCAATTAATCAAATGTGTGAGACCATGCTACAACGTCAAGTCGACTTTAAGTCAATAACAAATTTATCAGGGGAGAAGAATGGATATTAAAGAGGTTTCTAAACGCGCCAATTTACCCGCTTCAACACTGCGTTATTACGAAGAAAAGGGATTGATTCAATCCATTGGCCGCAGTGGCATCACACGCGTATTTGCAGAAAACATAGTAGAGCGCTTGGCTTTTATTTCACTAGGGCGCTCGGCGGGATTATCACTTGATGAAATTAAGCTCATGCTTGCACCAAACAACATTACCATCGATCGCACATTACTACTTAACAAAGCAGATGAACTAGACGCCCAAATCAAACAACTCAAATCAATGCGCGATGGCCTGCGCCATGCAGCACAGTGCACAGCGCCCAATCATTTTGAATGTCCTACCTTTAAACGGCTATTAACGATTGCAAATCAGCGTTGGAACAGAACAAATAGATAGCACTTGAGAAACAATTGCTAGCAGCAAGCAGCTAGCTATTCATTTGGCCGAATTGCTTTAATATCCTGATCTGCCGCCCAAGACAATACATCCTCGCGTTTTAATGCCGTCGCCATAAGATCCGGAAATTGATCTGGTGAACATGCAAATACCGGGCTTCCGATTGCTGCAAAATCCCCAGCCATTTGGCTATCATACGAAGGTTTACCATCATCACTAAGCGCCAACAGTGTAATCACGTTGACATCTTGCCTAATTAAGTTAGCAACCCGTGTTTTTAGTGCTTCACCGTCACCGCCTTCATAAAGATCGGTAATTAGGATCAAATGGGTCTTACTCGGCTGCTCAATTTTTCCTTCACAATAAGCCACAGCCTGATTAATATCCGTACCACCACCAAGCTGCACACCAAATAATACGCTAACGGGATCGGCTAAATCTTCAGTTAAATCAATGACTGCAGTATCAAAACAAACGAGCTGTGTATTTACCGCTGGAATCGATGCCATAACGGCCGCAAAGATTGAACTATAAACCACAGAAGTCGCCATAGAGCCAGATTGATCAACGCACAAAATCACATTGTCCAAATCAGCTATTCTGCGCTGCTGACGCATAAAGCCTATGAGTTTTTCGGGAATAACAGTATTTAAATCAGGCTGATAATGACGTAGATTGGCACCAATAGTACGATGCCAATCGATGTCATTAAACCGCGGGCGAAAGGTCTTTTTAGACCTATTAATTGCACCACGAATCGACTCAGTGGTGCGTTGTTCTAGACGCTCCATTAGTTCATCAACGACTTTTTGAATAACTTGTCGCGCCGTTTCCATGGTTTTTTCTGGCATAACTGAGCGTAAACTAACAAGATCTGCCACTAAATGAACGTCTGCTTCAATTGCCGCTAAAAACTCCGGTTCCATTAGCATTTCTTTTAGCCCCAAGCGTTCAAAAGCATCCTTTTGCACCACTTGAACTACGCTCGATGGAAAGAACTCGCGGATATCACCAAGCCATTTAGATACTTTTGGCGCAGAGCGAGAAAGGCTACCGCGTCCTTTATCAGACGCTTCACCGCCATAAAGAGCAGTAAGTGCAGACGACAAACGTCGATCAGATGCAGATAAACTACTGCTCTCATCGCTCTCTGCCCCCAAGACTAACCGCCAGCGGCGATCTTTATCCTGCTGCGAGCTCTCATCTTGATTAATATCTTGTAATGAAGTGCCCTGTGATGAATTATCTATTGCTGCCACGCCTTATTCCTTTTCAATAACAGTGAAACACGAGCGAGTTGCAGTGGCCACGTCTCTAACATTGATTCATTAACCACCAACTCAGATTGACGCTGCTCTCTTCCTAACAGCACACGATCGATGAGACGCTTTCGCTCCATGGCGTCTAGATCGGAAAAGATACGGCGAAATAGCGGTAAATTTTGAACAAAGTCATCTTCATCAATACCAATCAGCCAATGTTCTATCGCGTTTAACAACACGTCGTCATAAAGTAACCTATCCACAGCATCGCTAAAAAAGCCATCGAAATAACGTGCAGCCTGTGCAGGTTCAATTGCTAGCGACAACATTTTCGCCAACAATATTTCTAGCTCGTCATCAGATAATCTTTGCGCTTGATAAAGCAGACGAGAACACAACCCTGAAACTTGGCGAGTACTGGCTTCAGTTTCGATGATTACCTGTAAAGTTTTCCACCATTGTTCGGCGGTGGCGTCATCCCAATCAGTCAGAAGTAATGCCTGATGCGCATCACTAATGGCGCGGCGATAATGCCAAGCCTCGTCATCGTCTAGATTACGGCAAGCATAAGGCAACGCCAAAGCGGCTTGAATCGTTAAACGTTCTATCAATTGGACAATATGTGGCAATGAAATTTCACGCGCAGTACCGTAGCGACTAATTTCAATGAGTGGAGTGATACTTTCTAACAGCTCAAGGCAATCACTAGTATGTGCCGCGCGCTTGCTCAGCAACTCGATGCCCAAACTTGCTGCGTTATCCAGCTGCGACTCCAAACATAGGTGGACAGCATTAGCTAATTGACCGAGGTTCTTTTCCTTGCGAATGATTTCACTAATTTTATTGCTTGCCGCAAGTTCGATACTACTGCCGTAGACTAGGTTCTCCACTAGCTTTACCGAAAACTCAGGTTGCCAGCTCAACGTCCAATTTTCTCTAAAGGTTCCGCGACTCTTGCCACCACCATTGAGATTTCCCCAATCAACGCCGAGAATAACCAGACGATGTAACAATGTGGACTTGCGAAGTCCCGCATCGCTACGCAGATCTAGAGCAACCTCTCGCGGCAGTGCTTCTGGCTTTAACTTGAGCTTCTTTTGCTGACTTTGCAAATCCTCAATCAGCGGAATAAGAGGAGCGTCAGCAGGAATTTCCCCCACTGCGCTGCCGAGTAACAATTTCGCCTCAATTTGGTGCCACAAAGCCTGCTCACCAAAACACAAACAGGCGATAACGGCCTCGCGAATTTCTTCAAAACCAACAGCAGGTCTATTTCGCACAGCAGCTAATGTTTGGCACAAACGACTTGCTTCGATCACCGACGCAGTAGAGACAATATGACCAGTGGCTCTCAGTTCATGGCAAACCTGCGCTAGCCAGCGCTCAATTTTATTGACATCATTGTGATATTGCCACAAATGCTGATACCACATCGGTGCGTCAATCCCCGCACCGTAGCCTGAGCGCACTGATAGTCGTGCGCTGGTCCAAGGGATCCAGGTCGATTTTAATTTCTTGGCAGATAATTTATTCGGCAGAGTTTTCACTAACTCACGATCAGCTTTTAATGTGTGTTTTGCCGTTAAAGCAGGTACATGCCATGCGCCGCAAACGACAGCAATGGGACCGTCGGTAAGCTTTTTAGCTTTGTTAATTTCAAGACGCATATAGGCTTCACGAACCAAATCACGTTGCATTGATGGAATATCACTGGCAATGCTTTGTCGTAATGTGCCCATCGCGTTTGCGACAACATCGAAAATAGCGGCATTATCATCGCTATTTTGTTCAATTAAATCATTCCACCACGCCTCACCGTCTTGATAATCTGCAAGTTTTGCTAATTCACCGATAGGATCTAACACTACTGCGGGTGTTGCGAGATGCTCGTCTGTAGCTTCTGTCTCAGTATCAATTTCGTCCTCGCTTAATGCGCTTTCCTTCGCGGCCACTTGCACAGCTAACTGAATATTGACTGGAACATCGATAAAAGCAGCTTCAACATTATGCTGTGCGGCGTAAAGCGTTGCTTGATACTCTGGCGAATATTGCGCAAAGGGATAAAACACACTACTATTGGCGTCATCGGTGGCATATGCTAGCAACGCCACCGGAGGTTTCATTTCTGCATGTGCCAAAAGTGACAACAACTCAGAACAATCTGTCGGCCCTTCGATTAAAATTCTCGCTGGCTGCAATGCTTCCAATGCAGATATTAAACGTTGGCTCGATCCGGGACCGTGATGACGAATTCCAAAATAATGAATGTTGGACATGATGCGCCCTTACAAAACTTCGTTCATTATCTTGTAATAATCAGCATATCCGGGACGTTTCTTAAGTACGGTTTCTAAATATTCTTCCAATACAGCTTTGTCTTGCACCGGATCTTTAACAATCGCTCCAACGATATTGCTACTTAGATCTTGAGCATCTAGTGCGCCGTCGCCAAACCAATTCGCTTGACTCAAGCCACCCACCATCACGGCAATAGCTTCGGCAGTCGATAAGTTGCCTGTTGGCGTTTTCAAAGTTACCTTACCGTCTAAAGTTTCTCCCCCGCGCAATTCTCGGAAAATGGTCACAACCTTTTCAATTTCCTGCTGAGCGTCTTTAGGCATAGGTAAGGCCAAGCTTTCACTCATTTCCTCAACGCGTTTAGCAATAATGGCAATCTCTTGCTCCATATCATCAGGCAACGGCAGCACAACAACATTGAAACGGCGTTTGAGTGCAGCTGATAACTCATTGACGCCTTTATCGCGATTATTAGCGGTAGCGATGATGTTAAAGCCTTTCTTTGCATAAACAGCATCATTAAGCTCGGGAATTGGCAACATTTTTTCAGATAACACAGTGATTAACGTATCTTGAACATCAGAGCCCATACGGGTTAATTCTTCTAAACGACATAATGTTCCCGCTTCCATGGCGCGATAGAGTGGTGTTGGCACTAAAGCATCACGACTAGGACCGTTAGCGAGTAATTGCGCGTAGTTCCAACCGTAACGAATTTGGTTTTCATCTGTCCCCGCCGTACACTGAATGACCTGTGTACTATTACCACAAATACCCGCTGCTAGGTGCTCCGAGACCCAAGATTTCGCAGTTCCAGGCACCCCCAAAAGTAATAACGCGCGATCTGTCGCCAGCGTAGCAACTGCGGTTTCAATAAGCCGACGATTACCAATGTATTTAGGGCTAATTTCAACGCCGTCTTTCGTTGTTCCGCCTAATATATAAGTGACTACAGCTTGTGGAGATAATGCCCAGTTTTCAGGTTTCTCGCCGATATCCTGTGCTTTTAATGCATCCAATTCAGCTTGATAAATTACTTCAGCGGGTTGGCGAAGAATGTCATTCATAAATAATTCCTTGTTTTGTTCACACCTGATATTTACTGTAATTCAGAGAGTTTAATATTTAATTTAAGACAATCGAAAACAGGATCAACGTTTAGCATGCCTAGTTTTACCAAGCGTTCGATAATTTGTTTAGCGCAGTCACTTGAAACCAATAAACCAAGCGCGATAATTCCTCGAGTGGCGTATGACTGTTCGAGATAACTCGTTTTTTCAATTTGTTCGATAATCTGTTGTTCAAGCGTCTTCCACGCAAGTGTTTTAGCTAATACACGCCATTGAATGGCACCTATAGGCTGGTCAGTAAAAGGTAATAACTCGTCAAAACGATAAATAGCTTTGTTATGCGACATAATTTCCGATACCAACTTCTGGCGTTCATCACTACTTAACCGAGGCAATAACAGCTCAAGTAAGTTGATAGCGTGTTGTTCTTCGTTCAAATAGTCTCTTAAACGCGTAATAACAATTTGAATAATTTCATCTGGCGCATGGCGAGCGACGTTGGTGATAAAATTGTAGTTATCGAGATAGCGATGCTGGCTAAATTGCCAGTTCTCTACCAACTCGCGTGGCGATAGTGACAGTGCTTGTGCTAAGTGAATTAAAGACACTTGCTCTAACCACTCTGAACGAAGCGCTTGTTGTTTCTTGCTCTTTAAGGGCGCAGCGACAACGTGTTTTGTTTTTTTAAACAAACCAGAAGTTTTTACAGTTAACCACGCCGCTAATTCATCCGCCAATTCACATGCTCGCTGATCATCTGTAGGCGGTACATTCTCCCCTAAGCGCATCAGCAATTGAGTACTTAACTCGACGACCTTTTTAGAGCGATCATTGGCAAGAGAATTAAGATATTCGATATCTTGCTGTGACAACTTGATTGCTAATGTATCGATAACTTTATAACGTCGCTCTGCCGGCTCATTAGCGGCACATTGTGCAATAATTTCACGCGCTTGTTGCGGGTTATTTCTGCGCAATGCGCGCAATAACTCTATGTGTTGAGCAGGTAAAAACTGTGACCAATTATCAGCGGTTAACGATTGCTGTGACTGATTGACTTGCGTAACCCACGCTAACCACGGCCAATATAGTGCGGGTACATCGTCGTTTTGTTTTGGTAGCCAATCTGCTGGATGCGCACTGATTTTGTGTTGTGCCAGTATATTCAATAGATGATTGGTTTTACTTGGTGAAAACTGTTTAGTTTGCTCAAGGCAGCGTTTAAACAGTCCTCGAAGATCGTCAGCTAGCGTTACAAATTCGAGCTGCGGCAAAGGTGGCTTAGTAAGCAGTTCTTGAGGTTCAGACTGCGCCAGCAACCATGACCGTTGAGCGCTAGCCAAAATAAGTGCTTGGCGTCGTTGACAACTATGAGAAAGATTCTGATCCAGCTCTGGCCAACTCTTTGGCAATTGCGTATCAATTGCAGTTGTTCCCTGACCACCAATTAACCAACGCTTATACAACTGATCAATTTGCGCGAGTTCTTGTCTTGCAGTTTCAATTAACACGAAATGGTCCCCCACAATAGCGTATTGGCACTCATAAGTTGCGCTTTGTAACCATCCGACAAAACAAATGCATGCGACAATTCACTCCCCAACAAGACGGAGTTAATCGATTTATTACTCAAAGCAATCGTTTGTTCAGAGACCTGATCACTCCACCAATAGTCGCCACTCTCACTCTGAGCAATACGACCAGCACCAATTAATACAGGAAAAGACTCTAGCCATGGCGAAGATGCTAAATACCGTTGAAAGGCAGCTTGATGGGTGCTTATTTGATAACTTGGAGTTTCTGATGCATGAGTTATGACTTGATACTCGCCAAGTACAGCGCGCAATGGCTGACGTGCAGGATAGAAAATCAATTCTCCTTCGATTAAACGGTCTATGCTGCTAATCATTTCTTTACGACCAGCACTAGCAGGATAAAAATCGAGCAATAAAGCAGGCTCTTGATAGCGACCATCAACGTTTATTAACCACTTAGCGTGCGCTATCAAACCATCCTTACGGCTTTCGATATGTTCGCCGACAGTCTGCCATATTCCAGTGATTCTTAATGCTTTTTCGTCACTAATGATTTGTTCTCTAGTTTCCGACTTCGCCACAGCACGCCTAACATCTACATCGTTACAATCGGTAAACCACGCCTCTGATAACATAGCTAACTTGCCAAGTTCTTGATAAACCATCTCGGCTTGCACAGCGGCATCGGCAGCCATAACTTTAGCTGGTAACTCATCGACACGTGCAGCAAAGTTAGTTGCCTTAGCATCAACAAGACGCGACGCAATGCGTCGGCAACGCTCATTTACTTCCTTAATGAAGGTGGTAACACCATTGAGTAACTGATCATCTAACCACTGTTGAAACTCCACAAGTCCTTCGCTAATCGAGGTGTCTGTCTTAGCTTTGTTACTTGCAGCTCGCTTAGCCTGCGCCGCTTCTTTTTTCGCTAATTCCTCAGGAGATAATGGTTTAGCTTCTTGTGTTATCGCTCCAATATCTTTAGCTACTGTAGGTTTAGTTGCTTCTACGGAGCCAGCAGTAGGTTTACGCTTTCGCCTGCCTAACCAATCGTGCACCCATTGCGGTGGTTCCGCGTCAGCAAAACCGTGCTGTGCATCTGAAAACTGCCACAGCAGAGCCAATACGTGTTTACAGGGAAATTTTCGTGATGGGCATGTACACTTGTAACCGTGCTCAACAACATCAGCGACAGTGTAATAGGGTTTAGAGCCAGAGCCTTGGCACTCACCCCAAATGGTATTAATTGCAGGTGCTTGTTCAAGTACTGGCCATTTTGCGGGTTTGAGTAGTTTTTTTGCGGCATTCAAAGACGCCTGATCTGGCGCTAACTCTTGAATGGTTTCAAGCGAAATATTCACGTCCTTTTGAACTCTTGTATCTTAATTTTTATTATCGGCAGTGATTATAGATTAAAAACAATAAATTGATACGGCGAATTTAGTTCGGTTCAATTGATATGTGTTGGAATCAATTGAAACACAATGAATAAAACAAAGTATAGAAGAGCTGTGAATGCTCACTAAACGTGACAGGATTATATAAAATATAGGACAACCGTAAATATCCCTAGCGGATTACAATGATTGGAGCTTTTAATATTTTGTGGGCGTCTAATATTTTGTGAATGAGCATTATTAGTTACCCAATGCGCTCAATCAATAAATTAACTATATTAATCACAAGGCTGCCAGTTAACCACCAAATAAGAACTCTAATTAATACAACTTTTTGAAATAGCTTAAAAGTTTTTCCCCCCCCCAAATATGTATTGAAACCAGAAACAACGATATTCCAACAATCAGTTCAAATATCAAACTCGATTCACCTAGTGTTAGATACAAAAATATACCAATATAAAACAGGAACACATGAAAAACCGCCGTTAAAACAGCGGTCTTAGCATTTGGCTTTGGATAGGTAAGAATCTTTACAATTTAAGTACACAATCATCACGAATTTAATAACTGTTCGACACAAAAATGTATCGAATAACACTCAACCGTCATTCTCTCGTTTAAAGCAGTTAAAACAAAAATTCACTGTAACAAACATAAGAAAACTAAAGACGAATATAAACACTACCTTGTAGAAATAGAGTAACTGTTCAGCACTGAAAAAATACTGATAAATAGCATTCCCAATGGCAGTACATAATGACATATAAAAACTATGTATGACTTCCTTTTTCATAAACTCTCCTTGATATATAACAATAGGTTATCCAGCATGCATGGAAGTAATGGATATTAAATTAAGATAGGAAATTTAACTGTAGTAATGGCCTCAATATCTATCAACGAACGGTGAAATAATACTAAATGCTAGTCCAGCGAACACAACGGGAAATGACGTGATAGAAAGGTGTAGCGGCAAAATCAATTAAACTGTTTCTTGCCCTAGCCATAACAACCTCCTCAAAAAAGAGTGATTATTAGACTAGGACAAAATCAATTTATTGCCAGAATCTTTTGGGTGTCTATTTTTTGTTACGATTATGGCTAGTCTCTCTGAACAGATCTCAATTTTCTTTCATTTTTCGCGCTAACATACATCAAACACATTACGTGTTTATTTCTTTCTGAGACCTCAATAGAGTCCAAATATTTTCGCAAATTGTTTCTTGCATTTTTGGTAGAATAACCCTCCTTTCGATAGTCCCCTGTCATGCCAATTAAAACCTCGGGACTAGTCTTATCGCCAAGTACAGGGAAATAGTTGAAGTTCAGGCTAATTCCGCTTACAAGTGAATCACACTGTAATTCTTCAAAGTTTGGAAATGTAGCCATCTCTATTTTTCGGTTTTTTGACTCAACTATGGAGTAATGAGGGTGGTAGTCCGTAGTAGATCCCACATTCCTGTGGGCAGTAGTTGCAACTGTTGTAATATAAAAATTTTCAGCAAACCTATTATTACGTGGACCTTCGTCAGGGTCTTCAATATGCGTATGTGCCGAAAGCCATAAGTTTCTATTTTTTCCCTTTAATAAAAGATCTGCTGGTCTTCCCACATAAACACTAGTATATCCAAGTCCTTCAATCGGATAGTGTGACGTTATGATTCGGACATCATCATATGAAGAATTTAAATTGCTATTTATCCAGTCTGTTTGCCCACCTTCTTCCCATGAAATACTTCCTCTAACACCATAAACTTCGGTTATTAACACCTCAGGTTTAACATTAATATCTTGGTAATCAGAAGTATCAGTCAAAATTATCTGCCCTTGAATTCCCCCTTTGCTGTATTCAATGATACCGGAGTAAAAGCATCCGTTCTTGTGCTGTTCCTGTGATGGCCCAGGACATATGTCATCAAGGCTTTCTTCTATGGTTGTCCCTGCTTCAATGGGGTGTATATTGTCTTTGAATGTGATAAATATTGATGGATCACTAAAGCTTGAAAATGATTCCCTATTAAACTGGTAAGTCATTTTTATAATTTCTTTCTTTGTATAGTAGAATTTATCTGTCGAGCCTTCCTCGCCTCCACAAGACGCCCGTCGAATAGCCGGTTCAACTTGATTTCCGGTCGCCAAATAGTCATGATTTCCGATAACAAAATATATTGGTTTTCCAAGCTCTTTTCTTGAATGCCTTAGTGTTGAAAAAAATTCATCCGCCTCGTCCTTACAACCGCTATTCATTCCGTCGCCAAGGTAAAAAACAATATCTGGATTTTGATTCTTCATGTCAGAAAAAAAATAGCCAAGATTTTCAAGTGCTAATGTTTCCTGTGTTGTTGTTCGCACAGCCCAATTTGAAAATTTGTCAGCAAGAGGCGTTCTAAAAGGGTTACCTTCGCTATTTTTCTCTGTTGTAATTTGAGAATCAGCAATCGTCGCGATCTTAATTCCAATATCTATATCTTCACCCTCTCCCATTAGTGATATATTTGTAACTATTGAACATGAGCTCAGCATCAATGATGCAGTTAGAAGAGTAATTGCTCTTATCATGGTTGTCCCCTATTACTAGCTTAAATGTATTGATTTTTTGACGTTATTCTCTGTTGTAGGCCCGAACACTTAACGCCGCCAACACAGGCCGAGCGGACAAGAATAATTCGTCGACACCCAAAAATTAGCTTGGATATTTTACCTCTCAGCCAATGTCCTTATACCTACAGCGGTAATGCTCATTAGCGCACTGCCTTAACCGTTCTAGCGAGCCTACGAATTTACCGTATTGGCGTCTAAAGTGATTTATGATTTCTATCCAGTCATCACTTGCAATCCCCAAACTATCAAGTAATTTAGGCTGATACTCTTCCACAAAACCGCGCTTATTAGGCACTATTTTCCTTGAACTCCAGTCAGCTAATTCAAAATAATCATATAGTGTAAATTGAATAGCAAGTGATAATAGTATTTCGTTGACACCCAGAAATTAGCATGGACGTTTAACCAATTTTTTGCAATTCGTTTTGCAGCAAATTTCAATCAATTAACAATTTCATTTCAATTAAATCGGTAATAAATCGTTTTAGAAGTGTTTATTGCTATCAGACGCCGAGAAAAGCACAAAGAAAGCCTGTAAACAACTCGATTATCTACATTTCTCAGATAGCTTGGCTAGTTTATCCGTTAGCCAACGCCCTTATACCAACAGTGATGATGCTCATTGGCACACTGCCTTAACCGCTCTCGCGAGCCTGCGAAGTTACCGTATTGGCGTCTAAAGTGATTAACAATTTCTATCCAATCATCACTAGCAATCCCCAAACAATCAAGTAATTTAGGCTGATGCTCTTCCACAAAACCGCGCTTATTAGGCACTATCTGTCTTGCACTCCAATCCGCCAGTTCAAAGTAATCATAGAGGGTAAAAGGGATGGCAAGCGATTGTTGCGAACCGCCAAATGGTAAAAGGTTAGCGGGTTGTTTCGGTGAGGCTTTATTGTGTTTGGAGGTGGTTCTTCGGTCTTGCTCATAACTACGGATTCTGGCTTGAATTGAGGTAAAATCACTCTCTTTAAAATCATTGGCCATACCTGCGCGAATAGGGTTTAAATCAACATACATCATGCAAGATAACAAAGCTTGTTCATCCAACAATGCCTGTGAATAATAACGACCTTCCCAGTAGCGTCCTTTGCAGTTATCTTCTTTATTAGCGGCTCGAGCTATCGACTCATTGAGGTGACGCATAAACCAACTAATGTCATAAAGCCTAAATCGCCACACGCTGACCACCTCAGCAACCTTGGCTAGACTCGCTTTGTCGTCTATCTCGCCTTTGCGATACCTATCAACGACAGGATGACCTTTATGCAGTTGATACCAACGTTCAATTACCTCATCATCAGACCAACTTAACGCACGTTCTCGGTCTACACGCAATACTAAATGGTAATGGTTACTCATAATTGCATAGGCAGCGATATGGATAGCGAAAATCCCTGATAACGCATGGAGCTTGTCCAACACCCATTGGCGCCTGTGGTTATAGTTCTTACCGGAGTATTTATCTTCACCACACAGAAATGCGCGACGAACACAACGAGAAATGACGTGATAGAAAGGTGTGGCGTCTAAATCAATTAGACTGTTTCTTGCCCTAGCCATAACAACCTCCTCAACAAAGAGTGATTATTAGCCTAGGACAAATTCAATTTATTGCCAGAAACTTTTGGGTGTCTATTATTTTGTTTAAAATTAGCGAGGAACGAGCAAAAGCCAACTGTTTTTTGTCCGTTCTTTAGCGCCTTGTTAGGTATTGCCTACACCAATAAAATCACTATTGGCCGCAACCCCACATAATCCAGGAGTTTCAGGCCACCACATGACATGTAAGAAAGGTAGTAGATTCTCTCTTGGCACCACTGTAAAAGTTCCTACAGCATTCCCATCAATAACTTTAAAATCAAGTTTCTGCGATTCTTGCATAAACTTGAAACCTTCAGCATTCTTCGGAGAGTAACCCAAGTTTATCTCTAACTCATCTAACCCTCCTATTTCGGATGGAATAATAAATTTATATACACCTTTATCGTTAGTGCTGATAACTTCTATTTGCTCGTTAAATCGTTGACACCCAAAAATTAGCTTGGATGTTCAACTACTTTATTTCAAGTCGTTTTGCGCTAAAATTTCAATCAACTAATACATTGACTTCAATTAAATCACTAATAAACAACTTTAATTACGTTTTTTGCTACCAAACACTGATAAAAACACATAGCGATCCCTCAAGTTGCACGATTATCTGCTTCTTTTTTGAGATAACTTGGATGGTTTATCTGTCAGCCAACACCCTTGTACCAACAGTGATGATGCTCATTGGCACATTGCCTTAACCGCTCTCTGGAACCTGCGAAATTACCGTATTGGCGTCTAAAGTGATTAACGATTTCTATCCAGTCATCACTAGAAATTCCTAAACTATCAAGTAATTTAGGTTGGCTATCTTCTACAAAACCACGCTTATTGGGTACTATCTGTCTCGCGCTCCAGTCAGCCAATTCAAAGTAATCATATAACGTAAACGGTATGGCAAGCGGTTGTTTTGAACTGCCAAATGGCAAGAGTTTAGTGGGCTGTTTTGGTAATGTTTTACTCTCTTTTGAAATCTTTTTTCGTTCTTGCTCGTAACTTCGTATTCGGGCTTGAATTGAAGTAAATTCGCTCTCTTTTAAGTTCTTAGCCATTCCTGCACGAATAGGGTTTAAATCAACATACATCATGCACGATAACAGTGCTTGCTCGTCCAATAATGCTTGAGAATAATAGCGTCCTTCCCAGTATCGTCCTTTACAGTTATCTTCTTTATTAGCCGCTCTAGCTATCGACTCATTAAGGTGACGCATAAACCAGCTAATGTCATAAAGCCTCAATCGCCACATTGAGACAACTTCAGCAACCTTGGCTAGGCTCACTTTATCATCTATTTCACCTTTGCGATACCTATCAACAACAGGGTGACCTTTGTGAAGTTGATACCAACGTTCAATTACCACATCGTCAGACCAACTTAATGCACGCTCTCGGTCAACACGCAATACTAAATGATAGTGGTTGCTCATAATCGCATAGGCAGCGATATCAATAGCAAAAGCCTCCGCTAACGCGTGTAGTTTATCCAGAACCCATTGGCGCCTGTGGTTATAGTTCTTACCGGAATATTTATCTTCGCCACACAGAAATGCACGACGAACACAACGAGAAATGACGTGATAGAAAGGTGTGGCGTCTAAATCAATTAGACTGTTTCTTGCCCTAGCCATAACAACCTCCTCAACAAAGAGTGATT
Organism: Psychrobium sp. MM17-31; assembly: GCF_022347785.1. Lineage (NCBI taxonomy): Bacteria > Pseudomonadati > Pseudomonadota > Gammaproteobacteria > Alteromonadales > Shewanellaceae > Psychrobium > Psychrobium sp. MM17-31. Next base: position 161,147 of record NZ_JAKRGA010000002.1, read on the forward strand.
ATTAGCCTAGGACAAAATCAATTTATTGCCAGAAACTTTTGGGTGTCTCTTATTTTGGTGTAAAGTTTGTCCGACTGGCTGCGCTTGTTATATCACCACGCCTCAGGATTTTCACACCTAGGACAAACGTTGTCATATGTATCTTCCCAATAGGACATTTCCCCATTTGGCCAAGGGCAACCACAAATATCACAATCCACTTCGATTTCTTCTGATTCTTCATTCTCGCAACTATTTACAGTGCAACGATAGCCGGTGGAAGAGTCAGTATTAGGGATCATCGTATCATTGCCGCAACTCTCACATGTATATACGTTCCATTCGATATCCATCTGATGCTTTGGGCGTACGCCCGCGAAAAGCGCATGCTTTGCCTCAGTTACATCTATGGATGCTTCTTTAAGTTCGTGTTCGTACTCGTCGGCTAAAACTTCAAATACATGGTATTTCTCTGTGCCTATCTCTTCTACCAAATCAAACAGTGAGAAAATGTCAGTAAACTCTGAAAGTCCTCTAACCAGTCTACCAACACACAACCGTACATCTTTAGCTGTAAATTCAAACTGGAAATGCTCTATAGAGTTACGCAAAGATTTCATCCAGTTTATGTCGTCAATGAACTCCTGATCCACAAGATCATTACCTGTAACACTGCATACTTCGCACCTCGCAATGGCTAATGCTTGATCTACTGTTACTGTATGAGGATTACTTTGACCCTTAACTACATTTTCAAAATCAAAGCTTTCAGATTCGAGGGAGTTGAATGCCTCTAATAAACTCACTCCATCAGCTTTAGCTCGCTTTGTGACTTCTCTATAACATTTAGAAAAAACCAGGCTCTCATCTAGAGATTGAAGATACATCTTCAATACCAGCTCGATGCAGTGTGATAGGTGTGTAATCGAGAATTTAAAGGCTTTTAATTCTCCCCCCTCACCTTCTTCATACTTGGACAAAGCCTCGTTGAAGCTATCTATAGCGTTTTCTTTGATATCAAATTCAAATTTCAAATTTAGCTCCATCTATCTTTGGGGATATAACGCCCGCTTAACAGACAAATGCTGGTTGGCTAAAATCCGAAGCGCAGCGTAGGAGCCAATCAGTATTTGTCCTTGTTGAAGTGCTTGTTATGCGCCGCTACCTTGAGTAAAAATAGGCTAGCGGACTAAGGAGTAACAATGTTAAAAGCAATAAACCAAACAACAATATGAAACTGGAAAGTCTTGCTAAAGCCAACGCTATGCTGTCATTCGATTTTTTGTAAATTACACCAGAAACCACAATTAAACAAATTGAAACCACATAGGTAATAAGTGCCATAGAGGTTCCGACTGTAATCCCTTCGCCATTACTGCCATAAAACTTATACAGCCGCCATAGTGCACTAGAGATTCGCTCTCCAACACCATAAAGCTGAATAAAACCTATAAATAAGATAACCAGAGTTAAAGAACGATACAAAAATTTCATAGGCATATAACGCCGCCAGCAGAGGCACGAAAACCAAAGCGAAGCGGCGGTTTTTGTGTCCCTCTGACTGGCCTTGTTAGCTGCTGGCATTTTTCCCACTGTAGAGAGGACTCTCATCATTATTTTCCTTTAGCCACATCTCGTATCCTTCAATGTCAGGGCCACCTACATTAATTGTCATTTCTACGCCATATAGGGCTAAAATGAAATACAATTCTCCCTGCGGAGTATGAAGGAAATCATATTCATGGACTAGCTGGCCTTTTTCGCCATGAATCTCTTTATCTTCATTTGCGTCGTATATGCGCCTAGAGTAGATAGGCCATTCTTTTGGCTGGCCATAACGAGCATGATGTCTTATAGGGTCAAATTGTTCTTCGTCAACAATGTACTCAACCCCACCTTCGTTGCCGAGTACTCGTTGTGCTAATGCTTCAGTTGCTACTTTAGCGATAAATCTAGATGTTTCGCTAACAGTAGGTTTCTCAAAGCCCATGGGTAAGTACAATTGTGAAGAACCGCCGCTCTTTACGAGTTCAAATTGTTCCCTATCGAGCTCTATATTCATAACCACATCCTCTCCATCAAGAACTCGATGCGCTCTTATTGGGGACGATGACCCAGAAATAATACCCTTGATAGGTGGAATTCTGCCCTTCTTACTCGGGATAGCCTGATGAAAACGCAATGCTTCCATATCTGGAGAGCACAAAAAGGGCTTTTCAACTTTCCTTGAAAAATAATTATTGCACTTGTCACAAACAACTCCGGCAGGAAGTATTTGCTTAGTATTCCATAAGCTCTCTGGAATGATATGTTCAACACTCTTTGATTCTGTCGAATCCTTTTTACAGAAAATGCACTTCATATTTTTTCAGCTAACGCCCCATTCAGGGGCTTTTAATTAGTTGGCTAAAATAACAAACGCAGTGAGGGAAGCCAACTGTTAAAAGTCCCACACTGCAATGGCTTGTTAGGTAACGTTTAATTACAAGTGTCACCTGTATGCCATAAAACTTTGCATTGCTCACAAACGAATATAATTGCTTCGTTATCTGCTCCACTATTTTGAGCTGGAGAACTTATGCTACTGCCACAGTCTTTGCACGTAAAAGCTTCGTTATATTCAAGCTTTGTGCGAATAGATACCAAAACCCCAACTAAAAAACCAAGCCCTATTGCCGCATTTGAATACTCAGAATTTTCGATAAATAACGAAGCAACCCAACCTAAGATTATTGAACCAAACAGAAAACTAAAGGCAATGCTTCGTGACTTCAAATTATAGTTTTTGGCTGACTTGACTCGAAATTCCATTTAGTTACCTAACGCCTCATTCAGAGGCAAAAATTGTTGCTTAAAAAAAGCGACGCAGGAGCAAAAAACAACTGTTTTTTTGTCCTTTGGAGTGACTTGTTATGTTTTACATTTTGGCACATCTATTTGTTGCTTTAACTCTTCTCTATACGCTTTTACAGTTTCAATTGGCAACTTAAATACTTCACAATGAGACACATCAACTTCTTTCATTGGAAAAGAACCATAATTTACAAGGTGACTACACCCGCCACCAATATTTTTGCCTAACCCCTGTTTAGTGCATGCAGCAACAGCTTTCCAATGAAAAGCCTCCTTCATTGATTTTTTACAATCAAGATAAGGCTTAAGGATCTCTCTAGATTTAATATAAACCTGTTTACGAGCGTCTTTATAAGACTCAGTTAAAATGCACTCTTCTGATGCAAATGTAAGTGAGCTAAAAAGTAGAGATAATATTAAATACTTCACAGTACTCCTGTAAAACCTAACAATATATTATCCAGCATGCGCGATAATACCGGATTTAAATTTTAAAATTTGAATTTACATTATTAGTAAAACTAATACCTGTCAATTACTTAGGTAGGTGATTTGAATTCGAATTACTTTAAACTATTTGGAGAAAGCATGCATTGAGTTTTACATTGCACAACTATTGATATATGACGATAACCTTTCTACTCCTTATAATTCTCCAAAAACAAAAAAGGCTGCGAAAGCAGCCTTTTATCAAAACAAATTGTTAAGCCTTAGCTTACCAACCAGTCTTTTCTTTTAGTGCAACACCGATGTCTGCTAGAGAACGTACAGTTTTAACACCAGCCGCTTCTAATGCAGCAAATTTCTCGTCAGCAGTACCTTTACCACCAGCGATGATTGCGCCAGCGTGGCCCATACGTTTACCTGGAGGAGCAGTAACACCAGCGATGTAAGAAACTACAGGCTTAGTTACGTTTTCTTTGATGTATTCAGCAGCTTCTTCTTCTGCTGTACCACCGATTTCACCGATCATTACGATAGCTTCAGTTTGGTCATCTTTCTCGAACATTTCTAGAACGTCGATGAAGTTAGTACCTGGGATAGGGTCACCACCGATACCAACACAAGTAGATTGACCGAAACCAGCATCAGTAGTTTGCTTAACGGCTTCATAAGTCAAAGTACCAGAACGAGAAACGATACCTACTTTACCTGGCTTGTGGATGTGGCCTGGCATGATACCGATTTTGCTTTCACCTGGAGTGATAACACCTGGACAGTTAGGACCGATCATGCGAACGCCAGATTGCTCTAGCTTAACTTTCACATCAACCATGTCTAACGTTGGGATACCTTCAGTGATAGTAACGATTAGTTCGATACCAGCATCGATAGCTTCTAAGATAGCGTCTTTACAGAATGGCGCTGGTACGTAGATAACTGTTGCAGTTGCACCAGTTGCTTCTACTGCTTCGCGTACTGTGTTGAATACTGGAAGACCTAGGTGCGTTTGACCGCCTTTACCTGGGCTTACGCCACCAACCATTTGTGTACCGTAGGCAATCGCTTGCTCTGAGTGGAAAGTACCTTGACCACCAGTGAAACCTTGACAGATTACTTTAGTATCTTTGTTAATTAATACAGACATTATTTGCCCTCCGCAGCGGCAACAACTTTTTGTGCTGCGTCTGTTAGTGATTCAGCAGCGATTACAGCAACATCAGAGTTCTCTAATACTTCGCGACCAGCTTCTGCATTTGTACCTTCTAAACGTACAACTACAGGTACTTTAACGCCTACTTCTTTAACAGCGCCGATGATACCTTCAGCAATCATGTCACAACGTACGATACCGCCGAAGATGTTTACTAGAACAGCTTTAACGTTGTCGTCAGATAGGATGATTTTGAATGCTTCAGATACACGCTCTTTAGTCGCGCCGCCACCAACGTCTAGGAAGTTAGCTGGCTTGCCGCCGTGTAGGTTTACGATGTCCATTGTACCCATTGCTAGGCCAGCACCGTTAACCATACAACCAACGTTACCGTCTAGTGCAACGTAGTTAAGTTCCCACTGTGCAGCATGAGCTTCACGCTCATCTTCTTGAGATGGATCGTGCATTTCACGGATTTTTGGTTGACGGTAAAGTGCGTTACCATCGATACCGATTTTGCCGTCTAGACAGTGTAGGTTACCTTCGTCAGTGATTACTAACGGGTTGATTTCTAGAAGTGCGAAATCGTGGTCGTTGAACATGTTAGCTAGACCCATGAAGATCTTAACGAACTGTTTCATTTGTGTTGGGTTTAGACCTAATTTGAAGCCTAACTCACGTGCTTGGTAAGCTTGTGGGCCAACTAGTGGATCGATTTCAGCTTTGTGAATTAACTCTGGAGTTTCTTCAGCAACAGTTTCGATTTCAACACCACCTTCAGTAGAAGCCATGAATACTACTTTACGAGTACCACGGTCAACAACAGCACCTAGGTATAGTTCGTTAGCGATATCAGTACAGCTCTCAACTAAGATTTTTGAAACCGGCTGACCGTTTTCATCTGTTTGATAAGTTACTAAGTTTTTGCCTAACCAGTGTTGAGCAAACTCTTTGATTTCTTCTTTTGATTTAACTAGCTTAACACCGCCAGCTTTACCACGACCACCGGCATGTACTTGGGTTTTAACAACCCACATGTCACCGCCAATTTTATCAGCTGCTTCAGCGGCTTCTTGAGGGGTATCACACGCGAACCCTTCAGATACTGGCAGACCATATTCTGCGAAAAGTTGTTTCGCTTGATACTCATGCAAATTCATGATGATTTTCCGTCATTTGGTTGAAAAAAAGTTGCCAGCCTTTTTACTGGCAACCCTCATAGTGGTGTGAAAACACCAAACTTAAAATTGTTCTACAGTTGATTAAACATCAAGTAGTAGACGCGTTGGATCTTCTAGTAGCTCTTTAACAGTTACTAGGAAGCCAACACTGCCTTTACCATCAACGATACGGTGATCGTATGACAGTGCAAGATACATCATTGGTAAGATTTCTACTTTACCGTCAACAGCCATTGGGCGATCTTGGATTTTGTGCATTCCTAAGATAGCGCTTTGTGGCAAGTTGATGATTGGCGTAGAAATTAACGAACCAAATACACCACCGTTAGTTACGGTGAAGTTACCACCAGTCATTTCGTCAACAGTTAGTTTGCCGTCACGACCTTTGATAGCTAATTCGCGAATCTTCTTCTCGATGTCAGCCATGCTCATTTGGTCAGTGTCACGTAATACTGGCGTTACTAGACCACGTGGCGTAGAAACCGCGATGCTCACGTCGAAGAAGTTGTGATAAACGATGTCATCACCGTCGATTGACGCGTTGATTTCTGGGTAACGTTTCAACGCTTCAGTAACCGCTTTCACGTAGAAAGACATGAAACCTAAACGACAGCCATGACGCTCTTCAAATACTTCTTTGTATTGCTTGCGAAGATCCATGATTGGCTTCATGTTGATTTCGTTAAACGTTGTCAACATTGCTGTGTCGTTAGTCGCTTGTAATAAGCGGTTAGCGATTGTCTTACGCAGACGTGTCATAGGAACGCGTTTTTGATCGCGCGCGCCCATTGCTGGTGCAGGAGCTGCTGCTGGTGCAGAAGCTGGAGCCGCAGCGCCGCCTTTAATGTGCTTTTCAACGTCTTCTTTCGTTAAACGACCGCCAACACCAGTACCTTTGATGTTGTCCGCGTTTAAGTTGTGCTCAGCAAGTAGACGACGTACTGATGGGCTTAGTGCGTCAGAAGTTTCTTCAGAAGCAGCTGCTTCTGGTGCCGCTGCAGGAGCCGCTTCTTCTTTCTTCACTTCTTCGCCAGCTACAGCGCCTTCTTTGATGATGGCAATCACTTGCTCACCAAGAACCGTTGCACCTTCTTCTTCGCGAATTTCAACGATTACACCTTCAGCTGGTGAAGGAACTTCTAAAACCACTTTGTCGGTTTCGATATCAACTAGGTTGTCGTCACGTGAAACGCTATCGCCCACGCTAACATGCCATGTTGCAACAGCAGCATCTGCTACTGACTCTGGTAATACAGGAACTTTAATTTCGACAGTCATCGACTTTTCCCTTAATAATTATTTAATTGTTAACGCAGCGTCAACTAAATCTAGTTGTTGCTGTTTGTGCATAGCTGGGTAACCACACGCTGGTGCAGCTGAAGCAGCACGACCTGCATAAGTCAGGTTGGCCCCTTTTGGAATTGCATTCCAGAAGTGGTGCTGGCTACAGTACCAAGCGCCTTGGTTTTGTGGCTCTTCTTGACACCAAACAAAATCTGTCACGTGGCTGTATTGCTCTAATAACGCATCAACTTCATCGTGTGGGAACGGGTATAGTTGCTCAACACGAATAATAGCGATGTTATTAAGCTTATCTTCACGGCGTTTTTGCAGCAGTTCGTAGTAAACCTTACCACTACAGAACACAACGCGTTCCACTTGCTTAGGATCGATCTCATCAATCTCACCGATAACGTTCTGGAAAGAACCTTCAGCTAGCTCTTCTAATGAAGAAACACACAGTGGATGACGCAATAATGACTTAGGCGTCATTACTACCAATGGACGACGCATTGGGCGAACCACTTGGCGACGTAACATGTGATAGATTTGCGCTGGCGTTGATGGAATTACCACCTGCATATTGTGATCGGCACAAAGCTGTAAGAAGCGCTCTAAACGAGCCGATGAATGCTCAGGACCTTGGCCTTCATAACCGTGTGGTAATAGCATAGTTAGACCACATAAACGGCCCCACTTTTGCTCACCCGATGAAATGAATTGGTCAAATACCACTTGGGCACAGTTAGCGAAATCACCAAATTGTGCTTCCCAAATGTTTAGACCAGCCGGCTCAGCTGTGGTGTAACCGTATTCGAAGGCTACTACTGAGTTTTCAGATAGCACAGAGTCGAATAAACGGAATTTACCTTGATCTTCAGATAAATTCTTAAGCGGCACATAAGTCGACGCATCGTTTTGGTTATGTAGCACTGCATGGCGGTGGAAGAAAGTACCACGACCACTGTCTTGACCGATGATGCGAACATTCGCTTTGTCGTTCAAAATAGTTGCGTAAGCTAGGTTTTCAGCAAAGCCCCAATCAACTGGTTTTTCGCCGTTAGCCATAGTAACGCGGTCGTTGTAGATCTTAGCAACACGTGAGTGTAGCTTGTGATCTTCTGGGTATTCACACATCTTATGCGCAAGTGACTTAACCGTATCTAACGGTAAAGTGTTGTCATAAGGGATGTCCCAATCGTGACCGATGTACGGAGACCAGTCAGTTGAATGAAGGGTCATTGGACGCCACTCGTCAACCACACAGTCACCGTGATCTAGACGATCGCGATAGTCATTAATCATGGCCGAAATATCACCCTGCTCTACTAGACTTTGACCTAATAGCTTGTCAGCGTAAATCTTACGCGGGGTAGGATGACGTTTAATCTTTTGATACATCAATGGCTGTGTTGCATTCGGCTCATCGGCTTCGTTGTGACCGTGACGACGGTAACAAACAAGGTCAATAACCACATCGCGCTTAAACTTGTTACGGTAATCAACCGCAATGCGCGATACGAAAGCAACAGCTTCAGGATCATCACCATTAACGTGGAAAATAGGTGCCTGAACCATTTTCGCGATATCCGTACAGTACATAGTAGAACGGGTATCTTGTGGGTTGCTGGTTGTGAAACCAACTTGGTTATTAACCACGATACGAATAGTACCGCCCACTTTAAAGGCACGTGCCTGAGACATGTTGAAGGTTTCTTGAACCACGCCTTGACCAGCAATCGCGCTATCACCATGAATGGTAATTGGCATTACTGAGCTGCCGTCACTACAACCTAAACGGTCTTGACGAGCGCGTACACTACCGATAACCACTGGATTAACAATTTCCAGATGAGATGGGTTAAAGGCTAATGCTACGTGCAGTGCACCAGATGGCGTTTCAAAATCTGAAGAGAAACCTTGGTGATATTTAACATCACCCGAGCCATTCATTTCGTCGTGGTTACCAGCGAACTCGTCGAATAGTTCCGACGGTTTCTTACCTAGTAGGTTAACCAATACGTTTAGACGACCACGGTGTGCCATACCCAATACGATTTCTTTTGCGCCGTGCTCACCAGCTTTGTAAAGCACTTCGCGTAGCATTGGGATTAATGCACCACCACCTTCTAGCGAGAAGCGTTTTGCACCAGGGAACTTAGCACCTACGTATTTTTCAATACCTTCGGCACAAGTTAAGCCTGATAACAGACGTAGCTTTTCTTCTTTCGAGTATGCAGGTGTACTTTGCACTGATTCAAGTTGTTGTTGAATCCAGCGTTTCTCTTCTGTGTCTGTGATGTGCATGTATTCAGCACCAACACTACCACAGTAAGTTTGTTCTAACGCTTTGTGCAAGTCCTTGAGTTTCATTGAGTCTTTGCTTACCGCAAAAGAGCCAACGTTAAACTCAGTGTCCATGTCGTCTTTATCCAGATTGTGAAATGCTGGATCAAGCTCCGCCACTTTATCACGCTGCCATAATCCTAATGGATCAAGGTTGGCGTGTTGATGACCGCGGAAGCGGTAGGCGTTGATCATTTGCAGTACTTTTACTTGCTTAGAAGCAGTCTGCGGATCAATTTCGCTTGCACCACCACCACGAATCTCTTTGGCAGCGCGACGGAAATAATCGCGGATTTTAGTATGATTTACTTCTTCAACGCCATCAGTTTCGCTGCGTGGTAGTTGCTCAAAAACAACACGCCACTCATCAGAAACTAATGTTGCATCTTCGAGGTATGCTTCATACATTTCTTCTATATAGCCCGCATTAGCACCAGCTAGGTGTGACGATTCAAGCCACTCCTTCATTATGCCTTCATGCATTTTTTGCCCTTATAAATTAGCCAAACGCTACAATTAATTTCAGAAACCACCGCTACAAGTCAACTATCTCAATCGAGAATACTTATCATCTAGCGTAAATTCAATCAAAAATTTTAAAAGTTTCTAACGCAAAAATAGCCATACCTCCACGGGAGAATACGGCTATTTAATTCTTATTCTTTTATCAACCTAAGGTCAACAACCATACAGTTACACCGCGCGGTTTAACAGCATAGATTTGATGTGACCAATGGCTTTAGTTGGGTTTAATCCTTTAGGACAAACATTTACACAGTTCATGATACCGTGACAACGGAATACACTGAACGCGTCATCCAACTCGCTCAAACGCTCATCTGTTGCTGTATCACGGCTATCGATTAAGAAGCGGTAGGCGTGAAGTAGGCCAGATGGACCGATGAACTTATCTGGGTTCCACCAGAACGACGGACAAGCAGTCGAACAACAAGCACATAAAATACACTCGTATAGACCATCTAACTTGTCGCGATCTTCAATTGATTGTAAGTGCTCGCGTGCAGGCTGCTCTTTACCATCGTTAATTAGGTATGGCTTGATCTTCTCATATTGAGTGTAGAACTGGCTCATATCAATAATTAGGTCACGTATAACCGGCAGGCCTGGTAATGGACGTAAAACAATCTTGCTACCTTTAAGTGCAGATAGTGGCGTGATACACGCCAGACCGTTTTTACCGTTCATGTTAACGCCGTCACTACCACATACACCTTCACGACAAGAACGACGGAAAGATAATGTAGGATCTTGCTCTTTAAGCATGATCAGGGCGTCTAGCACCATGATGTCAGAGCCATCTTCTAGCTCTAACGTGTAATCCTTCATGTAAGGCTTCGCATCAACATCAGGGTTGTAGCGATAAATTGAGAATACTTTTTTCATCACTCTCTCCTTAGTATGTACGAGCTTTAGGTGGGAAGGCTTCGCGAGTCTTAGGCGAGAAGTTAACTTCACGCTTAGTCATCGTTTCTGATTGTGGGTGATAAACACTGTGACATAGCCAGTTGTCATCATCACGCTCAGGGAAATCTTCACGAGAGTGAGCACCACGAGATTCTTCACGGAAGTTTGCAGCCATTGCCGTTGCAAATGCAGTTTCCATTAAGTTGTCTAACTCTAGACACTCGATGCGTTGAGTATTGAACTCTGCAGAGTTGTCAGACAATTTCGCGTTCTTAAGACGCTCACGGATCTTCTTAAGCTCTTCAAGACCTTCAGCCATTGCTTTACCTTCACGAAATACCGAGAAGTTAAGCTGCATACATAGCTGCATGTCTTTCTTGATTTGTGCAGGATCTTCACCGTCTTTGTTGTTTTCCCAACGGTTTAGACGCGCTAGTGCAGCATCGATGTCAGCTTCTGAAGCATCTTTGTGCTGTAGGTCAGATGTTAGGTATTCACCTAAGAACTTACCAGCGCTACGACCAAATACAACTAAGTCAAGCAGTGAGTTACCACCTAGGCGGTTTGCACCGTGTACAGATACACACGCAATCTCACCAACAGCGAATAGACCTTCAACGATCTTATCTTCGCCGTCTTCGCCACGTGTTAACGCTTGACCGTGGATGTTAGCCATTACACCACCCATCATGTAGTGACATGTTGGTAATACTGGAATCGGCGCATCAACAGGATCAACGTGTGCGAATGTACGTGATAAATCACAAACACCAGGTAGACGAGATTCAAGTGTCTCTTTACCTAGGTGATCAAGTTTTAATAAACAGTGTGGACCTAATGGGCCATCTAAACCGCGACCTTCGCGGATTTCGTTCATCATAGAACGAGCAACAACGTCACGAGATGCTAAATCTTTAGCATTTGGTGCATAACGCTCCATGAAGCGCTCGCCGTCTTTATTTAATAAGTAACCACCTTCACCACGACAACCTTCGGTTACTAGTACACCAGCACCAGCGATACCTGTCGGGTGGAATTGCCACATTTCCATATCCTGCATAGCACAGCCAGCACGGATAGCCATACCAACACCGTCACCAGTGTTAATGTGAGCATTGGTAGTAGATGCGTAAATACGACCAGCACCACCAGTTGCAAGTACAGTAGCGCGAGATTTGAAGTAAACTACTTCGCCAGTCTCGATGCTCATTGCTGTACAACCAACAACAGTACCTTCGTCGTTTTTAACTAAATCTAGTGCATACCACTCGCTAAATACGTTAGTTTTGTTTTTAACGTTTTGTTGGTATAGCAAGTGAAGTAGTGCGTGACCTGTACGGTCAGCTGCCGCTGCAGTACGTGCCGCTTGCTCGCCACCGAATTCTTTCGATTGGCCACCAAATGGACGTTGGTAGATTTTACCGTTTTCGAAACGAGAGAATGGTAGACCCATGTTCTCTAATTCGATGATAGCTTCTGGGCCAGCTTCACACATGTATTCAATAGCGTCTTGGTCACCGATGAAATCAGAACCTTTTACGGTATCGTACATGTGCCAGTGCCAGTTATCGTCGTGGCTGTTACCTAGAGCAACAGTGATACCACCTTGAGCTGATACTGTGTGTGAACGCGTAGGGAAAACTTTTGAGATTAACGCACAAGTTTTGCCTTCTTGTGAAATTTGCAATGCAGCGCGCATACCCGCACCGCCTGCGCCGATTACTACGGCATCAAATTCTAATACTGGAATGCTCACTTTACACTCTCCATAGGATAACAAGACCAGCAACTACGTAGCTGAACGCTGCCGCATTAAGTGCTAGTTGAAGAACAAAACGAAGGCCAACAGGTTTAACGTAATCCGTTAATACTTGCCATAAGCCAATCCAGATATGTGCGAGTAGTGAAAGCAAAGTAATAATTGTGAATACTTGCATTCCTAGGTTTGAAAATAGATCTTTCCAAACATTGTAAGTAACATCGTTGCAAAGGAAAAAACCAAGTAGGAAAATTGCATACAATGCTAAGTTAATACCGGCAACACGAATAATAATAAAGTCATGAACGCCACTGCGTCCTAGAGTTGCTGCATTGTTTACCATAACCACACCCCTGCTAATACTGAAAGAATCACCGAAATTACCATAGATAGTTGAGCCGATTTGGTAGCTGAATCAAATTCTTCACCGTAACCCATATCCATAATAATGTGGCGAACGCCAACAACGAGGTGGTATGCAAGAGCAGTTAGAGTGCCCCAGATAATGAACTTAGCTGCGAAGCTATCCAGAATATCTTGAACGTTAGCAAAACCCATTGGGCTTGATAGCGACTCAGATAACAACCACATAAGGATACCCACAGCGAAGAACATAATAACGCCACTGATACGGTGTAAGATTGATGCGATTGCAGTTAATGGAAAGCTAACGGTCTGTAAGTCTAGATTTACAGGTCTTTGCTTTTTCACGATTGTGCTCACTTAAGCTAAAAATTGAGGCCCATTATTTTTATAAAAGAGAAAGCCTCTCGGCCTCCGACAAGAAATATTTTCAGTAACTAACACCCATTAATTACCTATCTTTCTCTTTGTTTGGTGCTTACGGATTGTGTCAAATCACCACAAGCCGTTAAATCCGACGAAAGTATACTGGGACTGTTACATAAATACAATTAATGTGAGCCCATTATTCGTGCTTTTTCGGCGTCTAATATAGACTAATAACCAACATCAGTTTTAACAATTTGGACACATTCCCTAATTAAGGTATCTATTAATCGCACATAACGGTCAACAAATAAACACCGGTCGTACATTATTCGTCCATCACAGCACTAAAACACGCATTTGAATTGACAAGTTATGCAAATATTAGGTTAAATACAGGCCATTTATTTATGTAGCCTGAATATTTATTGGTCAGATTGAATAAACTGATATAAAAAAATAGACAGAAAAATTACAGGAGCAAATCGTATGACAGAGCGTCACGCTACCCTATCGATCGACGGAAATGATCTTATTGAACTTCCAATTTCATCTGGTACCGAAGGTCATGATGTAATCGACATCAGCAAGCTTGGCAGCACCGGCCACTTCACATTTGATCCGGGCTTTATGGCGACAGCCTCTTGTGAATCTGAAATCACTTACATCGATGGTGCCAAAGGCATCTTATTACACCGCGGTTACCCAATTGATCAACTAGCAAGCAACGCAGATTACTTAGAAGTTTGTTACATTCTGCTACACGGCGACAAGCCTTCACAAGCAGAATACAACGAATTTGTTGCGCTAATTAAGAACCACACTATGGTTCACGATCAACTAATGCAATTCTTCAAAGGCTTCCGCCGCGATGCTCACCCAATGGCTATCCTTTGTGGTGTTGTTGGTGCATTATCGTCGTTCTACCACGATTCACTAGACGTAAACAACCCACGTCACCGCGACATTTCAGCGATTCGTTTAATCGCTAAAATGCCAACACTTGCAGCAATGAGCTACAAGTACAGCATCGGTCAACCGTTCGTATACCCTAAGAACGAATTATCTTACTCAGAAAACTTCTTAAACATGATGTTCTCTGTACCGGCCGAAGATTACAAAATCAGCCCGACTATCGCTCGCGCAATGGACCGTATATTCACTCTACACGCTGACCACGAGCAAAACGCTTCAACGTCAACTGTACGTTTAGCAGGTTCTTCTGGTGCTAACCCATTCGCGTGTATCGCTGCAGGTATTGCGTCACTATGGGGCCCTGCTCACGGTGGTGCTAACGAAGCATGTCTAAACATGTTAGAAGAAATCGGTTCAGTAGATCGCATCGAAGAGTACGTTGCTAAAGCGAAAGACAAGTCTGATCCATTCCGTCTAATGGGCTTTGGTCACCGCGTTTACAAAAACCACGATCCACGTGCAACAGTAATGCGTGAAACTTGTCACGAAGTACTTTCAGAACTAAACATTGACGATCCACTACTAGACGTAGCTATGGAACTAGAGCGCATCGCCCTAGAAGACCCATACTTCATCGAGAAGAAACTATACCCGAACGTTGATTTCTACTCAGGCATCGTAATGCGTGCTATGGGTATCCCTGTATCTATGTTCACAGTAATCTTCGCCCTATCTCGTACTGTTGGCTGGATTTCACACTGGAAAGAAATGCTAGGTCAACCAGGTCACAAGATCGGTCGTCCACGTCAGCTATACACAGGTGCAGCAGCACGTGATTTCGTATCTGACGCGAAAAAATAAGCTTTAAACATTACGTTTAAAAACTGTAAGCCCAATTGAAAGTTTTCAATTGGGCTTTTTTATGCCCTAAACTTTTTGACGAAAGCTCACCAACAAATATTTAATCAATTTCACCAATTCAATTGGTACATTTCGCTAAAACAGCATATTACCCCTCAGTATGTATTTATTAAGCCTTTGTTTTGTTTAGGTTAATATTAATTGGCACAAGCTATGCTCTTTGGCTGTAGATTTATAACATTAACCTTTATCGATATTAGAAACTCACGCGAATAAATACGCCATCATTGAAACTTATTTGTTATACACAAATCGTAACAATGCCAGCGTAGATTTAAACGCTAAGAAATGAGTAACTAATTATTGGATTGGTATTAAAACAAGAGCACAGGATCATGCAAACTACTACTAAAGCGTCAATTATCACCGCCCTTCTTATTACAGGCCTACTTTCTGGCTGTAGTGAATCAAACGCCAAAGACGAAGAAAAGAAAGAAAAAGAATTTGCGATCCCTGTCGTCACAGCTCAAATCAAACAGCAACCTATTTCCTCCACCTATCATTCAACAGCCACCCTAGAATCGCGTGATGATGCACAGGTTATCAGCCGCGTAACAGGTATCGTTGAACAGCTTAATGTTGAAGAAGGCGACTACGTTGAAAAAGGTCAATTACTCGCGAAGATTGATTCGCGTCGCTATAAGCTAGCGCTAGATAAAGCGAATGCTGAACTGGCGAGTATCAATCAAGAACTTAACCGTCTTAAAAAACTCGAATCTAAAAAGTTAGTTAGTCACGATCAAGTCGATAAACTTAAGTTCTCATTCCAATCAGCTAAAGCTGCGCGTGACTTAGCAGCACTCGATTTAGAAGATAGTTTAATCAAAGCACCAATCTCAGGTTTCATCGCTAACAAAATGGTTAAAGAAGGCCACTTTAGCCAGTCTTACCAACAGCTGCTGCACATCGTCAATCAACAAGACTTACAAGCGGTGCTTTACGTGCCTGAAGCGCAACTGGCGAATGTAAAGCTAAAACAACAAGCAACCTTGTCATTCTCGGCCCTACCAAACCAAACATTTAACGCTCATGTTCGTTCGATTGCGCCAGTTATTGATAACAAAAGTGGCACCTTTAAAGTCATCTTAGCACTAGCTAATAACCAATCACTCTTAAAACCGGGTATGTTTGCCCAAATCTCGGTTATTTTCGACACCCATCAAGATTCATTAACGGTGCCGTCAGATGCAATTATTCACCGCGACGGTCAACAATATGTGTTCGTGGTGAGCAACAACAAAGCCAGCGAAGTAGCAGTAACCACAGGTTATGTCGAAGAAGAAATCACAGAAATTACTGGTGATATCGATAGCCAAACGCAAATTGTCATTAAAGGTCATCGCAATCTTAAAAATGACACGCTAGTAGAAGTATTGAACCAACCTAAGGCCGACGTTGAACCGTCAACGGAAGAAGCACAACCACAAGCTGTCGCAAAAGCGTCTTAGGATTTGTCATGAAAATTATCGATACCGCAATCAAACGTCCGGTGACAGTTTGGATGGCCACCTTTGCTGTCATCCTGTTCGGCCTAGTCGGACTATCGCGCTTAGCCGTTAATCTATTACCTGAGCTAAGCTACCCAACACTAACCGTTAGAACCACATACACAGGTGCTGCTCCGTCTGAAATCGAACAGCTGATCAGTAAGCCCATTGAAGAAGCGGTTGGCGTAGTCAAAGGTCTACGCAAAATCAGCTCAGTGTCTAAGCCAGGTCAGTCTGACGTACTACTCGAGTTTGAGTGGGACGTGCAAATGGATATTACCAGCTTAGAAGTACGCGAAAAGCTCGATTTAATTTCATTGCCGCTCGATGTTGAAAAACCACTGATTTTGAAATTTAACCCAAGCTTAGATCCTATCGTGCGTCTTGCGCTACAGCCAAAGAATGCAGTGTCTACAGATACCGATGCTGGCGTCTATACTCTCACCGCAATGCGTACTTACGGTGAATATGACGTTAAGCGTCAATTAGAATCTATCGTTGGTGTAGCCTCGGTTAAACTTGGCGGTGGTTTAGAGCAAGAGTATCAGGTGGTGATCGACCAGCATAAACTGGCTCAACTTAATCTAAGCAGTGAGCAAATTAGCCAAATCATTCGCCGTGAAAACATTAATATTTCGGCGGGTAAGCTTATTGAAGGCAACACCCAATATTTAGTACGCACCCTCAATCAGTTTAACGATATTGCCCAAATTGGCGATTTGGTGGTGTATCAAGAAAACGACCAGATTATCTACCTCAAAGACATCGCTACTATTAAAGACAGCTACAAAGAGCGCACCGATGTTACCCGCATCAACGCTAAAGAAGCAGTTGAGCTCGCGATTTACAAAGAAGGTGATGCCAACACCGTTGAAGTAGCCAATCGAATCAAACGTCAGCTTGAACGCGCCAAAGACCGTGGCGACAGTCGCTATGAGCTCACTCTGGTTTACGATCAATCTACCTTTATTAGCAACGCCATCAGCGAAGTTAAATCTGCTGCAGTTATCGGTGGTCTACTCGCCATGCTGGTACTGTATTTATTCTTACGCTCTATTATTCCAACACTGATTATTTCACTGTCGATTCCAGTCTCTGTTATCGCAACCTTTAACTTAATGTACGCCAATGACATTACCCTCAACATTATGTCACTCGGCGGCATTGCATTAGCGACTGGCTTATTGGTGGATAACGCTATCGTAGTGCTGGAGAATATTGCGCGCTATAAAGAGCAAGGCTATTCCAACATGGAAGCTGCTGCCAAAGGTACCAATGAAGTAAGCGGCGCTATTGTTGCTTCAACACTTACCACCTTGGCGGTATTCGTACCACTTATTTTCGTTGAAGGTGTCGCGGGACAGCTATTTCACGATCAAGCCATGACAGTAACCTTCGCCCTGCTTGCTTCATTACTTGTAGCACTAACATTGATTCCAATGCTCGCCTCACGTGAGCGCTCTTCAGCCAACGCCGACGGTGAAGGCTATCAACGCGTAGCGTTTCGCCAGCGTACAACGTGGGGCAAAATACTCTACATTCTAACGACGCCATTCTATTTATTATGCATCCTCTTACCAATGCTACTTTCGCGCATCGTACTACTAGTATTTTACGCAGTGAGCAAGGTGCTAGGATTTGGATTAAAACCAATAACTGGAGTATTCAACAAAACCTTTGATGTGGTCGCTATTGGCTTTAAAGGCTTACTCTCTGGTGCCCTCGCCCATCCGATTAAAACCTTAGTCATTACTCTCGGTCTTGCCAGTACTAGCGTAATTATCGCGCCGCGCGTTGGCTTTGAATTATTACCTCCACTATCGCAAGGTGAATTTTATTTAGAGCTCGAACTCGCTCCGGGAACGCCATTGGTTAAAACCGATGAAGCCATTAACCACATTGCCCAAGAGTTAGCGAATGATGAGCGTATCAAAAGCACCTACTCACTAACGGGTCGTGGCAGCTTAATGACCAGCAGCGCAAGTAAAGGCGGCGAGCATCAAGCGCGCTTACAAATTATTGTCCACAATCAAATTCACGAAGACGCGGTAATGGATAAAACCCGTCAAATTGCTCGCAATATCGTTGGTGCAAGTAACGAGTTAAACCGCCCTGCGTTATTTACGCTGAGCAAGCCTATGAGTATTGAACTGGCCAGTTATGATCTAGCTACCCTCAATACCTACAGCAAGCAATTAACGACCTTAATGAGCAACTCGCCAGTGTTTGATGATGTGGTTAATAGCATGCGCCGCGGCCAACCAGAATTAGCTATCGAGTTTGATCACAAACGCATCGCCAACCTTGGACTAAATACTGCCGATATTTCACAACTTATTGCGGTTAAAGTGGGTGGTAATGTGGCAAGTCAGTTTACGATGTTCGATCGCAAAATTGATATTCTGGTACGCAGTGATCTCAACGACCGTAACTCGGTTAACGACTTACGCGCCATGATTGTTAATCCTAATAGCGAGCACCCAATTTCATTACAAAGCGTTGCTACCATCAAAGAAACCGTTGGCCCAGCACAAATCAATCGTGTTGATCAGCAGCGCGTGGCAGTCATTAGCGCCAATATCGCTGTTGGCGATCAACAAAGCGCCATCGAAGAAGCTAATCGTCTATTAAGCTCACTTGATTTACCACTGAATGTGACGAGTAATTTTGGTGGCCAAAGTGAGGAAATGGAGCAATCGTTTAACTCAATGATGATGGCATTAGCGCTAGCTGTTTTCCTTGTTTACCTAGTCATGGCATCACAGTTTGAATCGTTGCTACACCCACTGCTGATCTTATTTAGCGTGCCACTAGCCGGTGTTGGTTCACTGCTTGGTTTATACCTAACGGGCACTAACCTTAGTGTTATCGTTTTCCTTGGTCTGATCATGCTAAGCGGTATCGTCGTGAACAACGCCATCGTGTTAGTGGATCGCATTAATCAATTGCGCTTGGATGGCATGGCAAAAGTAACGGCAATTAAAACCGCAGCTCAGTCTCGCTTACGCCCGATTATCATGACCACCATGACCACCATCTTAGGTCTATTACCTATGTGCTTAGGCCTTGGTGAAGGTAGTGAACTACGGGCGCCAATGGCGATTACGGTTATCAGCGGCTTAATATTTTCGACCTTGCTGACGCTTATTGTTATTCCGGTGCTTTATCGACTGTTTGATAGCAAAAAGTTCGTTGAGCAAACCAAAGACGCACAACTAAGCAAACCAGCGGCGGAGGTGTAACATGAGCACATCAAGTTCAGGCCTCACCGCCCTAGCGCTAAAACGCCCAGTCACCACCTTTATGATTGCGCTGAGCATGCTATTGCTCGGCCTAGCGTCGGCGCGCTTATTGCCATTAGAAAAGTTTCCGGGCATCGATATTCCTGAGATGTACATCAATGCCCCTTACCCTGGCTCTAGTCCAGCGGAAGTTGAGCGCTTAGTCACCAAGCCCATCGAAGAAGCGCTGGCGACTATGAGTGGTATCACCCGCATGAACTCAAATTCCAATGAGCACGGCGCTGGTGTTTTTATTGAAGTTGAATGGAGTAAAAGTCTTACCAGTAAAGGGATTGAAGCGCGCGAAAAAATTGATGCGATCCGTCATTTATTACCAGAAGATTTAGAGCGCATTTTTGTTTATCAATTCTCCACCTCAGATATGCCTATTCTTACCATGCGCATATCCAGCGAACGCGAGCTTCGCAACAGCTACGACTTACTGAATAATTTTCTTAAAAAACCAATTGAGCGCATCTCAGGCGTATCGAAAGTTGAGCTTTATGGCGTCGACCCACGCCAAATCATCATTCGCCTATCTAGCGATCGCATGGCAAGCCACAACATTAATGTCGCGCAACTCACGGCAGTGTTAAGTAAGCAAAATTTCTCTATCAATGCAGGTGCGATAAAAAGCGATAATCAAACGATGCGTGTATCGCCACAAGGTGAGTACACCAACCTTAACGATATTCGTAATTTGAAAATCAACGATCACGTTTATTTAAGTGATATTGCCACCGTAAAATACGAGCAAAAAGAGCTGGAAGAAGCGCGCCATCTCAACCAAAGCTTTGCCATTGGTATGGATGTGTTTCGCGAATCGAGCGTTAACTTAGTCGATGTTGCCTCTCGCGTGAGTACTACCATCGACGAGATTGCTCGCAGTGACAAATTCCAAGGCATCGACATTTTCTTAATGGACGATCAAGCCAAAGGTGTAAAAGATTCATTAGGTGATCTATTACAAGCAGGCGGCATTGGTGCAATCCTATCTTTTGCGGTGCTCTATCTATTTATTCGCAATACCCCAGTGACTTTATTAGTGGTTACCTCGGTGCCTTTCTCTATCTGTTTAACACTGGCTGGTATGCACTTGATGGGTTATTCCCTCAATATTCTATCGATGATGGGTCTATTACTCGCCGTTGGTATGCTAGTTGATAATTCGGTGGTAATTACCGAATCCATTGCCGCACAATACAAAAAAGATCCCACTAAGCCGATAAACCAGATCATTGAATTTGGTGTGTCGAAAGTGAGCCTAGCGGTCATTACAGGTACTGCCACTACAATGATTGTGTTTCTTCCAAACATTATTGGTGAAAAAGTTCAGCTAACCATTTTCTTAGAGCATGTGGCCATAGCAATTTGTATTTCGCTAGCGGCATCACTGCTGGTTGCTAAAACTCTGCTTCCACTATTACTGTCGAGAATGGATTTACAGAAACTACTGCCTAAAGAGAAGAACAACGACGCCAATAAACCTTCGCGTCGCTACTACCAACGCAGTCTAGATTGGGTTTTACATCATCCGAAAATCACCGGTGTAATAGCCATTATCATCTTAGCCAGTACCGCGTTTCCAGCTAGCGTTGTCACTTCAGACAATAACAATAGCGACGATACCACGCGCATTCGTCTCCATTATCACCTCAAAGGGCAATACCCATTAGAAGAAGTGGAAAAGCTCGTAAACAAAATGGAAGACTACTTGTATGGCAATCAAGAAAAATTCGAGATTGATTCGGTGTACACCTATTTCAATACCGAATATGCCAACTCAACGCTATTGTTGAAAGAAGGAAAAGCGAAATCCGTTGATGAAATAAAGCGCCTGATCCGCGAGGAAATGCCCAAGTTTGCCATTGCTGAACCGCAGTTTAGCTGGCGTAGTGCCTCTGCTGGCGGCGCATCACTGTCATTAACAGGGCCGTCGACTGATAAGTTAATTGAGCTGAGTGATCAAGTTATTCCACTACTTAGCCAAGTAGAAGGTTTAACGGATGTGCGCAGTGAAGTAGATGAGCAGCAGCAAGAAATGGTGCTAATTGTCGACCGTCAAAAAGCCAGTCGATATAACCTAAGCTCGCAAGATGTCGCCTCGTTAGTGTCTAACGCTCTGCGCGGCAGAAACTTACGCAGCTTCCGCCACGATCCACAAGGCGAAGTACGCATCGAAATGCTATTTGAGCGTGAGTTAAAATACTCGCTGGCCAAACTCAAGCAAATTCCAATCACTCAATTTAATGATCAAATCATTACCTTAGAAAATTTGGTGCGCTTTGAAGTGAGACCACGTCTTAACAACATTTGGCGTCAAAACAGAATGACATCGCTAAAAATTGGTGCCAATCTGGACGACATCACTATTGAGCAAGCGGGTGATCGCATAAAACGCGCAATGGAAAATGTTAACCTGCCACAAGGTTACAATTGGAAATTAGGCCAAGGCTTTGAGCGCCAACAGCAAGAGCAAAACATCATGTTAGTCAATATGATGCTAGCGGTAGCGATGATTTATATCGTGATGGCGGCACTATTTGAATCACTGTTGTTACCAGCAGCGATCATCAGCTCCATTATCTACTCTATCGTCGGCGTGTTTTGGTTCTTCTTAGTCACAGGCACCAATATGAGTGTGATGGGCATGATAGGTATCTTGATCTTAATGGGTATTGTGGTTAATAACGGCATAGTGCTTATAGATCAAATCAACCAAATGTCACCAAAACGCGAGGAGCTAGAGAAAGTCGTTTCCGATATTTGTATTACCCGTCTGCGCCCTGTCTTAATGACGGTAGCTACAACGGTATTAGGGATGGTTCCTTTGGCGATGGGCAGCGCACAAATTGGCGGTGATGGTCCGTCATATGGCCCGTTAGCAATTGCGATTATCGGCGGCCTAAGCTTCTCAACTATTACCAGCTTATATCTAGTACCGTGGTTGTACTTAGTACTCAGTAAAACAGCACTCAATACCAGCGTAGGCGTTGGCAAAGCGAGTAAATTCGCTAGACGTTTTATACCGAGCTAATCTCATCAGATGATATAAAAGAGCGCCTAATTACGATTAGGCGCTTTTACTGGTTAACCAAAGCTAGGAATAGATATCAATTTATCATGCGGGCTCAGATAAAAAGCCTTCTTAAAACCCTGCTCACTAAAATCGATGCGCCATAAATAAGGCACCAGCGTCATTATCGAATAATGGACATGCGGCTGTTTTCCCTTAGCATTACCAGTATCGCCAATGCCGCCAATTTCGTCACCTACGCTCACCCAATCTCCAACTTTCGCATCGCGATATTGTAAATGCGCCATATAGTGAATTCGCCATTTAGGGCCTAAAATCGCAACTGCGTGACCGCCACGCTTGAGCTCACCAGAGAAAACAACAATCCCACTCACTGGCGCAATGACCTGTTGAAAACGCTTACCAAAAATATCGATACCTTTGTGAACACCTGATGCGCCCCACGGCGAGTACCAAAAGGTTTGATGATTCCAATCGCGACTTGTCGCGCCTTTGACAGGGTTAACAAGCCGCTCGGGAATCACTAGCCCTAGGCTAACAACGATAATAATAAAACTAAAATACAATAGAATCTTGCGAGATTTATACAACATATCCTCACCGTAGAAATAGACATGAACCATGACATTGTTTGAACAACAGCCTTAATCAACGATGAAGGAACGTCATTAATTAATTTTCGTAAAGTTCTAACGGCAAGCCATCAGGGTCGTTAAAAAACGTAAAGCGTTTGTTAGTTAGTTCATCAATGCGAATCGCTTCAACAGCAATATCTTGCGAGATAAGATACGCCACTGATTCATCGATATCATCAACGGCAAAGGCCAAGTGCCTTAGTCCTTGCGCTTCTGGATAACTTGGGCGCTTGGGTGCTCCTGGAAAAGAAAATAACTCTATTTGTGTGCCATCGGGTAGTCGCAAATCAAGCTTGTAAGAATCGCGAGGTTGGCGATAAGTTTCCCGAATTATCTCGAAGCCGAGTACTTCACAATAGAATTTTTTAGAACACAGATAGTTATTGCAGATAATAGCGATATGATGAACGTGACTAATTGATAAATGATTCATACTTCCTCCAATAGTCAAAAGTATCTCATCAATCAATAAAAAAGCCAGCTCAAAGCTGGCTTTTACTATTAAACATCAGCTTACTGACAGCTAACGCCTACCGCACTAAATGCTGCGGTAACATCGCTCACACTACGGCCTAGATCAGCTGCTGCTGATTCAACGCCACAAGCACCTTGATCGAAGGTCGATGTTGCACTCCAGTAGATTTGGTTAGCACGTAAGAACACACCAAATGCATCGCGAACAGTCCAACCTTGAGAAGTTGCTAATAGGTAGAATGCTTTATTGTATACACCTGAGCTGTAGTGAACATCCATTGAACTCGTAAAGTCAGATGCGTGGTCAATTGAACGGCCGTCAAGCGTTGGGTTATCCATGTAACGCAATGCACCATTGCCTTTAAAGATTTGCTCACCAACTTTCCAGTCGTTGCTGCCTAACATGTAAGACTCAGCAGCTTCACCCGCCATATCAGAGAAGGCTTCATTCATGCCACCTGATTGCGAAGAGTATTGTAGACCTGAGTTTTGCTCGGTTACACCATGGCTTACTTCGTGTGCAGATACGTCTAAGCTAACTAGTGGGAAGAAGGTTGAACCACCGTCACCAAATGACATAGCACGGCCATCCCAGAATGCGTTTTCATAGCTACGGCCATAGTGAACACGCATTTCTAGTTTAAAGCTCAGTGGAGCTGTGTTGTACCAATCGCTGTACATATCGAAAATTGCGTTACCAAATGCGTGAGCATCATTTAATGGCGCATAACTACCGTTGATTGATTTAAACGTATTCTCAGGACATGTAAATGAGTGCACGCTACCGCCACGAGTACGATTGTTCATGTTAATAGTACGCACGTT
Organism: Psychrobium sp. MM17-31; assembly: GCF_022347785.1. Lineage (NCBI taxonomy): Bacteria > Pseudomonadati > Pseudomonadota > Gammaproteobacteria > Alteromonadales > Shewanellaceae > Psychrobium > Psychrobium sp. MM17-31. The sequence continues at coordinate 185,869 of NZ_JAKRGA010000002.1, forward strand.
GTCATTTTCCATGTAACAAGTACCACTAGCTTCACCAACTTTCATTGCCGCGAAATCACTGCCGTATTGGTACTGGCCAGTTTTAGTATTACCACCAGGGCCTGTCGCTAAAAATGGTGTTGTAGTGACAGTACCGCCACCACCTGGTTTGCCACCGCCTTTTTTGGTTGTTAAAGCATTGTGGCTCTCGATGATCTCACCTGAGTGAGCATCAACTAAAGCAAACGGACGAGACGGAGTATCAGCGTGGTCGGCAAAATAACTTACTTTATAAGCCAGCATCGCTTTGCCGTCTTTATTAATAATTACTAATTCAGAAGACGGATGCTTTACCTTAGTGCTTGTGCCATGACCATTTTGCTTTTTAACTAAACGCTCTGCTTCTTTAGCAGAAATACTTGGTTCAACAGACGCTAAGTTGATATCGCGCACCACATCACCAGACATCGACATCAATTCACCGAAATCGTTTGTCTCAGCGACTAAGTTTTGACCATATACTGGCACGCCCATGTAGTGTTGCTGCATACGAGCCTTGTTAGTGCCTTTTACTGTTTTAAGCGATTTAATTTTTTTGAAGCTGGCATTGCCATTCATTTTTAATGCAGCTTTAACATCATGACCTTTAGCTAATCCGTTAACCTTTTCTTTTACTGCTGCACTTACTGGGTTCATCATTGCTAATAGTGCAGTTGCTGTTACTAGTTTGGTTGAAATACTCAAAGGAAACTCTCCTATTGTTATTATTATTGTTCGAATACCATTTGCGGATTCGATGTGTGTAATGACGTTAATAGAATGTTAAATACAACCTTCATCCGCTAGCACTTAAACGTCAGAAATTCACACAAATCCGTCGTAAAACAACAAAGCGACTACAACACAATACTTATCAAGGACTTACTGCATAAGCAAAGGTTTCCAAACATAAAGAAACACAAATAAACCATTGATTAATAACAAAGTAATGCTCACCAACTTCATTTTTCAAATACATTAATGTCGGAAAAATACGAGTTTTTGACAGCTTTTTACTAGGCATGTTAGCCAGCAATGTTAATATCGTGTGAAAATATGAGCACGCCATTAAGCGAGCCAATAAATTACTTTATTCTCACCACCTATTGGAGAGCTCCATGTCACTAAACTGGATTAAAACTACATCGGTAATTGCAGTGGTAACGATTGCCGTTTATTCAATTAGCCAATTTTCGTCATCGCCAAACGAGGCTGCTCAGCAATCTCACTCTTATATCGTACAAACAAAAAATAAAGCAGCACTACAAGAAATCATGGTGGACTTAGACCTTTTGCCAAGCCATGACTTATCGATAATTAATGCCTATGCACTGACACTTAATCAACAGCAACTAGAAACAATTCGCGAGCTTTCAGGCGTGACCATAACTCCCAATGCGACAGTGACACTTGCTGGCTGGGCCAAAGGAAAAAGACGCTGGCAACCTAAAGCCGATGCTTCACAATTAATCGAAGCCGATAAAGTACACGCTAATAAGATTTATGGTGATAATGTCACCATTGGTGTGCTAGATACTGGCTTAGATCAGTTAGCAGGATTAGCAACAGACTTACGCGGACGCGACAAGGTATGGGGTACTTACGACGCGATAAACAACACAGTACACAACTTCGAGCGTGAACAAAATGGTCATGGCACTCATGTTGCCAGTCTCGCAGTAAATAGTGATTTTGATATCAATGGTAAAATCTACGGCATTGCGCCTAACGCTGCACTTGTTGGTATAAAAGCCTTTGACAGTGAAGGTAAATCAACTTACGCCGATGTTATTCGCGGTATTGCTTGGGCAATCGATATTAAAGATGTCATTAATCTTCGCGTATTAAATATGTCATTTAGTGGTCCTGCTCAATCTCATTATTGGCAAGATCCACTTAATCAAACTGTGATGAAAGCGTGGCAAGCGGGTATTGTTGTTGTCGCTTCAGCGGGTAATACAGGTCCTCAGCCAATGACAATTGGCGTGCCAGGCAACGTGCCATACATTATTACCGTTGGTGCGATGACAGATAATTACACGCCAAGCGATAAGACTGACGACAAGCTAGCAACTTTCAGCTCGGCAGGACCAACTATTGAAGGCTTTATCAAACCAGAAATCGTTGCACCAGGTGGTCACGTTTCTGGGCTAATGGCCTTTGACACCACTATAGTTACCGAACATCCTGAATATCACGATGGCGGTCGTTATTTTGAAATGTCTGGCACCTCACAAGCAGCGGGTGTTGTTTCAGGCGCCGTAGCGCTGCTGTTAAGTCAGCAACCAGAATTAACACCAGATCAAGTAAAGTGTCGTTTAATGAACAGCGCACGACCAGCAGTAAATGCGAACGGTTCACTTGCTTATAGCGTATTTCAGCAAGGCGCTGGTATCATCAACGTTAACGATGCACTAGCTAATTCGACGCATTGCCCGTCTTCAACTATGGATATCGCTAAAGATATTGCTGGCGAGCAACACTATGTAGGTCCTGCGTTTATTGACGAAAACGGCAATATCGCCATCAAAGATTCAGACTCACTATACACGTGGAATGTCGCGCAAAAAGAGCTCAGTGGCGACGGATTCATTTGGCGAACTAATTTTGACGTTGATGGATTTATCTGGCGCACCAACTTCGACATTGATGGCTTTATTTGGCGTACATCGTTTGACAGTAGCAGTGAACTGCTATGGCGCAGTGAATTCGAAACAGATGGTTTTATTTGGCGAACTAACGTAGACACCGATGGTTTTATTTGGCGCACAAGTGCCGATATTGACCCTAACGCACCTATCGGTATCAACCGCTGGGTAGCTCAAGAATAATCAACGTCAATAGCCACCTTCGGGTGGCTATTACCTACCAATAATATCCTTTATACTCATCAATGTGTTACCGCCTTTATTAGGATAATTTTCTAGTGCTTTTACGTGTCTTATTAGTTGCTCTATGCTTTTTCACATCCTTTAATACACTCGCCGATAAGCGATTCCTAAAAAGTTTCCCCTCGACCAATCCACTGTCATATCAATATGTAAAAAGCATGATTCAGGATCGTCAAGGCTTTATGTGGTTTGGTACCCAAGACGGTCTTCATCGATTCGATGGTTACGATTTTAAAAGCTATCATCACGACGCCCAACAACCCGACTCACTCAGCGCTGATACAATTAGTGCTTTGTTAATCGACAAACAAGGTCAGTTATGGGTAGCTACACGCGGCGGCGGCATAAGCATATATCAAGAAGCTTCTGACACCTTTATACACTTAAATACTTCATTATCTGAGCATGCACTGAGTAATGATAACGTCAATGCATTGCTGCAAGACAGCCAAGGAAATATATGGGCAGGGACCGAAAGTGGCCTTAATAAGATAACTAAGCATGATGATTCTTACGTTATTGAACAATTTTATCAACAGCTCGGTAACCGCAAATCACTATCAACAAACATCATTACTAGCCTAACAGAAACTAGCGCCCAAGAAATTTGGGTTGGCACTAGTGGCGGTGGCATCTCAATATTCTCAGTCGAAGGACAATTTCTCCGTCACACTTCATTACCATTATCAAATAAGCCAAACGAAACAGCCAAGCTTATTAGCAGTATGCGACAAGACAACCGTGAAAATATCTGGATTGGCACACTGGAAAATGGACTATTTCAGTTAAATAAAAACGGCGATGTTGAGCGCCATTACTATCACTCAGCCCCTAAAGCATTTGATATTTCAAGCAACAATATTGAAGATATTTTTGAAGATAGCAGTAAGCAGCTATGGGTCGCAACCGATCAAGGTTTCTTAGTGAAAAGTAATGAATCGAGTACATTCAATGCTTATCGACATACCAATAATCCGTATAGCCTAAACAATGATTTTGTTTTAAGTTTCTACGAAGATAGCGACAACATGATGTGGATAGGCACCTATTCTGGTGTCAATCGCTGGGATCCACTAATGACAACCTTCAATCAGTATAACGCAGCCCTTTATCCACAACTTGCTGAAGATATCGTTACTGGATTCGCTCAAGACAATGCCCAACGTTTAGTATTTAGCACCTACAGTTCAGGGCTATTCGCATTATCACTGAGCGATAATGGCATCAGCCAATTGCCGATTTCTGAATATTTTAAAGATATGCGGATTATGACCTTATTTAGCGATGGCGAATACTTATGGGTAGGGACTCGAACCAAGGGGGCATACCGGCTTACTATTGCTGACGGTACCATCAATAAATACGTCCATTCTACGACTGATAGCAATACTATTTCTGCCAACAGCATTACCGATATCTATAAGGACCAATACGGTCAAATGTGGATCGCTACCTATCATCAGGGACTCAATCGACTTAATCAGGACGGCAGTGTAACTCGCTATATCAAGCGAGATGATGATACAAACAAAGGACCAAGTTCAAATCACATTTTGCAAATTCAAGAAGATGCGCTCGGCAATATTTGGTTGGCAACCTATGGCGGCGGCTTAAATAAATTCGATCCCCAGACCGAAACCTTTACTCATCTGCTGCATGACGACAATGATGCAACTAGTATTAGTAGCAATCTCGCCTGGATTTTACACGTCGATGACAGCAATAATTTGTGGGTTGGTACCCAATCGTCAGGGGTGAATATACTAAGCGCGGACAACATCAAACAACAACGCTATCAATTCCAACACATCGGGGTTAAAGACGGTCTTAAGAGCCGAACTATTTACGCCATTAACCAAGATCGCCATGGCAAAATGTGGTTTAGCTCAAACCGTGGGATTTCCAGTTATACACCTCATACCAAAGTTATTCAGCATTTCGACGCCAGCCATGGCCTCGAAGATCTTGAATACAATCATGGCTCGGCGTTTCGCAGTCGCAATAAAACGCTGTATTTTGGCTCATCGAAAGGCTTTGTTGGCATAGATCCCAGCCAGACTAATCCACCCCGTGAAGTTCCAAATATCCAATTAGTAGATATTTTTTCCCTTAACGAATCTATCAAACTCGATCGATCGCTGCATCAGGTTAGACAACTGACATTTGATTATGATGAACGTTTGATTTCATTCAATTATGTCGGGTTGAACTATAGCGAGCCCAGCACGACACGGTATAAATACCGTTTACTTGGCTTTGACAAAGAATGGATAGATGCTGGCGCATCGCGAAGAGCTACCTATACCAACTTGCCCCACGGCGACTATCAATTTCAAGTGATGGCCACCAGCGATGGAATAGCTTGGAGCCAGCCACAAATTAACTTACATATCACGGTGAATTCAGCGCCGTGGAACACTTGGTGGGCTTATTTAATTTACACGCTAGTAATCGTTGTCGTATTACTGAGTTACACACGTTTTATCAATCGCAAAGTACAAATAGAACAACAGAAAAAACAAGAGCTGGCATTACTAGTCAAAGAAAAGACTGAAAAATTTGTCCAGAAAAATGATGAGCTAGCAGCAGCAAATAAACAGCTAGAAGCGCTATCTACGATAGATGAGAAAACGGGGCTCTATAGTCGCACCTATCTCGACATTTACATCGAACAATCCACCAAGTTACTAGCGCAGTTCCATCGCAATATCTTACCGATACAGCGTCAATTACTGCCGCGCTTATACACTGTAATGGTCAAACTCAAGCCAGAACATAGCGCGCAACTGCTTGCAGTATCGGAATTATTGTCATACAGCCGCAATACCGACGATTTACTTGTTAAGTGGTCACAAGACAGCTTTATCATTATTGGCTATGAAAAAGATGATAACGCCCGAGAACTTGCTCAACGACTCAGCCAGCGGCTTAATGAACTATTTTCCAACAGCACAACACCCGCAGTGAGCTATACCTTTTATCCATTTGATGTGGAAAATCCAATAGCGCTCAATTGGGATCAAATAAATGTATTAACTGAACTTGCTGGTGATATCGTCGACGGCGACTTAGAGTTAAGCTGGTTAGGGCTTTATAGCCCCAAATCTCAGCCATTTGATTACTTACGTTTACTACAAAGCAAAGACAAGCAAGCGCTATTCGATGCTGTGCGATGTAAATACAATTAACAAATTAATTGATACTCAGGTCAACTTAGAAACTTGAGTATCTTTATTCTGCTTCGCGAAGTTGTTCCTGCTGATATTGTTTAGGCGTCATATCAAATGTCTCCTTGAAGCAGCGACCAAAATACGTTTGTGATGAAAATCCTACGTCTAGTGCGATACGGGAAATTTGTTGCCCCTGTGCTAGCATGGCTTTTGCCTTATACAATCTAACCTCGCGAATAAACTGGCTTAGTGTAGTGCCTAAGATAGCCTTTACTTTACGCTGCAACTGACGCTCACTCATTGCCATCTCTTTAGCAATAAAATTAACATCTAGCATAGGGTCGCTATGATGCTGTGTTACCACTTCTTTAAGACGACTAATAAACTTATCTTGCTGCGACGGCTGATTAGTATCGACAAATTCCTGCTCAACACTGTGCTGTAAGTCTTCCCGTCTCACTTCTTGTTGCTGCTCGTCAAACTGACGCTTAAAGGTTTGTTGCAGCAACGCGCGATTATCTATTAGGTTTTGAATTCGCGTTAATAGCTCATTATGTTGGAAGGGTTTCGCCAAGTAATCATCGGCACTCAGGTTAAGTCCCTTTAATTTAGATTCGAGATCAGAGCGCGCGGTTAACAGAATCACCGGAATATGTGCGGTTAGACTATCAGCTTTGATCTCATTTAGTACTTCAAAACCATCGATCCCAGTTAGCATCAAATCACAGACGATTAAATCCGGTAAATAGGTTTTGGCTAATTCCAATCCAACTTCTCCACTGCCCGCCAGCATACAATGGTGTTGTTGCTCGATCACTTGTTTTATGTGCGATTGCATATCTAGGTTATCTTCTATGACTAGCACAACCTTATGCGAATGAGCTTGCTGTTTAGCGTGAACACTTTGTGGCTCTACAAAGAGCGGTGATAGGTCCCTTTGTAACAGATTCGCATCGACAAATTGCTCTTGTGATTTAGCTTCCGCCAACGGCATAGACACACTAAACTTGCTACCAGCGCCAAGCTGGCTATTCACAATCACTTGCCAACCGTGAGCGTTCACTAACTCATGAACGAGAGATAACCCTATACCAACACCAAATGTCGCGCTCTTTTCATCTGTAGCACGTTGAAAACGTTCAAAGATCTTGGCTTGCGATTCATCGCTAATTCCCACACCATTATCGATTACATCTAATACCACTGAGTCGTGCTCTCGATGTGTCACTATCGATATTTCTCCGCCACTAGGGGTATATTTAATTGCGTTAGACACTAAGTTAAACACTATTTTTTCAAAAGCTTGCGCATCACATTCAATCCATAACTCATCATCGACAGCGACACTTAAATTCAAATTATGTTGCGATGCTAAACGTTCAAAGGATTCAACAGGGATCGCCATTAATGTAGATAGGCGATAGTGGTGTAACGTTAACTGGGGGTTGTCTCTCAGGCGCGACAGTTCGAGTAACTGCTCCACCATAGTCACCAACCTCATACCATTGCGTTTAGCAACTTGCATTTCTTTCGCTTGCCCGCTGTTTCCTTGAGCGCAATAGCGATCGAGAATGCCATTAATGATTGTTAGTGGCGTTCTAAACTCATGAGAAATATTAGCAATAAACTTATCTTTTAATTCTAAGCTTTCGCGCTCTCGTCGTTTGCGCTCCGTCAAATTAAAAAACGTCATAACGATTAGCGGCTCAGCGTTTCGCTCTGCCCATTGCATCGCCACCTGCACTGGAAATTTATGCTGATCAGATCGCAATGCAACGCTTTCTTTACTAATGCCATCAAGGTTGCGTTTGAGCGAATAAACATGACTCTGAAAGTCGAAGAAATAATGCATTTCGTCATGTTCATCAAATAGCGACTTAACATTCATACCCACCAGCTGTGTCGGCAGACATTGGAACATTTGACTTGCAGCTGGATTAGCCGATAAACAGATTCCTTGCGTATCAACCGTCAAGATCGCATTGTTTGACACACTGACAATTGCAGTATCTTCACTATTGATAATGTGCGCTTCCAGCGTTTTTATTTCCGCAGTCTTAGTTGCGAGTAATTCACTAGTACGTTGCGAATTGGTGCGAAAAATATTTGCGCTCTTTGCCATGCTGAAGCTATTTGAGCTAATCAGGAACGCAGCACAGATAAACCATAAAACCACGATAATAGATTGCAATAGCTCGCTCACCATATAGGCGGGTTGCTCCACAATTCCTATACCTTGAAACAACGCTAATAAAACAGTCATGGCCATAATATTAGTGTTGGCATATGCATAAAGATTTGGACTACTTGGTGCAATACTGTTTTTCTTATTTATTGCAAAACGTCGATAATAAAAAGCAACTAGCGACCACAGTGCCACCATCACCAAAGGAATTACTACTTCGCCTTCCCCTGCATGAAGTTTATGATCGCCATAGCAATTTAGCCAAGATAGGCCAATGGCTAACAAAGAAAAAGACAACGCCTTAGCATGTACATCGAATCGACTATTGATAGCGTGTTGTAACAACCTGCCAAACAACAAACTGACTACAATATTGTGGAAATATTCGGAAGAAATTGCGGTTTGCGCAGGCTCTTGAGAGTACTCGAGTGGAATCAACACAAAGTAGCCAAATAACATCGCAACAAAAATTAGCATTGCAAATACGGGGCTTAGCAAAGTCGTAACTTCGTGCTCTTGTCTTCGCGGGATAAACTCAATAGCAATAGCCAAAACCAGATAATGTATCAGTAACATTGATTCCAGTGCTAACCGAGGAATATCATAGCTAATACTAATAAAATGACTAACCAAAGGCGTTGTCATAGCAATACTCAACAATTGCCAAAAGAGACTCGTCTTGATCAACGAGGTTGCCGTACTGTAATACAAAGTCACACCACAGCCCAATATCAAAAAGCCCATAATAACAAGCGTGGATGAAATATCGATAAACTCGCTAGACGCCACACTAATAATTGCTGCAATTAAGACAGTTAAAGGGCTAAGTACATTAAACTTCATAAACTTAAGCCTTACTTAAGGTAAGTGTTTTTATTGCCTCCATCATACTACCACTATCACAAAATGTAAGATTAAAGTGCTTAGTTACGAAAAAAGCCCGCAACACGCGGGCTGGTTTCATTTTTAGTTTAACTAAACGTTTTATACTGAAATGCGTTTAGGCATTGCTAAAAACTGTGCAATAACTACAAGGTTAGCGATGTACCATAAATCTTTAATCACAAACTGACCTAAGCCATTGATTACAGTATTAGCATCGAAACCACCTGAGGTGATTAAGAAAGTTTGCGTCATACCAAATACGGCGCCACAAGCTATGCCAGCAGTCCACATAATTTTCTTATTACCTAACACCATTCCTAGCGCTAACAATAACGCAAAAGCAATATCGTAACTACCGATGGCGTTTGATGCCCCTTGCAATGAGAACACGTCATACAACCATGACATTAATGGTGAATTAACTAATAATCCTTCAATCGCTTTGGCTTCGTATTCAAAAAACTTAACACCACCAATCCAAAATAACACCATTGCCATCGTCGCCCAGTTAAACCATGCTTGTTGACGCTCGGTCAATGCCTGTGGTTTAAACAAATAAAACGCCAACGGCAAGATAGCGAAATACTTAATAATGCCCTGACCAGAGCCAATTACAGGAAAGCCACCGTGAACAGCAACCCATCGCGTTTCACTTAGTAGTGTTAGCAAAGGCACAGCAGCAATAAGCATCATACCCCAGAATGCGAGAGTTTTAGCCCGCTCATGTGGCGTTAGAATAGCAATGGCGACAGCAATCAAGGTCGCACCCGCGATTTTACCCAGTACAGGCGTCTCAAATAGTGAAGTTAATGAATAAAAACTAAAAGTGGCTTCAATGGCTCGTGCATTTTGACCAAGGAAGAAAGATAGGCCCAATAGCAAAAAACTAAGTGCCAATAGAGATTTAACAATAAGCTGAAACTGCTTGTCAGTCATAATGGTTACCCGTTAAAAAGATTCCAGTACAAGACCCGACAAGCATTAAAAACAATTCACGAAATCAGAAAGAAAACGCTTTAAACCAATTCAACCACGTTAACCAAACTATCAACCACGTGATCAGCAGCTGCTGCGGCTTCGTCAGTAACCACTTTACCAGTGCGCACCAAAATATTAGTGCCAATACCCGCATTTTTTCCCGCTTGTAAATCAGATAATTTATCGCCCACTAAAAACGATTGCGATAAATCGATATTCAAATGACGCTGCGCGCTTAAAATCATTCCCGGCTCGGGCTTGCGGCAGTTACAATCTTGTTTAAATTCACCAATTCCTTTTTCAGGATGGTGCGGACAAAAATAAATCCCGTCCAAATCGACGCCCTTATCGGCGAGTGACCAATCCATCCACTCGGTAAGCGTCATAAATTCATCTTCAGAGAAATAGCCGCGTGCAATGCCCGATTGATTAGTAATAACCACCAGCGCATAACCTTTTTCTTTTAGCGCTTTACAGGCATCGATAACACCTTCGATAAACTCAAAATCATCGCTGTGACTTACATAGCCAGTATCGATATTGATAACACCATCGCGATCTAAAAATACGGCCTTAGTGACACCTGATTGATTCGACACAATTATTACTCTATAAAATGAAAAGACGCGCTAGTCTAGCACAATCAAGCACTTGAAACAGGCATCTAGCAAGCAAAATTTTCAGTTTAAAATAGCGTAGCAATTAGCAAAACAGCCATGATATATTGTATACAAATTTCATTTGAGACCTAATTATGATCCATCTAGATGCACAACAAGTACAAAGCGCACTTAACTTCCCAGCATTAATTAAGGCACTAAAAGATGCTTTTTGTAGCGACATCACGACCCCAATGCGCCATCACCACGACATGGCTAATCCTAATGCCTCACGCGAAACCACTTTACTACTAATGCCAGCATGGCAAGCAGGTGAAAAAGCAGGGGTAAAAATGGTAACGGTTGCACCGGACAATGCGCAAGTTAACTTACCCGCTATTCAAGGCATTTATTTATTAATGGATCTCCACACTGGCACGCCTGAGTTTATGATGGACGCGCCAACCCTTACCAGTAATCGCACCGCAGCAGCATCAGCACTTGCTGCTAGCTTTCTAGCTCGAGAAGATGCAAGCCGCCTATTTATGGTGGGTACGGGAGCACTTTCTTCGAAACTCATTCGTGCGCATCACGCCGTTCGTCCAATTACCCATGTAACAGTTTGGGGACGCAGTAAAGCAAAAGCTCAAGCAGTTATCGATCAAGTACAAGATCTTAACCTAACCTTCGAGATTATCGACTCTATCGAGCAAGGGGTTAAAAATGCCGACATCATCAGTGTCGCCACCTTAAGTCAAACGCCACTTATTAAAGGCGAATGGCTAACTGAAGGCCAACATGTTGATCTTGTGGGGTCATATCGACCTGATATGCGCGAAGCTGATGACGACGTCGTAAAACGCTGTGAAATATTTGTCGATCATCGCCCTGGCGCGACTAAAGAAACCGGTGATATTAAAGAACCACTAGACAACGGTATTATTAGTATTGATGATCTTAAAGCTGACCTATTTGAGCTAAGTAATGGCACCCACAGTGGCCGTGATAACGACCAACAAATTACCCTGTTTAAATCTGTTGGCCACGCACTAGAAGATTTAGCCGCGGCAATGTTGGTTGCTCAATATTACAAAAAGTAATTATTGTGTGAAAGCACAAGCGCCATTAATAAAAAGTACCTTCAATATCAATAATTAGAGAATAGCCATGACGCCTTATGCCTTGCGCCGATTACAACTTGCTAGCCAACTAGACAGCGATTCTGTCGCCATTATCGTTGGCAACATTGAACAAGTTCGCAATCTCAACATTAGCTATCCATTTCACCAAGACAACGACTTTTACTACCTAACAGGCTTTAACGAACCTGATTGTGTGTGTGTCATTCGCCCCGGTCACGATACGCCATACGTGATGTTTGCCCGCGATAATGACAGCTATCAAGAAGTGCAATTTGGCGCACGCGCAGGTCTAAAAGGACTAGAGCAAAATCACAGCGTTGACAAGGCCATCGATATTAGTGAATTTGAAGGAACAATCATTAGCCTATTTGAAAAGCGCCACAAACTTTACATCAGTGATAATCACGGCCGCTTTCATAACCAACTTGGTCATTGGCTCACGGCGAGACAACCGGATCACGCTTTTGACAGTGTTAAAGTTTATCGTTCAATCCATCAATTATCGCCAATGATTGCTCAGATGCGCGTGATTAAAGACGAGCACGAGCTTTCTCTCATCAAACAAGCCGCCGAGGCGTCCATCAACGGCCATATCGCAGTGATGAAAGCGTGCGCACCTGATATTAACGAACGAGTATTAAGCGCAACCTTTAACCGCACCATCAGCGATTATGGCTGTGATAGCGTGGGTTACGGCAACATAGTCGCCAGTGGCAACAATGGTATTTGTCTGCATTATGAAGATAACAATCAGCTATGCAAAGATGGTGATATGGTGTTGACCGATTTAGGCGGCGAATACCAACACTACACCGCTGATATTTCTCGTACCTTCCCCGTTAATGGCAAATTTAGCGACGCCCAAGCAGCACTTTATCAAATCGTGTTAAACGCATTAGACGCTTCAATTTCGCTAGTAAAACCCGGCGCAAAATGGAATACGCTGTTTGAAGCTAACCAACGCGTGCTAGCCCAAGGCCTGTTAGATTTAGGTATCTTAAGCGGCGATATAGAAGACATCCTCGCCAACGAAGCACAACGCGAATTCACCGTCCATAAAACCGGCCACTGGATGGGGTTGCACGTTCATGATGTGGGCTCATATCAACTGCCAAGCTCAGACGAATGGACGGTATTAGAACCCAATATGGTGTTCACCATAGAGCCCGGCGTCTACATTCCGGCAGATTGCGATAAAGTAGACGAAAAATGGCGCGGCATTGCCATACGCATCGAAGACGATATTTTAGTAACGGAAGATGGTTTTATTAACCTGACTGAGCGTGCACCAAGAACTATTGCGGAGATTGAGGCATGTATGGCAGAGTCACACTCGTAAGAGTTGATACTAAATAAGTTAACATCGTATCGAACAACTGTTTCAGCTAATACTTTGACAATATTTACGATTCCTCTTAGTTTAATGTTTTATCACGGATAATTTTACTCAACAAACGAGTGATGAGACTCATTTAGCTAACGAGATACAAAACGCGAAAAATAACTATGCTCAATATTGTTAAAAAATTGAGATGCTTTCCTTTATTGTTTTTAACTTTAATAACCATGGGGGCATCAGCAACACAACAAATTAGAGAAGTTCTCGAGCTAGATGGCGCTAGGTTCGACATTGATGAATTTCCGTTGGACAGTCACCCAGAAATTGTCGAACTCGTTAAAAAAATTGATTCGAGAACGTGCTCCGCCGCTTGGCGTGGTTACAAAGCTCTTTGGACAATCAGAAAAGACAAACTTTACTTATCTCACATAGTTAAGAATCCATGCGCCGAAAAAAGCCGCCGTAAACTTAGGAGTGCAGAATACATTTATCCAAATAATTTATTCAATACAGAAACATCTGATTACATCGCCAATTGGTATTCAGGAAAAATTACTTTTAGAATTTCGGATAAAGTATATGTTTATAAAAGTGGAGTTACTGGTCAAAAATACGAAGCCGTTGTTTACGATATTCTCAACGGAGAAGTCATATCACGAAATATTGAAACCGTTGAACGTATCTGGGAGTGAATAAAAGATGCTCTCAACACAGTAAACCAATAACCTTTTACTTTTAAAATCAAGGAGTTAAACATAAGACTCTAATAACAAAAGCGGAGTTCTAGAATAATTAATACAAACAAAGCGCATTTAAAGGATTGATACTTTTGAAATACATAATTTTATTACTAATTTCGTTCCCAACCCTAGCAGAAATCACCTTTGTTAATATAGCTCCTAACACTCAAAAACAATTAATCTCAGCAATCGATAAAGGCGTTCCTGTGTTTTATAGCGATTTTGATACTGGGGAAAAGTCACTATTAAAAAGTAGCTCTATTAGCAAAATCACCCAACATGGCAATATACTCTCAGTTTGTATTAATCCGTCATCTCTCTATAAAATCAAGTTCAAATGCTTTAAACAAGCGCCCTGTCATTTCATTACCGATGGTTCAGTTTTTAAAGCAAGATTCTCCCACAAAGAGTGTCTTATATCAGAAGAAAAGTGATACCAAAGTTAGTCTTGGCAAACTTACTTTGGCACTATATTGAGGGAATTATTTTATAAACCTAAATTGAACTGCTTTTAAATCAACCCAAAGTGATTCACCGTAGACCCAATCTGATTCAGCATCATTGAGAAGGAGAGAGCCAGACGAATTAATTGGCATAAACACATCTTGCTCGAATAAAGAATCAAAATGCTTCTCGCTTGACCAATTCCATGGTCCATCTTGCCAACCGTCAATAACGGTTGATTCAGGCTCTAAATAGCTCATATAGCCACTAACTTGAATCGGTGTACTTTCATTCACATGTGCTAGGAGCGCATTTTGAGTTACGTCAAACTTAAACGTCAGTGTATTCTCATTTTGGGTTACGTTAACATAATTATGAGCTTCACTTCCTGTAGTACTAAATTCAGTACCCGCTTGATGATTCGGTAATCTCATCCATATATCACCGCCTAAACGAGTAATTGAAACCTGATAATTACTTGGATAGTGACCTTCACCTTTGTAATGGCTCGCTCTTATTGCCAAATCTCCAATATCATGAGTTCCGTTCTCATTAATATCAAAGATAATTTCGTAATCATATTCAACTCTCCCGGTACTATGAGCATCTCGATTGAGCGTAATCTTAGGTGGCAAATAAGCTAATTCAACATCTACCTCAATACTTTTTATTTGCTGAGAATTTTCACAACCCGGAACAGGATTAAGAAATCGTTCTTCTTCGAAAGTAAGTGCAACTCCGTCCTCTTCGATAACCAATTTATCAAAATCAACCGCAAACTTAAGCTCGCTCTTTTCATTTGTGTGAACATTAATTAGTGATGCTGATGTTTTGGTACTTTTATCTATCGTAAAGACATCAGATGAATAGCAACTTCTATCTGCTTCATAGGTATATAGATTAATCGCGCCTTTAGAAATAGTTGTGTAGACTACATCTCCAATTTTCCATCCACCATGAAAAGCAGTATCTAATGGAACACTCTGAACTGGAGGTGGTGTAGGAGTTGGCTCAGATGAACTATTACTATTTGAACCTGAGCCACCGCATCCAATTAAAAACGCGCTAAATAATAGAGGGAAAGAAAGCTGCTTAATCATAAATATCCTTATCAAATAGCAATGCTGTAGAGTAAGTCAGAGCAGCGCAATCTATTCTTTTGATGTAAAAAAGTCAATTGTTAGAGCGCACAATACAATCGATTAGTCAATTCGCGGTTTATTTAGAGAGTCTATGGCGCAAGTACAGGAAAATTTTTACGAAGCTCAAATAGATCGCATCTATGATGAGACGCCAGTTCGGGCTGAGCATTATGAGCACATCAAACAGTCGCGCGCCTTTATGGTGCAGCACCACTTTGAACAACTTGATCTTGATGCACTAGCTAAATCAGCCTTTATGTCTCGCTTTCATTATGTGCGTGTATTTCAACGAGTCTATGGTGTTACTCCGCGCGCCTATTTGCGAGATATACGAATTGAAAAAGCAAAATCACTATTGAGACAAGACCTACCAATAACCCAAGTGTGTTTCGATATTGGCTATGAGAGCATTAGCACCTTCTCATCGGTATTTAAAAAGTGTGTCGGCTGCACACCGAAACAGTATGCACGTGACAATCAAGAACCTGATTCCCCACAATAATCAAAAATACTGCCAATAGAAATTAGCAATCTAGAATAAGTTTTATTAATTGCCCTTGGGTATGCTAGCGTTATTATTCACCCACGAAGAGTTTATCGCCATGATCAAAATTACCGTTACCAGCGTCCCAGTTGACGACCAAGACAAAGCCCTCGCCTTTTACACCGACAAACTTGGCTTTATCAAGAAAACAGATGTGCCTGTTGGTGAACACAAATGGCTTACTGTGGTATCACCTGCTGCCCAGTCCGGTGTTGAGTTGCTATTAGAGCCGATGGCGTTTGAGCCAGCGAAAGTCTATCAACAATCATTAAAGGAAGCGGGCATCCCTTGGACCTCTTTTGAAGTAGAAGATGTCGATAAAGAATATGAACGCCTGTCGGCATTAGGTGTCGAGTTTTCAATTGCCCCAAAAGAAGCAGGGCCAGTAAAAATCACCGTATTAGATGACACCTGCGGTAACTTCATTCAATTGATGCAGATGTTATAGCTAGTCATTATACACCGTTCGATTGCCTACAAGGATGTAAGTACATAGATTTTCAGGAGTCTAGAATCTTGACCGTTCTTCCTCGGCTCTGGCTCCTGCTTCGCCCTAACTCCTAAATCCATTTAGTTGCCTACAAGGATGTAGGTACTATGTTTTACAGGAGGAATAAAACATGCGTGAACATAAAAAAACGCCCCGTAGGGCGTTTTTAGGACTAGAAGACAACTAATTAGTCTTGTTCTGGTCTAGACACTTCAACGCTATCTGACATTGAAAAATCACTGCCGACATGGTCGTTTAATTCCGTTGTTGGCATTTTAGGATTTAGAGAGTTATTACCCGTTAACAAATCGTTTAACGAACCATTTTCTTTGTCCACCAATCCAAGCTCTTGCAACATAGAATCAACTAATGGCGCGTTAGCACGGTAGTTAAGTGCCGCTGCTGTTACTTGCTCTGCCATGCTGCCATTACCAGCACTGCTAATGGTTTGACCGTCGCCTTTAGCGCCAGCGCCGTAGCCTTGTAAAATCTTGATACCTTCAATATTTTCAAGTGGCTTAACCGAGTTAGCGATAATCTCAGGTAATACTTTCAGTGTTGCTAATGCGCGTTGCAGCTCGATTTGCTCGTCGCGTAGCATGTTCTCAGCTTCATAAAGTGCTTGTTTACCAGCCGCTTCAACCGCCAAGATGCGCTCGTCTGCTTCAGCTTTTAGCATTAACGCGTCAGCGTCTGCCTTTGCTTCAATTAATACCGCACTTGCCTTATCTTCCGCGGCACGTTTTTCAGCGTCAGCTTGAACAGTAATACCAACCGCTTCACGCTCAGCTTCTTTCTTCGCGTCGATAACTTCGATTTCTTTACGACGATTTGCTTCGGCAACTTGGCGTGTGGTGATTACCGATTCTTCTTTCTCTACACGCTCTTTCTCAGCTTCTGCCGCTTTTGCTCGCGCAGCAGATTCAGCTTCTGATTTCTCTGCTACGGCAATTTGCTTGTCCTGCTCAGAAACTTCAACATCGCGTTGTTGTTGAATGCGCGCTCGCTCAAGCGCGGTGCGTTTTTCGATTTCGCGCGCTTCAACATCGCGAGCTTTTTGAATTTCAGCCAGTTCAACCGCTTGCTCTTTGGCGATTTGCGCTTCGCGCTCTTCACGCTCTTTTAACTCACGAGTTTTCGCAATTTCAGCTTTTTGCTCAACGCGTTTAAATTCAAGTACTTGCTCTTGAGCAATACGCAGCTCTTCTTCTTCCTTTTCGATTTCTAAAGAATCGCGCTCAGCATCTAGGTTACGACGCTGAATTTGAATGCGATTTTCTTGCTCGATATCGTTAGTCTCTTTGCGCTTTTCTTCGATAATTTTCGCAAGACGAGCACGACCTTCGGCGTCAAATGCATTGTTTTCATTAAAGAAACCAAGATCAGTTTGGTCAAATCCAGTCAGTGATACCGACTCTAACTCTAAGCCATTTTTCTCAAGGTCGTTACTGACATTTTGCTGTACTTTTTGCACGAAATCGGCGCGTTGTTCGTGCATTTCGGTCATTGCCATTTCAGCAGCAACGGTACGCAGTACATCGACAAACTTTGATTCCATTAACTTTTTAAGTTCTTCTACACGCATGGTACGGCTACCAAGGGTTTGTGCCGCCATCGAGATGCCATCGGCATTTGGAGCAACGCGCAGATAGAAGTCAGCTTTAACATCAACACGCATACGATCTTTGGTGATAAGTGAATCTTTTTCCACTTTTTCAACTTCGATACGCAGTGTATTCATGTTTACAGGAATCGTTTCGTGTAATACCGGTAGGCAGATAGCACCGCCGTCTTTAACGACTTTCTCGCCCCCCATACCCGTGCGAACAAAGGCGATTTCCTTAGTTGCACGTACGTAAAGTTTGGCAAAAATAAGACCGATAATTAGCAGCGCGGCAACGCCGACACCCGCCATTATCAGGATAAAAGTTGTGTTTGCATCTAATGCTTCCATAAAGAGTTTCCTTTTTGTTTTAGCAACGCTTAAGCGTTAAATTTGACGGCAATCCAACATTTTTCTTGTTTTTCTACCAAGACGACTTGTTGTGATTGCTCAAAGATTTCATTGCTGGTTTCTGGTGCCACCAGCACATAGTGTTTCTGATTGTATTGATCAGTTAAAACGGCCTCGGCTGGCGAGTCTTTAGTTGCTTTACCTATGGTAATTTTTGCCACTAAACCAGCAAACGAGTTGGAAGATACCGCTGAGGTTTCATTTTTAGGCATCAGTCTGGCCAGCGGAGCGCCAAATGCACGGGTTAAGAAAATTGCTGCTACAAACGCCGTTAAAGAGGCTACAAATGAAGGCAGCGTGAGTGATAACACATTGAGGTTAAGATAATTAAAAGTGTATCCGGCGATAGCAAAGCTCGATAAGAACAGTACTAACCACACTAACATTGGCAGTTTATTGAGATAGAGCCAACCAATTAGAGAGGTTAAGCCACCGCTGCTAACTTCGGCTTCAAGCTCAACATCAACTTCCATTTCAAAGGGTGAAAATTGATCGAATAAGCTCATGATACTCATGCCAACCAACAAACCGAGTCCTTCGAGTAACCCAAGTATAAGGACGGTTCCTAAGGCGATAGCGAATGGGGTGTTAATATCTGCGACGAGAAATTCAAACATAGCCTAATTCCTTTTATTGAGTGGAGAGGTAACTATCAATTAGCGTCATTTGACACAGTGTTCCACTGCTTCATCCTTGGTTATAAAAAGCAATAAATTATTCAAACACAAAGCATAGTAGAAAATTGATAGCTTGCTTAAAAAGCAAAATAATATTTACACCGCGAGACATAATATGTCAACAAACATTAACCTAAGTGGTCAGATTTCGGTCAATAAAAAAGCGCTGCACGCGCTTTTTATTTGAAATAATTGGTGTTCTCTAAAACAATTCGACTTCACCTTCGATTTCAATCTCAGGCTCAATAACGACAGGTTTTGGCTTTTTAGGTCGATGATCAATATCCCAGTGAGCACCAGATAATACGAAACGATCCAACACAGTTTTAAGGGATTCCGATAAGGCAACTAAATCACATGAAGATAACTCTTGCTCTCGCGAACTAGCTAGCACTTGCGAGTTTAAAGTCACCATACTGTCAATTTCATTCTGGGCTTGATGCGCAAGCGATATTTGGTTGTCAGACGATGCTTTAATATTGCTTGATAGTTGATTAATAGTATCTATAGCTTCAAGCACAATGTTTAAGTTGTCCGCTGTTTGTGTTGATAAGTTAACGGACTCATTTGATGACTCAAGCCCAACCTGCATGGTTTTATAGGCATTATCTGTGCTGCCTGCAATGCGGGTCACTATATCGCGAACTTCCTGTGTCGAAGTTGCTGTGCGCTCAGCAAGGGTTCTTACTTCATCGGCAACAACCGCAAAGCCACGGCCTTGCTCACCTGCACGTGCCGCTTCAATAGCAGCGTTAAGGGCAAGCAGATTTGTCTGCTCAGCAATGGAATTAATCACATCGATGATAGTGTTAATTTCTTCACTATCTTTCTTTAGCACATCGATATGGGACGCAGCCTGATTGAGTTTTTCTTGCAGCGCAATTACACTATTTTTGGCTTGATTTGACGCGTCTTGCGCCACTTTAGAAGAGCTTGCACTCACATCCGCCTGTTCTATTAATCCTGCAAGATCTTCATGTAAACCATGTGAAGTATTGCCTATTTGAGTCAAGACATTATGAATGCCCTGTCCTAAGCTATCTTGCATGCTCGCCTTTTGCATCATCGTTGAATAAGAGTTGTTGAGCTCTTCTGACATCGGATGTAATCGAGCCGAAGATGCATAGAGTGAACACAGCGATTTATCCATTTCTTTCGTATTACGGTTTATAGTGGCAAAGGCTTGCGCCAACATACCACTATTTTCACTCGATAATGTTTTGGTTAAATCGATATTATCGCCGCTGCGGATACTCGCGACATAGTTATCTAGTTCAGTAATACTGGAAAACAAGCTGCTCTTAACCGAAATGATGAAAACTAAGGTCGACACTGCACTGACCGCTAAAATTCCAATCGCTGCTGACAAACTAATATCGAAAAACCAACTACATAATCCAACGCCAATAACTTGAATAAGGGTGGGAATAACTAAAATCTGAATTAATTGCTGCGCCAGCGATTTTTCCTGCGTATACGCGGTGTTAGATAGACTAGACATACGACGTCAACTGCTCCCTTAGTTGCTGATTTAAGTTGTCATAGCCCTATTAATACGACAAAAATACGACATTAATATGACTAATTAATAATTTATCATACTTAATTATTTTCTATATACAACCGTTTAAAAAGTGTGCTTTTAGGTCATGTTAATCTAATAAATGCCACAAAAGCGTCACCCTGTCGTGTTAAGCTGTAGAAATAAAGGAGATTCAATGACCTATTCGCTTTACTTAGCACATATTAACGACACGCA
Organism: Psychrobium sp. MM17-31; assembly: GCF_022347785.1. Classification (NCBI taxonomy): domain Bacteria; kingdom Pseudomonadati; phylum Pseudomonadota; class Gammaproteobacteria; order Alteromonadales; family Shewanellaceae; genus Psychrobium; species Psychrobium sp. MM17-31. The sequence continues at coordinate 206,886 of NZ_JAKRGA010000002.1, forward strand.
CTCACACTTTGAGCCAACACCATTGCCGATGAGGCTACCGTTGACTGACAAGCCTATAGAACTAACTGTCCCTTGCGGCGGTTACGCCATGATAGCCAGTGCAGTCTCAAATCTAAGAAAGCAAGCGCAAGCTGAAAATCTACCGTCATTATTTCTCCATGCCGGTGATAGTTTCCAAGGCACTTTATATTTCAGCCGATTTAAAGGCATGGCAAACGCAGCCCTGTTAAAGCAACTTAGCCCCGACGCCATGACCATTGGAAATCACGAATTTGATTTAGGTAATTTGCCGCTATCTCGCTTTATTGATGCCGTCGATTTTCCATGCCTCGCGGGTAACATGGATTTACAAGATGAAGACCCTAACAAAGAATTACCACTGGCCACACATAGCAATTTGTATCATTACGATAATGACAAAGACATCGCCAGTTATATAACTAAGCCACTTGCAGATAAGACGCTAGCGACTGTTGGCATTACCTTAGATCAAATGGCGAAAATAGGTTGCCCCGATCACGATTGCCATTTCTTAAATGCCATCGAAACCACCAAACGCACCATTGCGCACCTTCACCAACAAGGCATTGTGCATATTATTGTGCTGTCTCATTTAGGCTACCAAGGGGACTTGGAACTAGCAGAAGCAGTATCGGGCATCAGCGTCATTGTCGGCGGTCATTCACACACGCTAACAGGTGATTTTAGCGAGTTAGGGCTTAGTTCAACTGAGCAACAAGTAATAGTTAATAACACCCTGATTTTACAAGCAGGCAAACACGCCGAATCAATTGGCCTTAGCAAGTTGACCTTTAACGATTCAGGACAAGTAATAACCCAAAGTGGCGGCGTTAAATTTTTACCTTGTGCTAACTGGCACCACGCACCAGAAAATCAACACCTCAGCAAGTCTGACATCGAGCAATGCAACCAATATATGGCACGCAGTGAGTTATTTGAAGTCACCAAACCTTGCCAAGTAATCACCGAGCATATTTATCACGACTATCGCCCAATGATTGAAGCAATGAAAGCCAATGTGATTACCAATCTCTCAAAAGACTATCGACACGTAAGACTGCCAAACGATGAGTTACCTAACGGCAGTGAAATAGCGCCTCACGTTGCCGCCGCTTTTTTCCATTGTGCTAATAATGAATACCCAACAGATTTTGCGCTACACAACGCCGGTGGTGTTCGTGTGTCCCTTAATAAAGGGCCACTAACAGCCGCTGATATTTGCGGTCGCCTGCTACCCTTTGAAATCCAAATTGTGCGTTATAAAGTTACTGGCAAAGATTTGCGGGCCGCGCTAGAAGGCGGTATCAACAACGCCACCAACAATAGCGTTATTGGCACAGGTGATGGCAGTTATCCATACACTAGCTCACTGCGCTTTGAGTATCGCGCTAACAATGAAGCTGGACAACGGATAATTAATTTACAGATTTTCCGTGACAATACATGGTGTGATATTGTTCCTGAAACCTATTACTACGGCGTGTCATCCGCCTACACCATTGCAGGCAAAGAAGGTTATGACGCCTTATTAAATGCAACAGAGCACCAAGACCTCCCCTATTCAATGAGTGACGCTTATATCGAATACGTCAGCCAGCAGTCGTTATAGTACCAATTCAGACAACGGAATTGGTACAAGCTGTGATAATTGACATATTTTGTTACCGATAAAAAGTGTACTAATCACAGCAGCCATTTACATTATCAGCAGTTTCAAAAATCAAAATAAAGAATCAACAAGGAGTTTCAATGATCAAACGACTGTTACCTCTAACCATTGCCGCAGTAGTAGGCATGAGTAGCGCCCACGCAGGCGACATTAGCGATGGCATTAAAAAAGCCATGAAATCAGATATTCGCACCGCTAAAGAAGTACAGCGCGATCGCAACCGCAAGCCAGTGCAAACACTTGAGTTCTTCGGCATCAAAGATGACATGAAAGTACTAGAGCTAATTCCAGGTGGCGGATGGTACACCAAACTACTAGCGCCAGCATTGCGTGACAATGGTAAATACTATGCGGCCATTGGCACTAAGCGTATTAAAGACAATCTCGTTGGTAAACCAGGCTTTGACAATATCAGTATCGTCAATCCTGAAGCCAACATGAAATATAACCGCGAGCTACGTGATTTCGAAATCGAAAATCTCGATTTAGGTCGCAACGACTTCGATGCTATTTTAACCTTCCGCAACTACCACAACTTTGTTGAAAGTGCGCGTCACGACATGAACAAAGCAGCTTTTAAAGCACTTAAAAAAGGCGGTATTTACGGCGTTGTTGACCATACTCGTCGTCACATGCAAGGCGAAAACGATGAAAACGGCCGTCGCTTTGATCCTGTATTAGCCATCAAAGAAATTGAGGCTGCTGGTTTTAAGTTTGTTGACTACTCAAATCTACATTACAAAGCTGACGATGAGTTACGCTACGAAGTGGGACGTAAAACAGTAACAGGCAACACCGACCGCTTTACGCTGTTATTTAAAAAGATGTAATAGTTCGAAAAACAGAAACAAAAAAGCGCTTCAAATGAAGCGCTTTTTTATTATTTCTATACTTTAAACTAATCTTCGACGACAAATTCCATCGGGGTATATTTAATGCCATGTCGGCATTGTTCGTCATCAGTAGTAGCAAATCCCCAACGCTCGTATACTGGTAATGCATAAGCAGTGGAATTTAGGGTGAATTTACCGCGATTACCATGCTCCATACTGTGCTGATAAATAGCCTGCCACAGTTGCTTAGCAATGCCTTTATTTTGATGGCATTGATCGACGAATAAGTGGAACATATGGCTGTAGTCTTTCATGGCAATTACGCCAACAATATCGCCATTTTCTTCTGCGACTAAATAAGAGAATCCTTGCTCCATATAATCGCGAATGGCACGCTTTTCAACGGTGGTTAAAAAGAAATCCAAACCGCCTTCTTCAAATTCATCCCGCAACAACTTCTTGGCATTGCGCGCGATAAGATCACTAATGATCTCACTATCTGCAATTGCTGCTTGTCGTATCGTTATTGAAGCCACAAATCGTTCCTTTCCATGTTTAGAGCGCTCTATCATAAACTGAACTGATATATTTTTCCATCAAATCAGCCACTTTAGTCGTAGAGATGTCCCCTTAAGAAAACAAAAAGCCCCGCCACTTTGCGGTGGCGGGGCTTTACGGTCTGACTTGAAATTACAGCGCTTTCTTCGCCATTAATTCTCTAAATGCCGCTAGCATTTCGCGCATCTTATCACTTGATAAGCGCTCGCCTTTGCTATCGACAATAGTCAGTAGCGCAATGTCTCCACGCTCAACCAGCTTCACTTGATACTTGTCATTCTTCTCTAATTTAATAGCTTCAACACCATCTTCTTCAGAGAATAAGTTTGACCAGAAACCGTCTTTAATCGGCGAGAATTTAGTAAAGTAAGTATTTACTGACTTATCGCGATCTTCAACTTCTAAACCAAGCTTAGGTAATACGGTTGCAAGTTTTTCCCAAGCCAGTTCATAAGGTGCATGAATTTGGTAAACCGTATTTTGCTCATTGTCTAAACCAAGCTCTAACTTAATACCTTTATTGGTCTTAACGCGGTTCGCTAACAATTGCTTGTTGTGCTCAACATATACTTGCGACAAGAAATGATTAAGCATGCGCGCTTCATAACGACGCTTAGCAAATTGATTTAACTCTACGTTTTCACCTTGCTCTTGGTGCTGCGTTAATGAAACCGAAACTGTCGCTTTATGACCTTGTGGCTCAACATTGATATCAAAACTGTATTGCTGATCGAGGCTAACTTCTTCCTCTAAACCAAACAACACCTTGAAGTATTCATCAGAAACAATAGTACGTGTTGTTAATGATTGGCCTACCTGCTCGCTGCCAACACCATAACCTTGGTTAGTAATGAAGGTAGTTAGCTTGTTCCACAAATCATCGCGGAATTTATCATGCGATAAAAAGGATTCAAAAATAACTTCTGTTTTACCAGTGCTATCACTTACTAGGGCATTAGGCGCCACAGGCATAACCAACGATGGTGCACGGATATCTAACTTATTACCCACTAACTGCTGATTAGCTTTCGGGGAAATAGCAGGAATGTCGTAAGCCGTGCTGTGCTTTAACGGTGTAAATCCTTCAGGGTATTTAATTTGTTTTTCTGTTGTTTGGTTTAAATACTCAAAGTTACCGCTGGCTTGATGTCGTTCACTAAAACTACTACAACCCGATAATATGATACCGCCACACAGGGCAATATAAAGCTTTCTCATTGTTACTCCAATCTTATAATACTTGTGCTTTCTGCATGGCGCTCTTTAGCAACTCATGATATTCGCTTGATAACTCGACTAATGGTAAACGCAACTTACCATTGGAAATTGCCCCCATTTGAGCAACACACCATTTCACAGGAATTGGATTCGCTTCAACAAATAGATCCGTATGCAGCGCTTGTAGCTTGCTATTAATAGCTTCTGCCTCTGCGCGCTCACCTGCCAATGCGTGGCGACACATTTCGCTCATCAATTTAGGTGCTACGTTATTAGTTACCGAAATAACCCCGTGGCCACCTTGCAGCATGAACTCCATTCCAGTGTCGTCATCACCGCTAAAGAGCAGGAAGTCGTCATCACACAGCGCTTTGATCTCACTAAGACGCGATAAGTTCCCCGTCGCTTCTTTAATTCCGATAATATTTTTTACTTTCGATAATTCAGCAACGGTTTCTGGTAATAAATCACACTGCGTGCGACCAGGTACGTTATATAGAATTTGTGGAATCTCGGTCACTGCGGCAATGGCTTTATAATGCGCAACTAATCCGCGTTGTGGCGGTTTGTTGTAATAAGGGGTAACACCTAACATGGCATCGACGCCACATTCGTTTAAGCGCTTAGTCAGTTCAATAGCTTCGGCCGTTGAATTCGAACCATTACCACCAATAACTGGAATGCGACCATCGACAAAAGACACCACTTTTCTTACAACTTCAATGTGCTCGTCGTGGCTTAGTGTTGTTGATTCACCAGTTGTGCCTACAGCTACAATCCCATCGGTGCCCTGTTGAATGTGAAATTCCACCAGCTGTTCTAACTGCTGATAATCAACATCACCGTTGTCATTAAATGGTGTAACTAATGCAACAATACTACCTGAAAACATCACTTTAAAATCCTCTGTTAATCTAGGCAAGCTATGGTACGGATAGCCGATAATAAACTCAAGGAATTAATCGCCGGATCACAGAACTTACCTAAGAAATTTTTGAAACTTGTGCTAATATCACGCCCAATTTTTATACCATTAGTTTTTATTGTTACTTTCCTCGTTTAAAGACGGCGAAATCAGGAGCACCATGGATAACTTTTTAGTAGTTACTGCAATGGGAACGGATCGTCCCGGCATTGTTAACGAACTGACTAAGATAGTCACCCAAACCAACTGCAACATCGTCGATAGTCGCTTGGCAGTGTTTGGCAATGAGTTCACACTAATTTTGCTACTCAGCGGCGATTGGAATGCTATTACCCGCTTTGAAACCGATCTTTCTGTTCGCAGTGCGCAGCTAGAGCTAATTACGCTCATGAAACGTACCAGCGAACACAAATTAGTGAACTATGAAGGCCAAGTCTCCGTAAAACTAGATGGTAAAGATGCACCGGGTTGTATTGGTCAATTCACCGAATACCTTGCAACCGAAGGCATCGACCTTTGTAGTTTTCGCACCAAAGCCAAAAGTGGCTACCAGCGCATTGAGATGTTAATTAATCTCACGCACAATACGAATTACGAAAAACTACAACAACATTTCGATGAATTAGCTGAGCAGTTATCACTAACTATTCGCTACGAGCATCTAGAGCAGCATTAAAACAATAGGAAGATTAATGAATACTTTACAAGCAGGCGATAAAGCCCCGGAATTTACTCTTTTAGATCAAAACGAAAAAGAAGTTAGCCTAAACCAATTCTCAGGCAAAAAAGTATTAGTCTACTTTTACCCTAAAGCCATGACACCAGGCTGTAACGTTCAAGCCCAAGGCCTGCGCGATAGCCTAGAAGAATTAAAATCACTCAACGTTGAAGTATTAGGCCTAAGCCCGGATGCACCAAAGCGCTTGGCTAAATTTACCGAAAAATTCGATTTAAACTTCAGCCTACTGTCTGATGAAGACCACGCAATTGCCGATGCATTTGGTGTTTGGGGTTTAAAAAAATTCATGGGTAAAGAGTACGATGGCATTCACCGCATCAGTTTCTTAGTTGATGAAAACGGTGTAGTTGAGCATGTATTTAACAAGTTCAAAACCAAGAACCATCACGAAGTAGTACTAGAGCATATAAAAGGTTAACGCGAAAGATATCGGCTCCTTGCCATCCATGGCACCGCTCGATTGCTTACATGGATGTAAGTACATAGATTTTCAGGAGTCTAGAATCTTGACCGTTCATCCTGAACATATAAAGCCGCCAATCTCTCGATTGGCGGCTTTTTACTATCTATTGAAATTACTATTTCAAATTATCAATTTGACGTGCTAAATCAAATTCCTTTGAAGTAACGAAACTCTCAACATTTCTAAGACGTAATTCGATTTGACGAAACTGTGTCTTAACTTCGCGAAACGCTTCGCGTGGCGGTTGTCCCTGCTGCCATACTTTCGATTTTACCGATACCGTGTGGTCTAAGCCGCCAATGTTTGGTTGTACATAGGGCTTTTTATCTAACATAAACCACGCTGCGATATACATTAGAAAAACAAAACCTGCACCGCCTAGGAAGAACGCCGACAACACACCGACGCGAACCAACCAAACTTCCATGTTAAATCGCTCTGCAATCCCTGCACATACACCAGCGATCTTGCCTTGTTGTGGAATTCGATAAAACTCTTTCACTGGTTCTTGTTGGTTCATTGCTTTGCTCTCCATTGTGGTGCTTCAGCATCTAAAATTGACTCTAAGGTTTCAATGCGCACTGCCATCGCTTCCGCTTGTTGGCTTAGTGATGTTAGCTCTTGATACTCTTCATCAGTTAACCCTTGACTTACTTGGCGCTTGCTGCGGTAATGTAGGAATAGCCACATCGGTGCAACAAAAACTAAAAACAGTGCTGTTGGAACTATGATTACCGCTAATACTCCTTCATCCATCGCTAATCCTCCCTATTTCTTTTTCATTTTCTTTTTAAGTGCTTCTAACTCATCTGAAATGGCGTCTTGCTGTTCTAACTCGGCAAATTCGTCATTTAATGAACGAGCACCTAAATCTTGGGCTTCAACTTGCGACTCTAAATCTTCAACACGGCGTTCGTATTGTTCGAACTTATCGATAGAGCTTTGGATCTTGCTAGAATCTAGTTGATTCTTCACTTTTAAGCGTGACGTCGCTGTTTCAGTGCGAATAACCATGCTCTTTTGACGAGCACGCGCTTCATCTAATTTAGTTTGCAGTTGAACAACTTCTTCTTTAAGTAGCTCTAGCTGCTCTTCAATTTGCTTCATATCTTCACTAAGCGCTGTAGCAAGCTCTGCACATTTTTGCTTTTCAACCAGTGCAGCGCGAGCTAAATCTTCGCGATCTTTGCTAAGCGCTAGCTCAGCTTTTGATTGCCACTCAGCTTCTTGATTAGAAGCGCGAGTTACGCGACGTTGTAATTCTTTCTTTTGTGCAATTAGGCTTGCAGAGTTAGAGCGAACTTCAACTAAGGTATCTTCCATTTCTTGAATGATCAGGCGAACCATTTTCTTTGGATCTTCCGCCTTGTCTAATAGTGACGTGATATTCGAGTTAACGATATCTGCAAATCTGCTAAAAATTCCCATAATGAACTTCCTCTTATCTTCGAAACTTTATGAATTTGATTTATGGTATTCAGGATTGATGCCAGTCTAACATTTAATTCCTAAACCATTAAAAATTAAGTAAATAATTATTTTTTAGTTTGTGATATTTTTCTGCCAACTTATTTGTTAGACTAATTTTTAGTTAATTAAACCAATAAAAAGCATAACTATGAGTCGTTTTAACAAAAAAGATAACCTAGTGGGTCAAGCTGCTAGTTTTTTGGAAGTTTTAGATCACGTTTCCCTAGCTGCACCAATCAATAAACCCGTTCTTATTATTGGCGAGCGCGGCACAGGTAAGGAGCTCATTGCCGAGCGTTTACATTATCTATCCAAACGCTGGGATGCCAACTACGTCAAACTAAACTGTGCGACTCTATCAGAAAGCGTCTTGGAAAGTGAACTCTTTGGTCACGAATCAGGTGCCTTTACTGGCGCAAGTAAACGCCATGAAGGCCGTTTTGAACGCGCCAATGGCGGTACACTGTTTCTAGACGAACTAGCTAACACCTCACTGCGTGTGCAAGAAAAACTACTCAATGTTATTGAATATGGTGAATTTGAGCGCGTAGGTGGCACGCGTCCAGTTAAAACCGATGTCAGACTTATTTGTGCTACCAATGAAGATTTACCAAGCTTAGTGGCGAAAGGGAAATTCCGAGCCGACTTACTAGATCGCCTAGCCTTTGATGTAATCACCCTCCCGCCGTTAAGACACCGCCAAGAAGATATCCTGTTACTAGGCGAAACTTTCGCGATTAATATGGCGCGTCAATTAGAGCTTGAGTACTTTGGTGGTTTTGGCGCCAAAGCCAAACAAACCCTACTTAGTTACGATTGGCCGGGTAACGTGCGTGAACTTAAAAATGTGGTTGAGCGTTCACTATACCGTCATGACAACGCGGCGCTACCACTACAGAAGATCTTAATCGACCCATTCGAGTCTGCATTTAGACCACAACAATCAATTGCCTCTTCGGTGGTTGCAAGTGATAACGTTGCTCCTATGCCAACGCAAACCACTAGTGCACCTGCTGCAACTAGCCCAGAGCCAGCGGCTAAAGCGACTTTCCCGCTAGATTTTAAAACCGTTACCCAAGACTTTGAAATTGACCTAATTAAACAAGCCCTTGCCAGTGCCCAATTTAGCCAGAAGAAAGCCGCTGAACAATTAGGTGTGACCTACCATCAACTGCGTGGCTTACTCAAAAAATATCAACTGCTAGAGTCTAGTGCCGCCAATGAGTAATCTTTTGCTCTAAGCGAATAGTCATTTGGTCTAAATGAGTCACAAAAACGCCGAGATACCTGATTTTACGTCTATAATTATGTTGATGTTACAGGGACTTGGCGTTACATTAGCAAATATCACTAGCGGCGCTCACACCAGCATGAAAAATTGGTTAATTTTTGTTTTAAAAGTATGCTTTATCACTAGCATTTTGATGCTAGTAGGTTGTGGCCCTAGTGTTGATAAAAACCTCCATACGCCGGGTATTGTATATTGCTCAGAAGGCGATCCAACATCCTTTAATCCACAGCTAACCACCAACGGCACTACCACTGATGCGTCGTCGTATCAGATATACAACCGCTTAGTTGAATACGACCCTGCGCTTGGCAGCATAGTACCAGCGTTAGCCCGTCACTGGTTTATTAACGAAGATGGCACCAGTTACACGTTTTACCTGCGCAAAAACGTAAAATTCCACAGCAATAAAGATTTTACGCCAACGCGCGATTTTAATGCCGACGATGTGCTGTTTAGCTTTAACCGCGTCATAGATGCTGCTCATCCATACCACCAAGTGTCTGGTGGCAGCTATCCGTTTTTCCAAAGCGTTGGCTTTACCGATATCATCAACAAAATCGTAAAAGTGAATGACTACATGATAGTGATTCACCTGACAGAAAAAGACGCCTCATTTATGGCCAACCTCGCAGCAAACTTTGCGGTGATTCAATCTAAAGAATACGCCGATCAACTAGCGGCGCAAAACAAACAAGCACAAATCGATAGCAAGCCAATTGGTACAGGCCCATTTGTCCTCGATTCTTACTTTCAAAATGACCACATTCGCTACAAGCCAAATCTTAACTACTGGAATGGCGCGCCAGCGATTGAACAACTGGTATTTGATATCACGCCCAAAAGTACCAACCGCATCGCTAAATTGATGACTGGTGACTGTGATGTCTCGGCACTGCCGCAATCGAGTGAAATCGATATCATTCGTCAAAACAAGAAACTCGAACTACAAATCCAAACAGGATTTAACGTATCTTATCTTGGGTTTAACACCGAACGCGTGCCCTTTAACGAACCTAAGGTGCGCCAAGCATTAGCACATGCCATTAATAAACGAGCCATTGTCGAAGCTGTGTATTACGGCAGTGCGACTATTGCCGATAGTGTTTTACCATCTCTGTCTTGGGCATATAACGATGCGTTACCGCCTTACGAATACAATATCGATAAAGCAAAAGCACTGCTAGCAGAAGCTGGATACGCCGATGGTTTTGAAATGACCTTGTGGGCAGCTCCCGTGCAGCGAATTTACAATCCTAACGCCATCAAAACTGCCGAATTAATTCAAGGACAACTAAAGAAAATCGGCGTTGAAGTTAAAATTGTGACCTATGGCTGGAATGTGTTTATCGAGAAGCTCAACGACTATAGCTACGACTCACTGTTGCTTGGCTGGACCGCTGACAATGCGGATCCCGACAACTTCTTTAGGCCACTATTTAGTTGTGCTGCACTGCTATCTGGTGGTAATCGCGTTAACTGGTGTAACGATAATTTCGATGAAACCATTAACCAAGCTATCGCCTTTACCGACGAGAAAAAACGCGTTCCGTTTTATTTGGCAGCGCAGCAAAGCCTTAATGAACAAGTGCCCTTGATTCCTATTGCTCACGCGCTGCGCTTTCAGGTTAAGAGTCGTAATATCAGTGGTATGTCGCTCAATCCGTACGGTGGAATTTCATTTGCCAAGGCAAAACGCAAGGCTGCTGTTAATCAAGCGGGAGGTGCTCAGTAATGTGGTTTTACATTGTTAGACGCATCAATCTGTTTGTTTTTACGGTCGCCGTTTTATTTCTATTAGTCTTTATCATGCTCAATGCGCTACCTGGTGAATTAGCGACTAACCTTAGTGGCGTGCAAAACCCAACTATCGCCCAATACGATGCCATAGTGGCGCAATACCAGCTGGATAAAAGCTGGTTTAATCAATACATTTCCTTTATTAAACAGCGAATACACGGCGACTTTGGCGTTTCTTTTAGCGATGCGAAACCTATTTTCGATGAGATGCTACGCTTGCTGCCAGCAACGATTGAACTGTGTATTTACGCCATGACTATCGCTTTATTACTAGGCTTGCCGCTGGGTATTATTGCGGCGGTTTACTACAAAAAGTTTGGTGATTTTTTCCTGTTAGGTACCAGTCTGATTGGCTATTCTATTCCGGTATTCTGGCTCGGCGTTATCGCCATAATGTATTTTGGTTTAGATCTGCAATGGCTACCCGTAGCTGGCAAACTCAACCTGTTATATCAAGTAGAGCACGTGACGGGCTTTACCCTGATTGATATCTACTTGTCAGATATTCAATACAAGCAATTGGCTTATCAAGATGCGCTAGCTCACCTTGTGATGCCAACAATCACGCTAGCTGTTATTCCTTGTGCTATCGTATTTCGCATCACGCGCACCACTATGCTCGAAGAGCTCAATGCCAATTATATTAAAGCTGCGCAAGCACGTGGATTGCACCCCCTTTCAGTCATTTTTCATCATGCTCTGCCAAACGCGATTCAGCCAGTATTATCACAAATCACGCTGCAACTAAGTACGCTACTCACGAGTGCTATGGTAACGGAAGTGATTTTTTCGTGGCCTGGGATTGGTCAATGGTTGATTCAAGCGACCTATCAGCAAAATTATCCAATTATTAGCGCAGGTATATTGGTCTGTGCCGGATTTGTAATTGTAGTGACAGTGATCAGCGACGTCTTGTTGATTGCTACCACCCCTAGAAGAAGGAGCGCTGAGTATGGCTCGATCTGATAGCATTTACCAAGAAGAAACTATTCCGTCACCATTGCGTCAAATTTGGCTAAACTTCGTTAGTTATCCGGTGGCAATGCTAGGTTTGTGGGTATTTTTAGGCTTTTTACTCATCACCATAATCGCCCCGTTTATTGCGCCGTACCCTCCAGGATTGCAGCACCCCGATGCGCTTTTATATCCGCCGTCATGGCATGAAAATGGTCAAGTTGCTTACTTCTTTGGCACCGACGATTTAGGACGTGATATTTTCTCAGATCTTTTACACGGCGTGCGCACCACCTTTGGTGCTAGCCTGATCGTGACAATTTTTGCAGCATTTTTCGGCATTTTGATTGGTATTTTATCCGGCATGTCTCGCGGCTTAAAATCGAGTATTCTCAACCACATTCTCGACGCGACCTTAGCGATTCCATCTCTACTGCTTGCCATTGTTCTGGTTGCCATTAGCGGCCAAACCATGACCAACGTAATGATCGCCGTAGGCATTGCCCTTGTGCCGCAATTTGTTCGTGCTACTCATACCGCCGTTCATCATGAGCTATCGCGAGAGTATGTCATCGCCGCTAAACTCGATGGTGCTAATAAATTTCAAATCTTCTATAACGTCATTTTGCCTAACGTACTCAATGCACTGATTGTTCAATTTACCTTGGCAATATCCATCGCCATTATCGATATTGCAACGCTAGGCTTTTTGCGTATTGGCGCGCCATCGTCAACCTCTGAATGGGGCACTATGCTGGCAGACGGCGTCGATTTGATATTTATTGCGCCGTGGAACGTTACCTTCCCCGGTATGGCAATTTTCGCGAGCGTACTAGCTGTTAACTTTATCGGTTACGGCCTGCAACGCGCGGTGAAGGAGGGTCTGGGATAATGCCATTACTCGACATTCGCAACCTTAGCATTGAATTTGATAGTCCTCACGGTCGCATTCGCGCGGTAGACAGAGTGAATTTGTCGCTTAACGCTGGCGAGATAATGGGATTGGTAGGCGAATCTGGCTCAGGCAAAAGTCTAGTGGCCAAAGCCATTATGGGCATATTAACCGATCGCTGGACAGTATCAGCCGACCGCCTACGCTACAACGGCGTCGATTTACTAGGACTTAGTGCCAGCGAACGTCGTAAATTGATGGGGCGTGAAATTGCAATGGTATTTCAAGAGCCATCATCAAGCCTCGATCCCAACGATACCGTTGGCCATCAATTTCACGAATCCTTGCCGATGGACGAGTGTGATGTGCCCTTTTATCGCCGTAAAAAATGGCGTGACGAGCAAATCAAAAGCTTATTACACAAAGTCGGTATTCGCGATCATAAACGCGTACTAAAAAGCTACCCGCATGAGCTTTCTGAGGGGATGTGTCAAAAGGTATTAATCGCCATGACAATCGCCTACAAACCGCGCTTGCTAATTGCTGATGAACCGACAACAGTTATCGAAGCAGGCGCGCAAGATCAAATATTCAAGCTGTTTAAAAAGCTCAATCAACTTAATGAAGTTTCTATTTTGCTTATTACTCACGATTTAGAACACGTTGAGAATTGGACTGAAACACTTACCGTAATGTACTGTGGCCAAACCGTTGAGTCAGGCTTTACTAAAGATATTTTCAAGCAGCCATTTCATCCATACACCATGGCGCTATTGCAAAGCATGCCTCATTTTGACGAGCTGCTAAACCACAAATCGCAGCTCACTACCTTATCGGGGTGTGTTCCATCATTACAGCATTTACCAATCGGTTGTCGTCTTGGGCCGCGCTGTCCCCGCGCACATCGCAAATGTGTAGAAACGCCTGTCATGGAAAAGTCTCGTGGTCACTACTTTAGCTGCCATTTCCCGTTAACTGAGAGTGTAGAATCCTAATATGAGTACCTTACTTAAAGTTAACAACCTAACCAAATCCTTTAAGGTGGGCTATCGCTGGTTAATCCCGCAATACCAACGTGCTTTAGGGCCTGTTTCCTTTGAATTAGCAGAGCAACAAACCCTATCCATCGTTGGTAATGCCGGCTCAGGAAAAACCACCCTAGCACGCATTTTAGTAGGCGCTGAGCAACGCACCTCTGGCGAAATTATTCTCGAAGGTGAACAGCTAGAAATTAAAAACCATATTCAGCGTTGTTGTGCTATTCGGATGATTTTCCAAGATGCTAACACCAGTCTCAATCCGCGAATGCGTATTGGCAACCTGCTAGAAGAGCCACTGAAATTTGCCACCGATATGCCAGCGAAAGATCGCGAGCAAGAAGTTTATAGCAAACTACGTCAAGTTGGCTTATTGCCAGAGCACGCTCACTTCTACCCACATATGATTTCTGGCGGCCAAAAACAGCGGATTGCGGTTGCTCGTGCGCTAATGCTAAATCCGCATATCATTGTGGCAGATGAAGCACTATCGGTACTTGATATGTCGGTGCGTTCGCAAATTATTAATCTGCTATTGAAACTACAACAAGAAATGGGATTGTCGTATATTTTCGTATCCCATAACATTAACGTGGTGCGTCACATTAGTGACAAAGTGATGGTGTTAGACCAAGGACAAGTGGTTGAATCAGGTGATGCAGAGCAAGTATTTAAAGCGCCAAAGCACGATCAAACGCGTAAATTGTTATATAATCTCGGCCATTAATTTATTCATCAAGGTCAGAGATTATGCCTACCGCCAGCGCCGTACACATTTTAGTAAAAACCCAGAAAGAAGCCGAGAAACTAAAACAGCAACTTGCTAAAGGTGCGAGCTTTGCTGATCTTGCAAAGAAACACTCTACCTGTCCATCAGGAAAAAAAGGTGGCAACCTCGGTGAGTTCAGACCGGGTCAAATGGTTAAGGCTTTTGATAACGTCGTATTTAAAAAACCTATTTTAGAAGTCCACGGCCCCATCAAAACTCAGTTTGGTTATCACCTGATAAAAACACTTTATCGCAACTAGTGAAATTATTGCCGTTGTGCCAAAATTAGTAGCCTGAAACAGGCTACTAACATGGACAACACAGATGGATTCAGCGAACAAAACTCCAACCTCAAATTCAACACAACCAGCGCGTTTTACGCAAAGACTCGACAATAGAGAGCTCACCAAAACCAGTTTTTGGATCAGCCAGATCTTTATGATTATTGCGACCATCACTGGTGTGTATTTGGCAGCTCAAGAAGGTTTATCGCAAGCCATTCAGTTTGATTCACTCAATCGCCAAGAAAACAACTATCACCTGCGTCGCTCCCTCGACAATGAAATTACCGCTAACATCGCAACACTCAAAGAGTACGCCGATTTGGTTGCATCAAACAAAGTTTACGACTTGAAATCACAACGCCCTGTGCTGCTGAAATTCGTATGGGAAAATATGAAATTCTCATCATCAACGCTAGAAACACCGTCTGACATACTGTCGCAAGCAAGTCACTTTTACGCCCAATCTGACGACATTATTCGCCGCATTGAAAACCGTAAATACGGCGCGACATTCGGCTCGAAAAAACTGCGTGAATTAATAAATGAAATGGAAAATAACGGACTAAAAGCGCTGCGAGCTAACCACCAGCAACTGGCCGCTAAGCTCGCTCAATCAGGTATTGTAGTTAACTAGCTCTGCTTATTTACTAGCTGACGGCTTAATGCGCTGCCATTGCGCATTAAGCTGCTGATAAAAATACTCATCATCACCGCCTGCCTTCGGCACATAAAGATCGAAGTTACTATCATCTAGTCGAGTCACCGTAATGGTAGCGTTAAATGAGCCTTCCCCCGGTTTAAATTCAATGGTTTTAATATCACTAAAAGCGGCGCGCTCGACATTAAAGTCCTTCTGGGCATCAAACCAATAGGAAAATACATTGTCCTTTGTAAAACCATTACCATCTTTTGTCATATCAAGCAGCGCATCACTGTAAAACAAGGTTGGAACTTCATCTTCCATCAGTACGGCATTACGACGCATAAACTGAATATCATGTGGCCACAATGCATCAGTCGCCACCACGCGTTGCGACGGCACAAAGTGACTCCACTGGGCTGCTACATACACCACACTTGGTAAAAACAGCGCTAGCATGGCTAAATGACGAGGCAACCAGCGATTGTTAAAGTTCACTTCTTGCTGATGTTCTTTGTTGGCACTATTAATCGCCGCCACCATTGGCCACAAACTAACGGCGATAATCGCAGGGGTAATCAACCAATAGTGATCGTAATAACTGACCCACGCCGCGATCAAAAACAACAGATACATCACTAATGCCAAAGATACTGATAGTAGTTTTGGAAAGGAAAGCTTCATGTGGTGATTATCTATTTCGCGGATCCGCAGCCACAATGGAATAAACCACAACACGCCAAATACAGCGCGAATAAAAGGTGATAGCGACTCACCAGTGCGCTCTTTAATAGCTTGCCACTGGCGATACATCCAATAGCTCGGATAAAATCCAAGGGTTAAGAGAGATAACACCAATACCTTGGTAAAACTCACAGGATAGAGGAATGTTTGTGGTTTTCGATTGTATTCGCTGCCATCAATTAACCACGCCATCATTATCACGCCATAACCGACAAAAAACACGGTAACGACGGCAAGACTCACTAGCTTCTCAACACTGGTGTAGTTATTACTGCTAGATTCACTTGGCGCTGTGTCTATGTAGTCAGAAATTGAATAGTAAGTTTCCTTGCGAGCTGCTTCTCGCTGCTTATTGTAGGCTGCTAGGTTTTCAACGCTAACAAAGCCCACTTTAGAGCGGTATTCATAATCGATCGTTAATTCGCGTGCTTGCTCATCAAAATTCAATTGATAATTAAAGTAATAAAAATCGTTATCTTGCTTTAATGAGTCTTGATTAAACTCCCAACCATCTTCGCCAATTAATACCTTAATTTGCTGTTTAACGTGCACCGGATGGCTCAAATAATACGGTGAATTACGCTTGAGCTGTGACGGTTTCTTTAAATAGCCGCGAATGGCATGGGCGTAAAACTCGCCGTCAAAGCGTCCTGAACCTTGCTCTTGCCAAAAGTCATTAAGCTGATAATGTTCAGTAAGATTGACCTGCCCTGTCGTAGCATCTTGCGACACGGCAATAGGAGTGATTGTCTCTGTTTGCGCGTAATAATCGCGATAAAAATTAAGGTAATCTTTCTCCAATTCCGCTAAGCCATCTTCGGCAACGCGGCGGCGGTTTCTATCGGCTATATTGCCAAGGTATTGCGATTCAACCGTCAATTTAGCTGGCTTGCCTCCACCCTCAGTGACATCAAATATCTCTTGCACAAACTCGCCAACCTTACGCTCGCTCTCATCCATAGAAATTAGCTGGTTGCTGCCAGGCTTAATCAATAACGCAACGTCATAGTTTGGCTGAAAAATATCATCGATTTGTCCCGCCTGAAAACTCAATGTTGGATCAAACCAATAATGCTTATCGCCCATCACAACCTGCGCAATAACGTGATCAAAGCTGCCAACGCCCGGTGGTACATTTAGCAAACCACGGCCATCGTCGGTATTAACTAACGCTGGATACGCCTCGATGCCCAACGCCTTGAGAATAGAAACAAAGAGAACTACTTTGTCTTTACAATCGCCGTAGCGTCTTTCTAAGGTTTCACTAGCGTGGGAAGGTTGATGAGAGTTGCGCCCCATTTCAATACCAAAATAACGCACATCGTCTTGCACCACTTTTAGCGCCGCAGCGACTTGCTGCTGTGGTGTTTTGTGCGCCAACTGAATATCCAGCACTAATTGGTTTAACGCGCTATTTTCATTGTCAGAAAATGCGGCTTGATACATCGGCAATGCCCAATCAACAATCTCGCCCCAGCTTTTAGATTGAGTAAAATACAGACGCTGATATGGCTCAAACCAATCAGGAGTTTGACTGTTGTAGTCGTGATATTCGCCATCAATACGCTCAAACTCATACAGTGCATAAGATTTGCCGCTATCATCTGTGCTCGTCGATTCACTGATTTTAAAATTCTCATCAGAAGCACTCACGTAAAGCGGCGCCTCTTTACCCCACAACACACTGACATATTGCTGATGCAAAGGCACCGACCAGCTGACGTACGGACGATAGTTATACAGCCCCTGATAGACAGGATTACGGCCGATGCGCGAATAAGAATATTCCAGAACATCGTTAACACGCACATCATCAATAATAATTTTGGCGCTTTGACGGCCATTATATATCAGCTTATCAAATTCAGGTTCAACGCTAATTAATTTGATATCGCTAGCCGCTAATTTGTCGAGCACTTCACCATCGCGAATTATATTGAGGCGATGAAACACCACAGACTCATAAATGGGATCGAAAGTAACACTCACCTGCCCTGACTGCTGCACGCCTTTTTGATTAACAATAAGCTCGGCGTAATGCCTAAACGCCTGCGCGTTGTTTTCTGTTACACGATTTTGCTCATCAGCCAGCAAATAATAAGTGCCATTACTAATGTCTTTAATGGGAATTTCTTGCGGTAAATTAGGTGTAATTGATTTTACCCAGCTCGGTGCTGGCTGCTTCGTAGCCTTGCCAACAACAGGCGATGATGCCATAGCGACAGAAGCGTTAGCAAACAAACCAAACAGGATGAATAAACGGAGAAACAGCAAAATGAACGTCCTTGTTGAAACGTAGCTAGAAACTACATTGTTGCAGATTGTAATTTTGAAGCAGGCCAGCGACCTGTTTTTTAGGTGTACAAGAAATCTGTTGCATCAAAGAGAAAGGCACCGAACTAATATGGAACTGCTCGTTAATGATATCGAGCATCGACAGCCACAGTTTCGCCGTCATTTGCGCGTCAAACAACGCTCTGTGAAAATTGCCTTCGCCAGCAAGTGCTAAGTGCTTCACTAAGTTGCCTAAACTATGACTGTTAGAATCGGTAATCAAACGGCGTGCGGCGAGCAGCGAGCAAGTAAATTCACCACCATATTGTCGATTGATTAGCCCTAGCTCATGCTCTAAAAACTTCTGATCGAAAGAAGCGTTATGCGCCAATAAATTATCGTCACCAATAAAGTCACAAAACTCCGCCATTACTTCACGACATGGCCGTGCGTCAGCTAACATCTCATTGGTGATGCCGGTGTAATCTTCAATAAAACTACTGACCTGACGACCCGGATTCATTAACGATTGAAATTGCTCGGTAATTTCACCGTCAACAATTCTAACCGCACCAATTTCTATGGCTCTATCGCCATTATCAGGCGAGAGTCCCGTGGTTTCAAAATCCAAAACAACCAGTGAATTGGCCAGCTTATGCGCCATGTAAAATGCTCTTTTTTGAAGGCCTACGGCCTGTAAATAGAAATGCTATCTCTCAACATTACTTTAAAAATTATATTGTTACAAATCTAAGCGCTAATTCTGCGAATAAATTAACCAACGCTTTTGTTTGCACACTACAACACTGCTATATTATGCGCCTATTTCTATTAAGCCTAGGCATGATAATGACAACAATTAAAAACATCGCCACAGCAGGACTTCTACTTAGTGCATTAAGCATTCCTGCGCAAGCTGCCGATTTACTGGTCAACAAAACTAATCCTATATCTCACCAAGAAAAACTGCGCGGCAGCATCACGCCTGAGCGCAGCTGGTGGGATCTAAAACATTACGATCTCTATGTCGATGTCCAGCCAGAAAAACGTTACATCTCTGGCACTAATGTCATGACCTATAAGGTGCTGTCTAACAAAGACCGCTTGCAAATAGAACTGCAACCGCCAATGAAACTAGGCAAGGTGACGCAAAATGGCAAACAATTAAAAGTAGATAAAGACGGTTACACCTACTTTATTCATACGGTAGGTAAACAAGAAATTGGCAAAGAATATCAAGTAACTATTGAGTTTGACGGCCAACCGCAAGTTGCCAAACGCCCACCATGGGACGGCGGCATTCAATGGGAAAAAGATGCCAACGGCAATCACTTTATTGCTACCTCTAATCAAGGCAATGGCGCTAGTATTTGGTGGCCTAACAAGGACCATCCATACGACGAACCAGACAACGGCGCTGATGTATCTGTGGAAGTTCCAGAAAACCTAATGGATATTTCTAACGGCCGCCTCGTGGGTATCGATGAAAATGCAGCACGAAACACCAAGACCTATCACTGGCGCGTAACTAACACCATTAACAACTACGCCATTAGCCTAAACATTGGCGACTACGTACACTTTTCGGAAAAATACCAAGGTGAAAAAGGCGTGCTCGACATGGATTACTACGTGCTGCGCGACAATCTTGCCAAAGCAAAAGTACAATTCAAAGACGCTACGCGCACCATGGAAGCACTTGAGCATTGGTTCGGTCCTTACCCATTTTATGAAGACAGTTTTAAGCTAATCGAAGTGCCATACCTTGGCATGGAACATCAAAGTGCCGTTACCTATGGCAATGGTTATCAAAACGGCTATTTAGGCCGCGATCGCAGCCGCACTGGTTGGGGTTTGAAATTCGATTTCATTATCGTTCACGAATCTGGTCACGAGTGGTTTGCTAATAACCTAACCAACAAAGACGTGGCGGACATGTGGATCCACGAAAGTTTCACCACCTACAGCGAAAACCTGTTTGTGGAATACTTTTACGGCAAAGAAGCAGGTCATGAATACATGCGTGGTCAACGTGCCAATATCGCAAATCAAAGCCCAATTATTGGCACCTATAATGCAGATCGCAGCGGTTCAAGTGACATGTATGACAAGGGTGCAAACATGTTACATACAATCCGCCAAATCGTTGATAACGATAAATTGTGGCGTGAGATTCTGCGCGGCCTAAACAAAGACTTTTACCATCAAATCGTCACAACAGAGCAAATTGAAAAATACTTGAGTGAAAAATCAGGTAAAGATCTCAGCAGTATCTTCGATCAATACCTGCGCGACTATCGCCTGCCAACACTTGAGTACCTAATCAAAGACAAAAAGATGATGGTTCGTTGGAGCAACAGCGTTAAAAACTTCGCGATGCCAATTAAAGTTACCATCGATGGTAAAGAACGCTGGATAACACCAACAACTCGCTGGGCAAGTGTCAAAATCGACAAAGCCAACCCGAGCTTTAGTGTTGATAAGAACTTTTATATTTCAACGCTGAACGTATTGGGTGAATAACTTGCTTGATTAAGTGAGTTTGTAAAAAAGCAGCATTATTGCTGCTTTTTTGTGTCACCGAATTATTTTAGAAATAAAATATACGGCCACAAAACTGACAACAAACTGACCTGTCATCAACATTAAAAGCTTTGGCCAAAATGTCACTTCTTCAGTAAATATAGGATGCCAAAAATACTCGAGTGTTAGATTGCCCGGAAACAATAATGTTTGATAACCAGGCATTGGCCCATTAAAGAATTCCCATAAATTCCAATTAATAATAAAAGCGATTAATCCAACAAATGTTAGGATGATGGCAATCAGTAATGGTGATTTCAAAGACACGAATTCCTCAACGCGGAGAGGTTAATCGCTTAACTCATCTGCTGTAGGCGTTATTAAGGACAGTGGAAAAAAGTTATCACGAATAAACTTAAACAATCTCAGCTCTTTGCCATGATCTATTCTGTCGCGAATAGGAATATGCCACTCACTAAATCCTTTCATTTTTACCATCAATAAATGGATATCTACGCCCCTTTCACGATCATCTTTAACGCCAACTTTATAGCTCATAGCTTCAACCTTTTCTAAAGGGATCGACTCAATACGAAAAATACCATCACGGATATAGAGTTCATCATTAGTGATCCACGCAGCTGGTTTAAGGCCACTTTTAAGACTAACGAACGTAGATAGTAAAAAGACAGGTACAACATACATCAAGATGTCTGAAGTCAGCGACGGTAACTGCCAACAAACAAAAGCGACGAATACTGCAGGGCTAAACATCCCCGAAACAATTTGCAGATAATTTTTACGCCTAGTTAAAACATGTTTCAAAAGTGGTATCTCCGTATAATTAGATTCTTGTTGGTGAGTTATTTTCTAATGTAAAGCGCTTTGTAATGAAAGCTCGTTCGTAGTTCAGCTATCCCATTACTTCATTGATAATTTCATAAGCACGAGCCAATGAGATTCCAGTTGACTGCTCTTGTGACAATGGGTGTTCACTTGGTTCGATAGTTATCGAAGGTACTTGGCCAACAGCACGAGACTGAACACCCGTTTTTAAGTGCATAGTATCAGGATAACGAGGTAACGATGTACATAACCAACCAAAATAAGGTGAATGACTCTCCCTTTCTTCGTCATTCCAATGCGTATTTACATGCTCAAAACTGTCTTTACTCAACGAAACCCATACCGACCAAATAAAAGGATCATCGTGATCAATTACAGGTATTTCAATATGTCCTCTAATAAAAAAGTGTTCGTCATCAATGACGCACAAATCACTATTTTCATTAACCCGCGTGTCATACTCATTAGGCGAAACCAACAAAGATGCAGGAGAATTGGCGCCAAAGCACATTGGTAATTCAGTTAGCTCGCCGTTACATACGCTACAATGACTCATCGTTACTCCTAGTCATAATACCAAGCCTGCTTTTCCATAAATTTACAAAATTCTTCTCTTGCAAATTGGTTAGCATTAGGCGCAGTAGCTGCACGTTTCAACACAAAACCTTCGATAAATTTAGTGCTATTTGGAATTGAAAACCATGCTCTTGGAGTCTTAGGATCGTTAACTAATTTAGTCAGATAAGCCAAACTCGCTTTAGCCTTTTCCTCGTTAAACTCTGACTCATCGATACGCATGTCTTCTGCAATATTTTCATTTACAGGACAAATATTTTTCGCATGCAGTGAGTTTGGTAATACAGAGAAAAATAAAAGTCCCAAAACAAAATATAAATTCTTCATAAAATCACTTCCCAAGTTTGTGAATTAAATTACCTTAAGCAAGCACTCGGTCACCATGACTTATTGGCTGAGAAATCACTAACATTTCAAGCTCATCAGTGCCGTTATTTTTCAATTGATGTGGTTCGCCGGCAGGTACGTGAATACCACTGCCAGCAGCGACTTGATGAATTACACCCGCTATTTCCATTTGTGCGCTTCCCGCTAAAATATAGAAAAACTGTTGCGAATGATTGTGATAATGCCGACACTCTTGCTCGCCAGCGGGCACACGTTCTTGTATTACGCTTAAGCCGTCAGACTTTAACAAATTCCAACCATCACAGTTTTCGCCCCAT
This sequence comes from Psychrobium sp. MM17-31, assembly GCF_022347785.1. Taxonomy (NCBI): domain Bacteria; kingdom Pseudomonadati; phylum Pseudomonadota; class Gammaproteobacteria; order Alteromonadales; family Shewanellaceae; genus Psychrobium; species Psychrobium sp. MM17-31. The sequence goes on from NZ_JAKRGA010000002.1 coordinate 230,074, forward strand.
TTATAATGCTCGGTGTTGTCAGTATTTTTAATATTCATTATTTGCCTAATAATTAACAAAACGTTTTTTCAAAGCGTCAATTCGCATTCCCTTTCGAGGTGTTACGATAGCACCATCACTTGCAATAAAACGAAATGGAACTGAAACTGTTCTAGCGCCAGAATTTTTACGTACAACAAAGTGAAGGTGAGGGCCAGTCGAATAACCGGATGAACCTGATTTCGCCAACAAGTCTCCAGTTTCCACAGTGTCTCCTGCTTTAACAGTAGCCGAACCAGCTATAATATGAGCATAAGTTGCGTATGTTCCGTCCTTATGAAGGATTTTTATATAATTTGCTTTATCAAGAAAGAATTTACTCTTTCCGCCCCATTGATAATCGTCTTTAACCCATATAACAATTCCATCTCTTGCTGCTATTATATTCGTTCTCAATGGTAGAGCTATATCGACGGCAAATTTACTTGGTTCTTTAGAATGTGAAAAAGCGCCATAAAATGCTTGAGTTATTTCATGCGTAGACCGTGATGAAACTGGTATCTTATAAAGAAAGTTGTCCGGTTTGGCTGCCGAGTCTCCCAACCTCCAACGGTATTTATACTTTCCTAACTTGCTAGGCTTTGATAAAAGAACTTCGCGGCTTGCAGCTGAAACTATGAACTTTTTAGAGCCGTTAGAAAACTGTGTTGACTTTACAAGAAACTCAACTGGAGCATGATATGGGTTATTGGCAACTAACTGGATTTTTCCATTCTTTCGGCGAGTGTATACCCTTGGTTCAACCTTTAACGACTCTCTCTTAAATTTTACACTTTTGTATTCATCCTTTTTTAGATCCAAAGGACGTTTATCAGTATAAACCCACTTACCACTCGCGTCCTTGTACTTGAATATCTCATCGCTGTAGACATTATGAGAAAATAATAAAAAAATTATTAATATCAATCTGTACATCACGCCAATAAATCCCTTTTTAATGCCAATAGCGCACTAAAATACTAAAGCTGAAATAATATTGCACGAATTGATTAGACTTAGGCCACTTCCCCTCCCCCACATCCTCAGCTACACTAGCCAATTAACAACAGTTCTCATTTAAAAGGTAATTCGTGACTCATCCCATTGCGCCTATCGCTAAAAAAATCCCGCATCAACTCACCACTCACAATGAAACACGTATCGACAATTACTATTGGATGCGTGATGACAGCCGTACTGATAAAGAAATTCTGGCGCATCTAGAGGCCGAGAATGCTTATTGTGATGCGATGCTAGCACCACAAAAGCCACTTCAAGATGAGCTGTTTGAAGAACTAAAAGGCCGTATTTGCAAAGATGACAATACGGTGCCAGTGAAAGATGGCGATTTTTGGTATCACAGCGAAGTTAGCGGCGATGACGAATATGCCCGCTATTTTCGCAGCACTGATAATAAGTACGCCAATAAGCACTTACTGCTAGATGTGAACGCATTAGCGCAAGAATGTGAGCATTTTGAGCTTGGTGATATGTCGATTAGCACCGATGATAAGCTTCTGAGTTGGGCCAGTGATTTTGACGGCCGCCGCATTTACACTATTCACTTTAAAGATATTGCCAGCGGTGAGCTACTAAGTGATGTGTTGGAAAACACCGAAGGTCAGGTCATTTGGGCCAATGACAGTCAAACGGTGTTTTACGTGAAAAAAGACGAGCAAACTCTGCTGGGCACTCAGCTCTATCGCCACGTTTTAGGCACGCCGCAATCAGATGATGTGATGGTGTATGAAGAAGAAGATCATAGCTTTTACATGAGCCTGAGTAAAAGCCGCGATGAGTCACTTATTTTCATCAACCTCAATGCCACTGAAACCAGCGACACCTTATTTATCGATGCTAATGAGCCAACGGCAGAATTTGCTCCATTAGTCGACGTTATCGAAGGTCACGAATACAACGCAGACAAACTCGGCGATACCTTCTACATCACTTCAAATCATCAAGCGACCAACTTTAAAGTAATGACAGCCACAGTTGAGACCATTGGCGATATTAACCAATGGCAAACCTTGATTGCTCATCGCGATGAGGTGCTAATTGAAGATATCGAAATCTTTAACGATTTCTTAGTCGTGTCTGAACGTGAGCTTGGACAAATTCGTTTTGTGATCCACGCTGGCGACAAACACTACCCAATTGAATTTAACGATCCTTGTTACTACGCCTGCCTTGGTGATAATCCTGAGCCTGAAGCCACTAGCGCGCGTATTTATTACAGCTCGCTTACTACGCCGGGCTCGCTGTTTAGTGTCGATTTAGCTACGACGGCGCAAACGCTACTCAAAGAGCAAAAGGTGCTTGGCGAATTCAATCGCGATGAGTACGAATCACAACGTCTGTTTGTGACTTCCCGTGACAATCAGCAAGTACCAATTTCACTGGTGTATAAGAAATCGTTATTTAAACAAGATGGTACTAACCCAACGCTGCAATATGGCTATGGCGCTTATGGCATTACCATCGACCCTAATTTCAGTCCTCATACTTTAAGTTTGCTCAACCGCGGTTTCGTTTATGTTATCGCCCATATTCGCGGCGGTGAAATGCTTGGTCGTCATTGGTATGAACAAGGCAAAAAGGCGCATAAACAAAACACCTTTAACGACTTTATCGATATTGGTCGTTATCTGATTGAGCAGAAAATTAGTCACCCAAACAAACTCTTTGCCAGTGGCGGCAGTGCTGGTGGCTTGTTGATGGGCGCAGTCATCAATCAAGCGCCTGAGCTTTATCGCGGCGTTGGCTCACACGTGCCTTTTGTGGATGTGCTTACTACCATGCTCGATGAATCTATTCCGCTGACCACCAACGAATATGACGAATGGGGAAATCCTAACGAATTGGCGGCTTATAACACCATCAAAGCTTATTCGCCGATGGATAACATAGTAGCGCAAGACTATCCAAACTTATTAGTCACCACGGGTCTTCACGACTCACAGGTGCAATATTTTGAGCCGATGAAATGGGTGGCTAAGTTGCGTGAATACAATACCAGCGATAACTTGCTGGTGTTTAAGACTGATATGGACAGTGGTCATGCGGGTGCGTCGGGGCGATTTAAAAGTCTGCATGAGAAAGCGTTAGAGATGGCGTTCTTCATTAGTCTAAGCAAATAAGCATAAAAAAACGCCTTAATAACTAAATTATTAAGGCGTTTTTATCATTTAAGAAAAATTAACGGCGTTTGTTACGTGCGCTAATTGTCGCTAAAAATCCTTTTAGTGCTTCATCTGCCTATGCTTGAGCTTTTTCTTCAAGTAAACGAATATCAAATTTTTTGCTGTTGCTCATTGCTAAATCCTAGAGATGTAAGAGGTTCGCCATGATGTGACGATAATGAGCGACAGTGTACAGGCTTATCAATTGCTGTGCTGACAATTTTTATGATGTTGCTTCAATAGTGCCACTTTCCTGGGGAATATCAGCACAGGATGTTGGTTTTGTGCGTCTTGATAAGAAAATTGCCGAGTGGCCGAATTTCTTGGCTTGTTTTTTAGCATCACTCGCCATTTCAGCAATGTCGTGATGAGAACTGCAGACTGTTACATCAGGAGCAACAACACCAACAGCAAGACTCAGTAGCGGGAAAAACTGTTCGTCACCACTGCGTGATTTCGCATAAATGCCAGATTGTGCTAAATCTTGCTTGCTATAAAACTTGCGCACTTCATTATCAAACTCGCTCAGAATTTGCTGACAGTGATGATGCCAGTTATCCCGTTCAAATATTGCCACAAAATCATCGCCGCCAATGTGACCAACAAAGTCACTAGCCAAGCAACTTTGTTGCATTAATTTAGCCACCAGCCCTATGACATCATCGCCTTTCGAATAACCATATACATCGTTAAATGGCTTGAAGTTATTGAGATCAAAATACGCGAAGTAAAATTTGCGTTGTTCACTGAGTAGTCGGTCGACATGACGATAAATGGGCACATTACCCGGCAACAAGGTCAGTGGATTGGCATAACTGGCGTGTTTGATTTGTTGTTGGGTCAGCTGTCTCAGCAAGTCTCGAATCGACCCAATACCAATGTAGTGATCGCGATCGGTAATAATAAAATGCCATTGCAACTGATCATCTTGCTCTGCCGTTACCACTTTGGATAACTCATCGAGACGGGTGCTTGCATCGACGATTACTGGCGAATCATTCATGATTTCTTTGATACGTTTGCGCTCGTTAAGCGCGCGCCCATATGGCGTCGAATACAGCTCTAGAATATCGCTACGCAAAATCATGCCAACTGGCTTTTTACCATCAAGCACCGGAATTGAATTAACGTTGGTATGCTTGTGAAAATAGTTCACCACATCATTAGCGCGCGTATTCATATGAAAGGTTTGCGCGGGTTGTAACAGCGAACTTGCTGTTAGCTCCAATTGCGGTAAATACAAGCTTGAGCGCTGATAATTGAGAATAACCGCAGGCACATCTCGCTTGGGGTAAGATTCAGGTCTAGCAAATAAAAAACCCTGTCCAAAGTTAATACCGAGATCTTGCAGTTGCTCAAATTCTTGTTCGGTTTCAATGCCCTCAGCGAGCACTCGCGCGTTAATTTTCTCACCTAAATTGAGAATGCTTTTAACAAATTCACGCTTAACAGGATCAACATGCAGCTGATTGATAAAGTAGTAATCAATTTTCACAAAATCCGGCTTCACCTGCGACCAGAGCTTTAGCCCGGCATAGCCAGCGCCTAAATCATCCACCGCAATACGAAAACCTAAATCGCGATAATGCATCAGGGCTTTTTGCAACACACTTGGGCTGTCGATAGGGTATTTTTCGCTAAGCTCAATCACCACCTGCTCCGGCAGCAAGCCGCTATCTTTAACATAAGAAAGTGTTTTGCCATGCGGATGGTCGGTTTGCAAAAAGATCATGGGACTGACGTTGAGAAACAACATTCCCTTCAATTCTAAATCGGCGAAACGGGCAATGGATATTTTGCGACAAACTAGTTCAAGCTGTGACAGCAAACCACATTCAAGAGCCGTATCAAACAGCATTTGTGGACTAGCAAGCGCGCTATCTGACGGGCCGCGGATCAGCGCTTCATAGCCATAGAGTTCACACTTATCTGTCGCGTAAATAGGTTGGAATACCGCATTAAGGGATTCGTGTTTAATAATTTGCGCTAACTCTTGCTGTAAGCTCATAATGATTTAGTTGTATTTTAGAACGATAAACTCCAGTGTATTGAATGGATATGACAGTCTTGTGACAGTTTTTCTTCGTTGTGAATCAGGGCTATTCTCGCCACTCGAGGGCGTCAAATGGATAGCCGCCAAACCACTTAGGTTCATCGAGAATAAAATGGCTAGTAATTTTAGCGATCCCTAATGGACTCTGTAACAATTCGTCACAAAGCTGGTTAAAGTCTTCTATCGACGAGCACACCATAAACACAATGTAATCGATACCGCCATTCACACGTAAGCAGTCCAGTGCCTGTGGACACTCACGAATGCCTTTTTCAAAAATACTGAAATCTTGATAGGTATGATTTTTTAGATTAATCATGGCGTAAGCTTTGACGTTATTACACAGTTTATCGAGATCGGCGACCATGACGTATTGCTGAATATATCCCACATCCTCTAGCGCTTTAACGCGTTGTAAACAGGCACTTGGCGATAATCCAATTTTCTCTGAGAGCTCGTTATTGCTAATCCGCGCATTGTTTTGCAATTCCACAATGATACGGCGATTGATACGATCTAATTTGACTTGTTTTTTTGTCATTACCAACACTCTCGGCAGAAAATAATTTCGTTTAATGAAACAAATTTAACACACAATATTGTAAAACCACCTGTTTTCAATGCACTTTTTTGTGGTCGCCATCCGATAATGATATCAGTGGTATTTCAACTGGAATCAACAAACTATGTCACACAACTCTATTAATCCTTTGATCTGCATTACAACATCACTTGGCGAGATAACCGCCGAGCTTTTTATTGATGAGGCGCCAATTACGGTAAATAACTTTTTGACCTATGTTGCACAACACCGCTTTGACGATAGCAGCATATTTCGTATCGTTAACGAAACCAATCCCGAGCAAGCCGAAGACGACAACGCCAAAATTCAAGTTGTGCAATGCGGCATCATGCCAGAAGAGAGTAATTTACTGCCGCCAATTGTGCATGAATCGACACAGCAGACAGGATTAAAGCATCTCGACGGCACCTTATCGATGGCGAGATTTGCCCCAGGTACCGCTGATGGCAGCTTCTTCTTTTGCATTAACGATCAACCAGAGCTTAACTTCGGTGGCAAACGCTATGATGATGGCTTAGGCTTCGCCGCCTTTGGTCAGCTGCGAACGGGTCGAGAGGTACTGCACAGCATCTATCACTGCGCAGAAGACAAAGAGTATTTGCGCTCACCTATTCCGATTCTATCCATTCGCTTGATTAACCCGATGTAACACATCAGCTTGTCTGAGTTTATTAATCAGCGGCAGTACCAAAATAAAACACAATAAGAATGAAATGGCGGCCATCATGAGTACCCCGTGATAGGCTAGCCTTTCAAACATCATGGCCGCGATAATAGGCCCGACCATGTAACCCAAACTCAACACTGTTTGCGCCGCACTAATAAATTTTCCAGATTTATCGGCATCGCTAACCACAGCAAACAAGCGCGCTCCTAACAGTGACCAGAAAAAGCTAAATACACATAAAATCAGTAAATAACTCATAGCAGTGAACTGATAAAAACCAACGGCACAGGCCATCATGATAAAAATAGATAACGCGAAGAGACCTCGGCTGTCACCGCGCTTACCAAGGGCAGCAAAGGCCAGTCCACCGAGGGCGCCAACCGCCATCGCAATAGCTAATGAGCGTGACACAACATCAATTGCTAACCCTTGCTCGCTTCCCATTAAAGAAATGTAGGCCCAAATACCACCAATACCAGCGTAGAAAACAAGTTGCCCTGCGAGTGCTAACAGTAGCAGTCGCGACAAACTGCTGTCGTTATCATTCACCTGTGACTCGGCAAGCTCAGTATTCGCCTTACTAGGTAGCTGAGAAACCACTAAAAATGGCAATACAAATAGCGCTGCTAAAAAGATAAACAGACCGCTAACGCCAAAGCCATCGTTAATGCCTGGTAACACAATAAGACCAAGTCCCTGAACTACCACTACTGCAGCCGTATAGATGCCAAACCAACGATTGGGATTACTCACCATACCGATCACCGTGATCCCAGCCGCGACCACCAGCCCCTCACCAAAGCCAGTAACGATTCGTATGAAGCACAATAATTTAAAATCGTTAATAGGAATCGATAGCAGATTTCCGATTAACGCGATAGCACACCCCGCAGCTACCACGTATCGAAAGTTCAGCCGTTTAACCAAAAGTGCAAAGAGCAGTGCAGCCAGAGCTAATCCACCAGCATCGGTAGATGCTAGCCAACCGATTTGCGATTCATTGAGAGACAGATGTCCACCAACAAATTCCAAATACAGCGGCATAAATAAAATTAAGGTATAACCAACACAAGTAGTCAGCATTCCACTTAATCCAAAAGACAAATCACGACTCTTAATAGCACTCATAAACTTCTCGATTCTATATTTGATAACCGTAAACACGGCTTGCTTGTGATGGCGTAATAAACCCGTTAGCGATATCACGCGCAATCTTTTCTGCTGGACGCTGCTTCGCATCGCCCCAACCACCGCCATTGCCGGTAATTAATCGCAGGCGATCGCCCTTGTTAAGCTGATAACGACTCACGCGGCTAAAACTTGCTTTTAACTCATCATTGGCATCATATACTTCAACCACATTACAACTGCCTTCAGCGCCATCATCAATACCCCATGGCGGTGTTTCACCACGACCAAAGAAGCTCGAAAGCTCAGTGTTATCAGACAGGATGCGATAATCGAGTATCACACCACGACCGCCGTTGTATTTACCAGCCCCAGCAACACTTTCATTAAAGGCGTAGCGCTCGACACGAACACCGTATCTCGCCTCGGTAATTTCGATAGGAATATTGCTGGTTTCGCCATTACCAACACAAAACTGCCCAGACTCACCGTCTTTGCTATCACATGCGCCCCAACCGCCAACGAGTGGCTCTACAAGTAAATAAGGCTGCTTGGTATCAGGATCTTGCCCCGATAAATTCATAGTACACACCGAGCCAAATTGCCCCGCGGTTAACACGCCAGGAATCGCCTCGGCCAAGGCGCGTCTTGCAACATCTGCCGCACACACCATGGCTTCGAAATACGATGATACTGGTGCGGGACGCGCCGCTGTTAATAGTGTGCCTTCTGGGCAAATCACTTTTAGTCGTCTAAAGCACCCTTCAGTCGCTGGCGCATCAGGTTGCACAACGCCCATGAAAACTTCTCTTGCCGCTGAGACTAACACGCCCATAGTGCAGTTGATAGGACCGGGAGCCTGTGGTGAAGAGCCAGTAAAATCCAACACAAAGGCATCATCGCTAATGGTCACTTTTACCTTAACCGAAAAAGGCCCATTGCCTAAGCCGTCTTCATCGATAACATCTGTCGCGTAAAAATCACCTTTTGGTAATTTTTTTAAGCTCGCCATAACCATCACATCGCCGTGATCAAGCAATTTATCGATGGCTGTCAAAGTCACCTTTTTACCGTACTTTTCCATCACCGCTAGAAAGCGTTGTTCACCGAGTTTCAGAGATGCTGCACATGCCTGTAAATCGCCGAGAGTCATCTCAGGTAAGCGCACATTAACTTCAATCAAATCGAGTAACGCTTGATTGGCAACACCTTTTTCAAACACTTTGATACCGGGAAATTGCAGGCCTTCTTGATAGATTTCAACCGCATCAGCACTATAGCTGCCGGGATCTTTACCACCAATCTCAGTCCAATGCGCTTTGTTCGCCGTCCACGCTACAAGTTCGCCGTCAAAAAAGACCGGACGGATCATACAAACATCAGACAAATGTGTACCGCCGCCAGCGTAAGGATCATTTAATATAAACACATCGCCATCGTAAATATTTTCAATAGCATACTTGCTCAAGATAGTTTTTACACCGCCATCTAAGGTGCCAATGAATCCTGGAATACCATTACCTTGTGCGATAAGACGTCCAGATGCATCGGTAACCCCAATACCATAGTCAAGCGATTCATAGATAATCGGACTCTTACTGCTGCGTTTTAAGGCTAAAAACATTTCTTCGCCAATTGCCACCAGCGCGTTCTTGATAATTTCAATAGTAAAAATATCGGTTGAATGATTCATAATACGCTCCTATGACTGTGAAAAATAAATGTGAAGTCCACCAAAATCATCTACCTCTACGCGGTTATTCGGCAATACCACAGTTGTTGTTGTGGCCTCTTCAACAATCGCTGGTCCAGTAAATTGCATATTTGGTTTAAGCAGATCTCGTTGATAAATATCTGCTTGATGAATACCAAGATCGTCGTAATCAACTTGTCTAGTGGCGGTTATTGCACCTGAAGCATCGCTATTTTCACTCGGAACTAGTGGCTTAAGTTCTGCTTTATCAAGCAAACCAAACGCCACAACATGAAAGTTAACCACTTCGATAGCAGAGCTCTCTAATGAAAAGGTATATTCCTGAAAATGCGCTTGATGGAAGGCATTGCTTAATTGCGCAATGAATTTATCTTGTGGTAAATCAAGCGAAGGGATCTTCACTTTCACTGTGTGCTCTTGGCCGTGATAACGCGCATCAAGGTACATCTCGTGAATAACTTGCGACTCACTAAAACCATCTGCACCGTAATCACTATTTGCTTTATCAGTGATAGCAGCAAAGGCTTTCGCAATTTCGCACTGCGAATGTTGATTAATTTGCAGCTGATGGGTTTGGATATAATCTCTGCGCAAATCAATCATTAGCATTCCCCACGCCGAGAAGACTCCGGCAAACGGCGGAATAATCACTTTGCGAGCATTAAGCTCAAGTCCTAGAGCAGTTGCATGCATAGCACCACCGCCACCAAATGCCATTAGCGCAAAATCGCGAGGGTCGTAACCGCGATTTACCGAAATGAGTTTCAGGGCATTTACCATATTGGCATTTGCAATTTTAATAACGCCGTGGGCGACGTCCATGCCACTGACCTTAAGTTTCTTGCCTAGCGCGTCAAATGCAGCGTTAACACCATCGACATCTGGTGATATATCACCGCCAGCAAAGTTATCTGGATTAATGCGGCCTGTAATTAGATTTGCATCTGTTGTTGTTGGCTCACTACCGCCACGGCCATAGGCAACGGGTCCCGGTGTTGAGCCTGCGCTTTGCGGCCCGACATGCAGACTTCCCGCCGCATCGACCCACGCAATACTGCCGCCGCCATTACCAATCTCGACGATATCAATCACTGGCGTTTTTATTGGATAGCCCGCTGTTTTGGCCGTCTTCTCAATAACGTATTCTGTGGTCACCCGAGTTTGACCATTGTGGATTAGTGAACATTTCGCGGTTGTGCCTCCGATATCAAGCGCCATAATGTCGCCTTCATCGATTACCGCGCCATAAGCCGCCGCGCCGAGAATACCGCCAACAGGCCCTGATTCCACCAAGGTAATTGGATTATTTCGCGCTGCGTTTAGCGTCGCGATGCCGCCATTAGATTGCATGATAAAGGGATCGCTACTTAGCCCATTGTTGGCAAGTTTTACCTTTAAATTATCTAGATATTGCTGTGCTGGCGGCAACACATAGGCAGAAAGTACAGTGGTACTGCTGCGCTCGTACTCTCGCCATTCACTGGAAATTTCATGCGAAGCAATAACGTGAATCTCAGGCCAATAAGACTTGATTGCTTCAAGCAAACCAATTTCATGCTGTGGATTGATATAGCTATGTAATAAACAAATACCGATAGCTTCAACCTGCTGCTCTTTAAAGTATTCAACCAACGCTGGCACCTGAGATAGATCGATGTCGCTAATGACTTCACCGTTATAGGCAATGCGTTCATCAATTTCTAAACGCAATGAGCGCGGTACAAAAGGCGCTGGCTTTTGATAATAATTGTTAAAGATATCCGGCGTATTACCTCGTGCTATTTCCAGCACATCTCGAAACCCTTTAGTGGTAATAAGGCCAGTTTTAACCCCTTTTCTTTCCGTTATTGCGTTAATAACAACCGTTGAACCGTGAGCAAAAAAATCAACATCTTGCAGCGCAATATTGGCTTTATTAGCGGCGTTAACAACGCCTTGTTCAAAGTTCGGTGGAGTGGTGTCACTTTTGACAGCCTTGATGGCACCATCGTCGATATAAACGAGATCCGTGAAAGTGCCGCCAACATCAGTTGCAACTCTAACAGTCATAATAAAAGTCTCAATTAGTGGAAAATATCGCTACGCCATTGGCGTAGCATGAGAAGTGGAAACGATATAATCGTTAGAAGCGATAACTCGCAGACATCCCCACTTGACGCGGCTGATTAGCAAAGCGGATCAATGGGTTGTATAAAAATACCGTTTCAGCAGAGCGCTCGTCGGTTAGGTTCGATGCAAACAGTGAGAGCGTCCAATTTTCGTTAGTTAGACTGATGTTAGCGTCGATAAAGGTGTGAGTTTTAGTATCGCCCGTGGTGTCTTTAAACAAGTCAAACGAACGTGGTCCTTGAGTGTTAAACGAGAGTCGCGAGTTTAAATCCCAAGTGTCATTTAATGTTGTTTCATGATTAATTGCGCCATTTAGATTGAACTTAGATACGTAAGGCATTGAATCGCCCACCGATTCACTTAAATTGCGGCCAGATGCTAAATCAATACCTTCGTTTTTGGTGATTTCGTTATCAATCCAACCTGCACCAAAACTCAAGGTCACTTGTTCACTGACTTTCGCCGACATTTCGATTTCGGCGCCATTAATGGCCACTTCGTCGATATTTAAATTTTCCAGCGTAAAGGTATTTGGGTTAAGGCGAGTAAACTGCGCGTCTTGTTGATCGATTCTAAACAGCGACATGTTAAGCCACACTTTGCCTTCCATCCACGTGGTCTTTAAGCCTGTTTCAAAGGTGTTTGATACTTCTTTGTCGTACTGACGAACCACTTGTGGACTGTACTCGTTAAAGCCGCCAGAGCGGAAGCCTTTCGAGTAAGTAAGGTAACTCAGGACATCGTCGGTCATTTGCCAAGCGATAGACGCTTTAGGTTGCAGCTGACTAAAAGTTTCATCAACTTGTGATGCAGCTTTATCACGAGAATCATAGGCATCGCGCTTTTCTGAATCATAACGCAGCGCTAGTGTTAGCTCGACATCGCTATTAATATCGTATCCCGCTTGACCAAAGAGTGCATAAGACTGACTATTTTGCACAGTGCGCTCTCCCATAATGACATCACCAACATTTTCGCCGCGCTTGAAAGACTGATATGTCATTAATGAGGTAGGCGCTAAATCGATAATTTGGTCGTAATTAACCTTGCGATCTTTATCTTCTAAATACGCCCCGATTTGCCAGTGCAAATCGCCACCATCGTCGAAGCTGTAGCGCAGCTCTAGGTTAGTAGTATCTTCTTTGATTGGATTGTTTTGAACAATAGGGAAAAAGAAATTATCACTAGACGCTTCTTGCCCCGTAAAATCGCCATCTGAGAAGAATTTAGTATCGGCGCTATTTCGCCCTAAGATCACCGTGAGTTTGGCATCATCAAATTCTGATTCTAGTTTTGATGAAATTGACCAAAGTTTCGATTCATCACTGCCCAGCACATTTTGTTGTGGGGTAATAGAAAAGTCTTCTAACTGCTCTTTGGTAATAAAGTCTTGATAGTTACTGCCCTGAGTGGTGTCTGAAAAATTGGCGAATACCGACAGTTTGTTATCGTCGTTTAAATTAACTTCGACCATGCCCTGAAGACCATAAGCACCATCGACAAAATCTACTTCGCGATTTAAAAAGTCATTATCGATTAAACCATCTTTGTCTTTGTAATGGGCAGATAATCTAAAATACGCTTTATCTTCGGCGATAGGGCCACTTATCATGCCATTGAACTTCTTCTCATTACCTTGCGCGAATGAGGCTTTAACACTGCCTTCAAATTCATCGGTTGGTCGTTTGGTTACGATATTTACCGCACCACCAATGGCATTCTTACCGTAGATAGCCCCCTGAGGACCACGTAGAACTTCAATACGGTCAATATCGTGTAGCCCTTGGTTAATAAAGTCTAAACTCGGAACGGTAATGCCATCGACAACATAAGCAATAGGAGCCTCACCTACTTGTGGCGTGATCAAACCACGCACGGTAACGAAGTTTAATCCACTGCGAAAATTAGAAGATACATTGAGATTAGGGGTAAGCGCAGAGAAGTCTTTAATTGACTCGATACCAGAGGCTTCGATGAGCTTATCGTTAAAGACGGTCACCGAATCAGGAATTTGTTGAAGTGTTTCAACGCGTTTACGGGAAGTAACGACGATTCGTTCAACATCAGATGTTGCGGCTTTACCCTCTTCAGGCGCAGCTTCAACTTGAGAAGAGACGGTTAATGAAGTTGAGATAATTAACGCCAAGGCGCTAATTTTATACGGTAAAACTCTATTCGCTGACATGGGAGACCCTCTTATAATTATCGTTGTATGGCGTCACACATCGGTGTTTATGCCACTGATAATCATCTTAACTAAGGCCTTAGAAAAATAAGCCGCGTTTTAATAACGCATAACAGCAAATATTATTGAATTTAGCAATTAGTGCAAAATTTTTAACACTTATATTACAAACATAAATACGCCAACAGACTATGTTGGCGTCAAAAAATAGAAGTTAGCGGCGACGACGCAACGCAACCAGTGCACCACCAATTAGCGCGATAATGCCTAATGCACCACCAGAGCTATCGCTTTTAGGTGGAGTCGTTTTAGCCTTAACTGGATTTAAATTGGCAGCCGTATCTGGCGAAGCATCTTTAATATCAACATTGGTAATGCTAATGAAGTTTTCAAACCCTGGTACTGAGCCAGAATCAGCACATTGCGCCGCTGTGTAGTTAACAAACGGGGTTGAACCACAATGATTAAGCGCTTGAATCTTTTCTAATACGTCAAAACCACTAATGACTTGTCCAAATACCGTAAAACCTCCGTTTTGGAAATCGAGGTTTTCTGAATTGTCCGCCATGTTAAAAAACCATTGGTTAGTGGCACTGTTTTTGTCATTACCCTTTTTCGCCATAGCAATAGTGCCTTTAACGTTTGAGTAAATTGGTTCGTTAACAACAGGATCTTTGCCCTCTCGCTCAACCAGCTTCGCACCATCAAAAGTAAAACCACCGCCTTGAACAATGAAGTTTCTAACACTGCGGTGGATCACTGTTGTGTTGTAGCTATCGTCGTTAACGTAGCTCAGAAAGTTCTCAACTGTTTTTGGCGTTGTTTTGTCAAATAGGTTGACCTCGATGTTACCTTGCGACGTTTGAATTTCGACAATGGTAGCGTAACTAGGTGTAGCGATTGCCGTTAATGATGCGGCAACTAGCAATGAGCGTTTAAGGAATTTCAACGTTATCTCTCTTATATATTGTTTAGTCGAAGTGTGAAGCTTACTGGCACTGTATTTGAAATAGACGGTAAACCAGCGAGCTGACGTAGTTTTTCAATTCCGTTGACTAGATTAAAATCAGTCGCTTTCACCAAAATAGGCTTATTACTAGCAACTAACAAGGTGCCATCACTTAGTTTTGTCACACTAACATCAGCATTAACTGCTTTTGTTTGGCCGTGTAAATTTAAGGTCGCAGGTACCTTCATTTGCGTCGTTTGATTAACAGCTAAATTTGCTAGTGCTTTGCTCGGAATAGTTGCATTTAATTCAGCTTGTGGAAACTGCTTCGTCTCAAACAGGTATTGCCCCATACGCGAATCGCGGATTGAGATTGCGGTATCAACTGATGCTAAATCAATGCTCAATGAGAAAGCGCCTTTATCGCTTAAACTCGCCGACATTTGCTTAAAGTGATGTGATTCCATTACATCGCCTTTTTTCACTGATACAAAGCTCAATGTCGAGTTGTCATTATCTAATGACCAATCAGCCAATGCAGTATTGCTTAACGCTAATAACAGGCTTGCAGCGATGGTAGATTTAATCATGGTATTTCTCCTAAGTGGGCGGACATGGTAACTAACCATTAGTATTTATCAAGCAAACTGCTCAATTTTTACCTTTGATTACATTTACTTATACTTGGTAACAAAGTCGTTCTACCAAATTTAAAGCAAAAAAAAGAAGTGTTAATTAACTTAACACTTCTTTTCTGTTGGTGAGATCACTCTTTAAGAACGATTTATTCTATCGCTTAGAAGAATGATACCTTGTATTCAACACCCCAGAACGCTGGCTCTTTTACCATACCTGTAAGGTTGTTGAAATCAACGCCACCTGTAATGCTGTCGTCATCAGTGATGTTGCGACCAAAGATGGCAACTTCGTGGCTGTTGTTATCAGTGTCCCAAGCGTAACCAAAGCGCACACCACCTTCTAACATGCTGTCGTCGTTAAACTCAACTGACTCGTATAGGAAGAAGTTGATTTTGCTGCGGTAAGCCCAGTCAGTGTAAGCAAAGATTTCACCGTCCGCGAACTCTTTAGAGTAGCGTAATGTGAAGTTAGCAATCCACTCTGGCGCGTTCGGTAGGCTGTTGCCATCGATAATAGCTAATCCATCTTTGTTTAGTGGATCTGTTACTGTACAAGAACGACAGAATTGAACAGCTAGGTCGCTATCGTTAATTTCTGTTTTGTTGTAGCTCACACCAGCAGTCATTAATAGATCTTCAGTAATTGCTACTTCAGAATCGATTTCAAAACCGTAACCCTTAGTGTTGTCAGCGTTTAACAGGCGCGTAGTGTTAGAACCACCACCAACAGCTGTTAGCTGTTGATCGTCCATTGTGTAGTAGAAGGTAGACACGTTAACACGTGCGCGATCTTCCCAAACACTTGATTTCACACCAAACTCAATTGAGTGAAGCGTTTCTGAATCAGCAGTTGTGATGTCATCACCAAAAGATACACGACCTTGAATTGACGGAGCACGGAAGCCTTTAGCAGCGCGAGCATATAGGTTTACATCATCAGAGTAGTTGTAGAACGCACTGATGTCCCAGCTCACTTGTGAATCGTTTACGTTTAATTTCTTAAGCGCTAAGTTAGCACCGCCGAATGCTGTTTGAGTACGCTCAGCTTCAAAGTCTTTGTCATCATCAGTGTAACGAACACCAGCAGTTACTTTTAAACGATCTGAAACGTCGTAATCAGCCGATGCGAATACCGCCCACGCTGTAGTTTCTTGGTTTTGACGTGCGAAAATATTTTGTACACCGCCACCAAGTGTGTCGAAACCTAGGTTGTGAATCGTTAAATCTTCTTTAAAGAAGAATACACCGTATTGGTAGTCCAACTGACCTAGTTCATTTGACGCTACGCGGAATTCTTGCGTGAATTGTGAATGATCTGGAATTACGCCGGCACTTTCAGATGGGAAAGGAATTGGTGTTTCGTCAGTACGAGGGCCACTTACAGGTAAGAAAACAGCACCGTAACCACCGTCGATATCACCTTGTGAGAATACTTCGACAGACTCGTAGCCAGTGATAGAGGTAAATGTGTGATCGCCTAGGTTGTACTCTAGGTTTAAGCTAGCGCCTTGATTATCAACGAATTGCTTAGAACGACTAGCAGCATCGTGGTAGATCGTTTCGTAATCAAAGTCATCAACTAAATCGTTAGTACCTGGCTTAATGATGTTCGCACGGAAGTTGATTGGCGTACCATTCATATCGCGCCAGTGGTAGTTGAATAACGCGTTCATGTTGTCGCCTTCGTAAAGGAACTGAACACGACCAGCGATTTCTTGGTAACCGCCAACTACGTTGTCTTCTTCAAAACCCGGCGCTTTGTTGTCGATAAAGTTATCGCGTGATTGACGCAATAAAGATACACGAGTCGATAATTCGTCTGTTAAACCAAAACCTGCAGCGCCTTGTAGATCCATAGAGCCCCAAGTACCGTATGATGCAGACATGTAGGCATCAAACTCTTGTGATGGTTTTACTGAGTCAAACTTAACCAAACCAGCTGGTGTGTTACGACCAAATAATGTGCCTTGTGGACCACGAAGCATTTCTACGCCTTCGAGATCAAATACTGGGAAACCTTTCAAGATTGGGTTTTCCATCACGACGCCATCAAATACTAATGATACAGGCTGTGACGCATTCAAATCGAAATCAGCGTTACCTAAACCACGTACGTAAAAACGCGGGAAAGTACGACCGAAAGACGTTTCGATATTTAAACTTGGAATTCGGCCCGACATGAAACGAATATCCATACCACTTGAACCATAAACATCCAGAGCTTCACCTTGTACAGCAGCTACAGAAAGTGGCACTTCTTGTAGATTTTGTGTACGGCGTTGAGCAGTTACTTCAATGGTTTCTAATTTGATTTTTTTCTCTTCTGTTTCAGCAGCTACGGCATTAACAGCAGAAAAAGTAGACGCAAGTAAAGCAGCCTTAACACAGATGGCTAATGGCTTATGTTTAAGTGAGTTCATAGTAGTCTCTAAGTAGTTATTTATCGGCTCCGTGGATACGTCGCTAACCAAATTAACATTTGATTAACACAGGGCCTTCCTTGAAAGTTCCGCGCGAATTGCAAAACGGGCGTATTTTAAGATGTAACTCGCGTTTTTTACACTACAACCCGCAATTAGTGTGACGCACGTCACACCAGATTAAACGTCAGTTTAAATTTGCATTTTGTCAGCTTGTGCTAAGTACTGAGTTCTACTGAAACATTTCATTAACCTGTACAAAGTGTCAGGTTTTATTTTAGTAGATATAACCGCATCAACATCAATGCTTTTTCATAACGTTGATAAACATTGGCAGGTTCAATACCATCAATTCGCGTGTCATTATGCTCAATTAAATAACCTTGTCCTTGACGACGCATTAAGTCTTGTAACAAAACGCGATTCATTACAGTGATCGTAAATACGTGAATTGGCTTAATGTGCTTGTTGTTATATGGGCTGTAATATGGACGGCTAGGATAGTCGATACCAAACTTAAGCGATGTCGCACTCATCAGGGGATTAAACATATTTTCTGCATTAACAAAAACATCATTGGGCTTAACGCTGTTGTATAACGGGTATTGTTGTTTAACAACGGTGGGAAAATCAGTTTGAACGGCTTTGGTGAGTAATTTTTCTATTTGACCGACCACACGATACGGCGACGAAGGTAAGATCTTTTTATCCAATAAATTATCGAGTAAGAGATTACAGCGAACTAACACCCGTAACACATCTTTCGGTTTTTTATTTTTATAGACTTTACTGGTGAAATCGGCCTCAATATTAAACAACTTCAAATTATGCTCAATGGCTAGCATTAAGGTTAATACCTGCGCAGGCGTAATATCTTTGCTGGGAAAATCAGGGCGAATATACTGTGATTTATTACCGAGTTCATTGAGGATAAGTATTTTCTCATTGAGCGCTGTGCCTATCGCATAGACATGAAGTGGTTTAGCGTCGATGAGCTTAATGGTGGCGATGCGCTGTTTTCTATTGCCACTCATCTTCTTAATCACTGACTCTATGGCTTTAACACGGGAATAAACATCACTTGGAGTAACAGTTGATTGTGCGTCTACAGATAATAACAATCCGCAAATAACAATAAATAACGATCCAAACTTCACAATACAATCTCCTTCGCCATTTTCAGTGTGACTCGCTTATGCAGGTGAATACCAGCACATTAATTCAACAAGTTAACGATTTATGCCAGTAAAGCAAGCAAAATCAATTGTTGGCCGTTGATTCACGGAGTAACTCAGCAGCCCATCCAACACGGACTACGATAAAAATAGTGAAAATAACGAAAATCTAGTACAGCGAACCTACTAGACATTAACAATAAATACCAAGATATTGATATTTAAATAATAAAAACGTTGGCAGAGTCATTGCGTATTGCAAGTAAAAATGACAACAAGGAAATATCATGTCTCTGGAAATTAAAAACCTACACTTGAGTTACAACAAGAAAAAACATGCGTTAGACAATCTATCCCTCAACAGCAATACGGGAGTGCTTGGCTTATTAGGTCCCAATGGCGCAGGAAAGTCGTCATTAATGCGAATTTTAGCCACCTTAAAGCAACCAACTTCTGGCGAAGTACTTTGGCAAGGGACAAATATCTGCGATAATCCACAAATTTTGCGCCACCAACTAGGCTACTTACCACAATATTTTGGCGTTTATGATCAACTTACTGCAAAAGAGTTTTTACATTATCTCGCAGGCTTAAAAGGCCTTGAACATCAGGATGCTGAAACGCGAATAGACGAGCTGTTAAATCAATTTAATCTCAGTCATGTAGCCAATTCGCCACTGGCTAGTTTTTCTGGTGGTATGCGTCAACGCATAGGCATTGCTCAGGCTTTGTTAAACTCACCTAAATTACTCATTGTCGACGAGCCTACAGTTGGTTTAGATCCTCATGAACGCTTAGTTTTCCGTCAAATGATTGCCGATATCAGCAAAGATTCATTGGTCATTCTATCCACGCACATAGTGTCAGACATTGAAACCATTGCCGATTCCATTGCCATTATGAATCAAGGGCAACTCATCACTCACAACACGCCAGAGCAACTTATCGAAAAAGTCGCGCCCTATTGTTTTGAATTAACGGTGCCGCGTGAAGAAGCAAAAGCACTGCAAGCTCATTTACAAATAAGCCATAGCGTGCGCCAAGGCGATAATATGACGCTCCATTTTGTAAGCGCTAAAGGGCTGCCAAAAGGTGCGGTCGCGCGAAAAGCAACTCTCGAAGATGCTTACTTATACTTCGTGAACTCAGGTCATATCACTGAGTCTTCACCTATCACCGACACTACTGTGGAGGTCGCATGAGCAACGTATTATTCGCCAGCATTAAAGCCGATTTTAAACAACGAATTCGCCAATCGAGCTTCCCAGTCACTTTATTGGTAATGGCGCTACTAGCGGTACTATTTTTCCCTGCGCCAACGTCTGAGTATCAAACCTTGCTCATCAATGGCTACCGCGGTATTTATAACAGCGCATGGGTGGGACTTTGTCTGGTAAGTCTCAATGTGGTGTTCTTGCCCATCATCTGTTTCTATCTCGTTAAAAATACCGTCAATAATGACCGCTTATTACTCGTTTCAGAGCTTATTGCCGCAACACCTGTCAGTAAAACGAGTTACCTTGCCGCAAAATGGCTAGTAAGCGTAGCGATTCTGAGCAGTGTGGTTATTGCGATGATTGCGATTAGTGTATTTATGCAGCTGTATTTTGGTGAAAGTTATCAGGTAAATTTATGGCAAATTGTCTGGCCACAACTGGTTTTCGTATTACCGTTACTCTTTGCAATTTCGGCTATTGCATTGTTGTTTGAAACCATTCCATGGCTACGAGGTGGTTTAGGCAATGTGGCTTACTTCTTTATTTGGGTAACATCGATTGCTCAGCTCATCACCTCTGGCAGCGGTATCGCGAAAATACATGATCAAGTGCAACAAGATCTCTATCAAATCCATCCACACACCAAAGGCGATAACAGTGTCTCTGTTGGCGCCAGCTCAACCGGTGAAATCACGCCAACTTTTGTGTGGGACGGCATAGCCCTTTCTAGCGACTTTATAGTGGGCGCTTTACCCATACTAGCTATCGGCATAGTTGCATTTACCCTAGCAGTAACCTTCTTCGATAGATTCGCAAATACCGCAGTAAGCAGCAGTAAAACCTCTTCATCATTTATCGACAATAAACTTACCGCTATAGGTTCGCTTGCCGATAAACTGCTGCTGTCACTGACCAATTTCAGCAGCTTCACCCGCCAAATGCGGTTAGAGCTGCTATTAATGCTCAAGGGGTTATCGAAATATTGGTACCTTGCGATAATCGGTGTCAACATTGCACAAGTGGCGGTGCCAATGACAACACTCAACACCGTAGTAATTCCCCTTAGTTGGCTACTTTGTGTGCTGGTACTTTCCCCAATTGGTATTCGCTCTCGCCTCGCTAATACACAAGCACTAATGGGCTACTGTGATTTTTCCATCCAGCGTCAAGCTCTCAGCGTAGTCTCTGCTGCAACTTTACTGTTATTACTAACGACAAGTGGCGCACTGGTTCGAATGCTGGTGACTGGCGAATGGTTGATTGCGCTGCAAATGCTCATTGCTACTAGCTTTATTAGCGCGTTGGCATTTGCACTGTCGAGTCTAACGAAAACCACCCGCACATTTGAGGTTATCTATCCAGCACTTTGGTATGTGGGACCTGCCCATGCGATGGTTTATTTTGATTACTTTGGCGTAAAAAGCAGCGCTAGCTGGCAAGCTAAAATGCCAATTTATACGCTGGTTGCTGCAGTATTACTCTTTGCTGTCGGATTGCTAAAATCTCGCCGTAATTATGCTGTTAGCTAATCACAATATTGTTTACACTAGAGCCATTGTAAAAAACACTAATTAGGACATTCAATGGCTCAATTCATTTACTCGATGAATCGCGTTGGTAAAGTAGTGCCACCAAAGCGACATATTCTTAAAGACATTTCTCTGAGTTTTTTCCCCGGCGCTAAGATCGGTGTACTCGGTCTAAACGGTGCGGGTAAATCAACCCTATTAAAAATCATGGCTGGCCTAGATACTGAGATCGAGGGTGAAGCGCGTCCACTAGCTGATATTCGTATCGGTTACTTACCGCAAGAGCCAGTACTCGACGAAGAGCAAACAGTACGCGAAGCCGTTGAAGAAGCCTTCGCACCAGTGAAAAATGCACTATCGCGTCTTGACGAAGTATACGCTGCTTATGCTGAAGAAGGCGCTGACTTTGATGCGCTAGCTAAAGAGCAAGGTGAACTTGAAGCCTTAATTCAGGCAACTGACGGTCACAACCTAGAGCACGCCCTAGAGCGCGCAGCCGATGCCCTACGCCTTCCTGAATGGGAACAAAAAATTAAAGTACTTTCTGGTGGTGAGCGTCGCCGTGTTGCACTGTGTCGTCTATTACTCGAAAAACCAGACATGCTGTTACTCGATGAGCCTACCAACCACTTGGATGCTGAATCAGTTGCTTGGTTAGAGCGCTTCTTACACGATTACACTGGCACTGTTGTGGCCATTACCCATGACCGTTATTTCTTAGATAACGTTGCTGGTTGGATCTTAGAACTTGACCGTGGCCAAGGTATTCCTTGGGAAGGTAACTACTCAAGCTGGCTTGAGCAAAAAGATGCGCGTCTTGCGCAAGAGAAAGCGACTGAGAAAGCCCGTCAAAAATCGATTGCCAAAGAGCTTGAATGGGTGCGCTCTAACCCGAAAGCACGTCAAGCGAAAAGCAAGTCGCGTATGGCGCGTTTCGAAGAGCTTAACAACACAGATTACCAAGCGCGTAATGAAACCAATGAGCTGTTCATTCCACCGGGTCCTCGCCTAGGTGACAAGGTGCTTGATATTACAAACCTCAACAAGTCATTCGATGGCCGTGTGCTTATCGATGACTTAAGCCTGAGTATTCCCAAAGGCGCTATCGTTGGTATCGTTGGTGCAAACGGCGCGGGTAAATCAACGCTGTTTAAGATGATCAGCGGCACAGAGCAACCAACCTCAGGTGAAATCACCGTTGGTGAAACTGTGGTAGTAGCGAGTGTTGATCAGTTCCGTGACGACATGGATGAGAACAACACCGTATTCCAAGAAATCGCCGAAGATCAAGATATCTTAACTGTTGGCAACATTCAGATCCCATCACGTGCTTACGTTGGCCGCTTTAACTTTAAAGGCTCTGATCAACAAAAACGCATCGGTGAATTGTCGGGTGGTGAGCGCAACCGTGTGCATTTAGCCAAGCTATTAAAAGCTGGCGGCAACATGTTACTACTCGATGAGCCAACCAATGATCTTGACGTTGAAACGCTGCGTGCGCTAGAAGATGCCCTACTGGAATTCCCTGGCTGTGCCATGGTTATTTCCCATGACCGTTGGTTCCTCGACCGTATCGCAACCCACATCATCGATTACCGCGATGAAGGCAAAATCAACTTCTTCGAAGGTGCTTACTCAGATTATGAGAAGTGGCTAAAAGAAGAGCTTGGCGAAGCGGCTGTCAATCCACATCGCATTAAATACAAGCGTATTTCTTAATGAGAAATTAAGCTGTTAAAAAGGGGCGATTGACTGAGTCAATCGCTCCTTTTTTTCTTTAATGCCTTAGTAATTTGCATTCCCCTCGCGCAAGCGCTAAGTTTATAAAACTAGACTAATTTTTTGTTAGAGGTGGTTATGGAAGAGAAACGCATTTTTCAACGTGTCTTATTTAGCCACGACGCTAAACTCATTTGCAATGGTGAAAGCCATACGGTGCAAGTACTAGATTTATCGATGCACGGTTTCTTATGTACGCAACCAAGCTCTGCGCATATCAATCTTAACGATGAAGCAACCTTGATTATGACATTAGAGCAAGGGCGAAAAATCGTGATGGAATCAACCGTCGTTCACATCGAAAATTCACACCTAGGTATGGATTGTCATCATATTGATATCGATAGTGTCAGCGAGCTCAAACGATTAATTCAGCTTAACCTCGCCAACGATGAATTGCTCAATCGCGATTTAGGACTACTAGCCCGTTAGAAAATAGCATCGAGTGCTTCTGAAAGCTTCTTGACGCCAACTACCTGCATTCCTTTTGGCGCTGTTTTTGGTACATTACCCATTGGTACTATGGCACGGGTAAAGCCGTGCTTAGCCGCTTCATTTAGGCGCTCTTGACCACTTGGTACAGGGCGAATTTCTCCCGCTAGACCAACTTCACCAAAAATCACCAAATTATGTGGCAAAGCATAATTTTTAAAGCTCGATACCATAGCGCAAAGTAATGCTAAATCGGCAGCAGTTTCAGCGACGCGCACCCCACCAACAACATTGGCGAAAACGTCTTGATCTGACATCTGTAACCCACCGTGACGATGCAATACTGCCAGTAACATCGCTAGTCGGTTTTGCTCTAAACCAACGGCAATACGCCTTGGATTTGGCATTTGTGAATAGTCCACCAGCGCTTGTAGTTCCACCAGTAGCGGACGGGTTCCTTCCCAAATAACTAAAACCACAGAGCCGGGGCTTTCTTCATCATCACGAGATAAGAAAATCGCCGATGGGTTGGTCACCTCTTTTAGCCCTTTGCCCGTCATAGCAAAAACGCCTAGCTCATTCACCGCACCGAAACGGTTTTTATGACTGCGCATGGTTCTAAAACGACTATCAGTCGAGCCATCAAGCAAGATAGAACAATCAATACAATGCTCTAACACCTTAGGTCCCGCCAAGGTGCCATCTTTAGTCACATGACCAACAAGGAAAATCGCTACGCCATACTGCTTAGCAAATCGGGTTAAAAACGCCGCCGATTCACGCACCTGCGCCACACTGCCCGGCGCCGATTGAATATCCGCTACATGCACAACTTGAATCGAGTCGATAACCATTATCTTTGGCTGCTCTTTACGGGCAATATCACAAATGGCTTCAACCGAAGTTTCCGACAGCATTTGCAGCTTATCCGTTGGCAACCCTAAACGATTGGCACGCATCGCTACTTGTTGTAGTGATTCCTCACCAGTGACATAAAGCGCTCCCATCGAATTGGCAAGGCCACACATCACCTGTAATAGCAAGGTACTCTTACCTGCGCCCGGATTACCACCAATCAAAATAGCCGAACCCGGCACTATACCGCCACCAAGCACACGATCGAGCTCAGAGTAGCCACTACCGATGCGCGGTAGTTCATTTAAGGAGATATCAGAGAGTGTTTGAACCTGACTGCTACCGCTGCCTGCATATCCTGAATAACGTGCACTACGAGCGTCTTGTGCTTTGGGTGCTTGCACAGCTTCGGTAATGGTATTCCATTCCTTACAGCCATTACATTGGCCTTGCCAACGTGAATGTTCGGTGCCGCAATCATTACAGACATAAATTGTTTTTGCTTTAGCCATAATTTTTAATTAACTTAGAATTTATTGAGGCACATTAATTGCTTTATTTAACGAAGATATAGTATAAAAAACTGAAATATAACCAATTAATGTCTAATTTTTTGGCAATTTCTATTTCAGTTGTTATTTAGTGCCAATTTATTGCCGCTAATTTACCAGTTTTGTGACCTTTTAAATACGGATTTTATTGAGTTTATGTCGGTAGACGCTGATCAAGCATTAATAAAAAAGCTGATTCCCTATTATCGAGACGCTAATTTTAACGAGCGTTTTGAGCATGTTACTCGTGACATTTCTAAATCACGCCGCTTCCTCGTTAAGATGGAGGTTAACCGTTTATACAACGATTGCAATCGCGTGATAGATTTGCGTGGCCGCGTTGACGCACCGTGTTTTGAACATCCCCATGAAGGGCTTAATCACCACCTTGATGATGTAGCACTTAATGTATTTGAAGAAGCGATTTCCGTATATGGCAAGTTCACCATGGGTGTCTTTGAAGAAGTTACCAACGCCAAAAACAGTTATCGTGAAAAACAGCAACGCGAAGATGAAGCGCGCCGCAACGAGCTCAAAAACAAAAGCCTTAGCGCTACTAAAAATGCCGCTGAAGAAGCTGATATCGCCCCTGAAGAAATTGTCATTCCGCCAAACTTCGCGAGAAAAATCAGCCTAACTAATCTTAACCCACGAATCGAAGAGCGTATTAACATCTTAACCCGTGTTAAGGTGCGTCTGGCCAACGGACGAACTATTCACGGCTTAACGACGAACATGTCGACTCATGGCGCTAAAATCAAACTGACAAATACCTATAAAATCGCAGTAGGTGATTTACTTTCTGTCGAGTTTGTTGAAATTGAGCAACCCGATGACAACCCAGTATCTCTTGATTTAAGTTACAAGGTTATCGATGCCCACTCTAATGGCGATCAGCATTGGTTTAATTTACATCGCGTACACCAACAAACGGATGTCGATGAAGTATTAACTAAATTCATTAAAAAAGAGCGCCCGTCATCATCCACCGATGTTGAGCACATTATTGAAGCGGTTCGCTCATTGGGCTATCAATACATTCATCTCAATAAAATGTCTGGCTTACCTATTTTCTTCGAACGGCAAGAAGACACTTATTTACCAATGTTCGCGCTAAGTAATTTTGAAAACAAGAATCTGCTTAGTTACTGGCACACTCACAACAATATGCTGCGCATTTCATCGCTCATTTCGCATGATCGTATTCAACAAGCATTGGACAATGGCCATCCAGAAAAACCAATCTTGTTATTTTGCTTTACCCATATTGCCAAAGGGCGCAAGTTTTTCTACAGCGCCACAGAATACGAGCTAGAACAAACTGGCCTCACTGACTTGTTTATGCAATTTGGTGCCAGCAAAGACAGTTGGAAGGTTTATCAGCTATACGTTAGTGACGTAAAAGACTACGAATGGCATATGCCTGACGTGCTTCCACAGCACTTAGTACTCAAAGAAAAATCGACCCTTGAGCAGCATCGTCACCTGCTTAAACTTCACGATATCGAAGTCATGGCTTATCTATTTGAAATTGCCACAGGTGATAGCTTTAAACATTATCGCATGCGCAAGCCAACAGAAACGCGCATTAATCAGCTGCAGCAATTCGGTCACAAAGACACGAAAGACTCAGGCATTAAACTGATTGAAACCAGTATTATGACCATGAGTAATCGCCGTGAAGATCGCTTTAACTATCAAACCAAGGTCAGCGTTTTACACAAGCGTAAACAGTTTGCAGGCATGACGGTCGATTTTTCGGTGCACGGTATTCAAGTGAATATGAGTGAAACCTTTGACGTTAAAAAAGGTGATATCTTGAATATGGTAATCCCTATTTTTAACAAGGCGGGTAAACAACCAGAAGACACCGTTTTGCATTATGAAGTGATGCGAGTTGCCAACGAGGGGAAAATCCTCAACCTGAAAATCTCCATTACCCCTGAAACGGAATTTGGTCCAAAAGCAGTGTATCGAATTATTAAAGGCAACCAGCACAAGTTAACAGCGCAGATTGCACCACCAGCTAATTTCACAAAATCGCTGATCCTGCAGTATTGTCATTACATCAGCTCGTTAATCATTATGATTTCGAAGATGCAAAACAGCTATCGGATCTCGCAGGTCGTGACACCGTCACAGCACAATCCGCTGTTTAATTTATTTTCGGTGCTATCTTCAATCGACAGTCATTGTGATATGTCACCAATTTCTCAAAATAACCTGTTTAAAGAGATCTTTGGCAATACCTTAATGCAGTTGGCCGCTAATTCGCCAGCGGCTAGTAAAGAAGTGTACGTGCAATTGATTAACGAAGGGCAAGATTACCGAACCTTGACCCACCAATTCGAGAGTTTCACCAGTGCCCAAGAGCATTGTGAATTCATTGAAAGCGCCACTAAAGAAGGACAGCTTTTTGCACTGCGTATTAGCATGAGTCGCAGTCCAAAAATGAATTACAAGGCGTTTTCACGAGAAATTATCTACGCGGCAAAACAAGCGAGTTTTAAGACGCGACAACTTCAAGCTGAATTAGACGCGGTGGTTGCCACTGCTGAAATCGTCGATATTATGAGTGAAGTGCGTCAACGCTTTAATTGCACCTAACGCACTGCATGACTTGCGTACTTTATTGCAGGTAGGCCTTTAGTAAGTGTTATCTAGATAGGAGCGCGATAACACTGCGTAAATCGCCTGAGTTAATTGCCACATCAGCTTGTTCTTGCACCAGAGGTTTTGCGTGATAGGCAATGCCTAATGCGGCCTTTTCCATCATGACCAAATCATTTGCGCCATCGCCAATGGCAATAGTTTGCGACATTTCAATGTCGTATTCTTTAGCAAGGGCTTCAACGGTATCTGCTTTTACTTGTGCATCGACAATGGTGCCAGCCACTTCGCCAGTTAGCTTACCGTCTTCAATAACCAAGGTATTTGACACTGCGGCATCTAAGCCTAACAATGCCTTTAGGTTGTCGGCAAAGTAAGTAAAACCACCCGATGCGATAGCAACGCGCCAGCCATGGCTCTTGAACGCCTGCGCCAACTCTTTCATACCGGGCATTAATGGTAAATCATTGGCGATGGTATCTAATAACGACACTTCAATCCCTCTGAGTTTACTGACTCGTGAACGCAAACTTTGGGAGAAATCGAGTTTCCCTTGCATCGCCAATTCTGTAATTTCCGCAACTTGTTTACCAACATCAGCCAATTTAGCAATTTCATCGATACACTCAATGGTAATACTCGTTGAATCCATATCAAGCACAACAAGACCAGGCTTTAATAGCGTTGGTTTGGCAGTTAATTCAATCACATCAAGCTTATGCGTAATACATAATTGTTGTAATGACTTTAGCTGCGCACTGGTTAGGTGAACACTGTACGAAACATCAACGCGGGAAACATCAAGGTGTTTTGTCAGCGCGCCTAACTGCCACGAGTCACTATCAGTATTAGCAACTAGCTGGCTGATAAAATCGCTTGTAATGTCACTGCCCAAAATAGCGAAGTGCTGAACCGCGATATCACTCTCCACCGATGGCTCACAAAGCTGCATTCCCGCTAATGGCAAAGAACTCATGGCTAATTGAGCAACCTTGTTAGAAAAAAGCACGCTAGCTCCTACAGCAAGCTCAGTGGTAATCAATTGGTAAATATCTTTATTTTCAATACTATAAAACTGTTTTTGTGACACTGCGCCTATCCCAAGTAGCCAAATCTTTACAATGTCGGTTAAACTAGCAAAAATGGATTTGTTTTAATATGCCCATTTAGTGGATTTTTTAGATTATTTAAAAGCGTCCTATTACATTCAATTACAGACAAGCGTTTAAAATATGCTTTAATTGAAATGAGTTTATTGAATATTTCAGGGATGGTATTTGTTGGAAAGTGTATGAAAAAGAATTCGTTAAATAAGCAAATAATTATTAGGCGATTGTCCCAGTTCTCGCTGGCGCTAGTGTTAGTCGCTGGCCTTGCCTCACTCCTTTGGCACTCCCAACAACAGTCGAAAGAGATGCGTGCACAACAAGAAGCTTCGGTATCGGGTATTCTAAAGCAGCAATTGGCACTCGCCGCCACTATGGGATTAAAGCTTAACGATCAGCAGCAACTACAGTGGTTAGCCCAAACCCTTAATGAATCACCGCTGATCAACGGCGTGTGGATCCACCGCAGCGACGGCACCTTAATGGCTGAATCAACGGTGCCACCAGTAGGTCCAACTATTATGTTGGCAGAAGAAATTCGTCAAGATGCATTACTGGGCTATTTACGACTTCGCTTAAACCAAGATGTTTTCGTGCAGCCGATAGTTGAAATTCAGCAACAGCAATTAGAATGGCAACGCTGGTCGTTATTGCTGGCTGGTCTTATCGGTATTTTACTTGCCCGCGCTCTATCGCAGAAACGCGCTAAATATCAGCTGCGAGACTTACTCAACAAATATCGTCGTAAAGAGCGCAGCGAACAGCAAGAAATCAAAGAGTCTTAAAGATAAAAATTATATATAAAAAACGTAGATATAAAAAAACCAGTGAATATTCACTGGTTTTTTTATTGCCTTGAGAAAAGACGCTTAAGTATTAGTCTTTAAACTCTTAGTCTTTAAGAAGGGACTCAAGTGCAATTTCGATCATGCCATTGAAGGTTAACTGACGCTCTTCAGCAGTCGTTTCTTCACCGGTACGGATGTGATCAGATACTGTCACGATACATAATGCTTTAGCGCCAAACTCAGCCGCTACGCCGTATAGACCAGCAGCTTCCATCTCAACACCTAGTACATTCATCTTCTCAACAGTGTCGAACATGCTTGGTTGTGGTGTGTAGAATAAGTCAGCTGTGTAAACATTACCAACAGCTACATCGATACCATTTTCTTTCGCCGCAGTTACTGCATTGCTTAACATACCGAAATCAGAGATCGCTGCATAGTCGTGATCTTGGAAACGGGCACGGTTAACTTTAGAGTCAGTACAAGCGCCTTGAGCTACGATAATATCGCGAACTTTAACGTCTGTAGATACAGCGCCACAGCTACCAACACGTAGTAAACGCTTAACGCCGTACTCGGTAATTAGCTCTTTCGCGTAAATAGAAATAGACGGGATACCCATACCAGTACCCATTACAGAAACGCGCTTACCTTTGTAGTAGCCAGTGTAACCAAACATGTTACGCACGTCGTTTACTTGCTCAACGTCAGTTAAAAAAGTCTCTGCGATGTATTTTGCACGCAGTGGATCGCCCGGTAATAGAATATCTTCAGCAAATGCGCCTTCTGGAGCGTTAATATGCGGAGTCGCCATAATTGTTTAACCTTTCAAAAAATTTAAATTATAAAAATGATTTACCGTAAGCTAATGCAGGTAAATTTAAGTAGGTTGCAATGCTTTGACCAATATCGGCAAAAGTCTCTCTCTTGCCAACAAATCCACCCTGCATTGATGGGCTATAAAAAATTACTGGGATGTGTTCACGTGTGTGATCACTGCCCGGCCAGCTTGGATCACAACCGTGATCTGCTGTTAACACTAATAAATCGTCATCTGCCATTTGCGCCATAAATTCAGGTAAGCGTGAGTCAAAATACTCTAACGCCGCGCCATAACCTGCGATATCGCGGCGGTGACCATAGGCTGAATCGAAATCTACAAAGTTAGTAAATACAATGGCGTTCTCTGGCGCGTCTTTATGAGCGGCTAAAGTCGCGTCGAATAAATCTTTAAGACCAGTAGCTTTAACTTTCTTGGTTATGCCCTGCTGCGCGTAGATATCGGCGATTTTACCAATACTCACGACTTCATTGCCCGCATCTTTAGCGTAATCAAGAAGCGTTTTTGATGGTGGCAGTACCGATAAATCACGACGATTACCTGTACGCTCGAAACAGGTCTTATCTGCGCCAACGAATGGACGAGCGATAACGCGGCCAATGTTGTATTCATCAAGCACTTCACGTGCTACCTGACAGACTTCTAATAAGCGCTCTAAACCAAAGGTTTCTTCATGTGCTGCAATTTGAAATACGCTGTCGCTTGACGTATAGAAAATTGGCTTACCTGTCGCCATGTGCTCTTCGCCAAGTTCGCTAAGAATCGTTGTACCTGAGCCGTGACAGTTACCTAAAATACCAGGTAAATCGCAACGCTCAACGATGGTATCAATCAACGATTGTGGGAATGAATTTTCTTTTTCAGTGAAATACCCCCAGTCGAATAATACTGGCGCGCCAGCAATCTCCCAGTGACCACTTGGCGTATCTTTACCAGTGCTGATTTCAGCGGCGAAACCGTACTGACCAATTGGCGCGGTTGCTTGGTCATTTCCTTCTGGGAAGTAGCCAGAGCTTTCTAAGCAAGCGTGTGACAAGCCAAGTTTAGTTAAGTTAGGAATTGTCAAAGGACCTTGACGGTTAACTTCTGCCTCACCAGCTGCACATGCTTTAGCAATAGCACCTAAGGTGTTTGAACCTTCATCGCCAAAATCTTTAGCATCATCGCTAGCGCCAATGCCTAGCGAGTCTAACATCATAATAGTTACGCGTTTCATCGTATAAATTCCTAAATCAACAATTAGTAACCGACACTGTTGGTGTCGATTGCTTGATTATTTAATGTCGCCAATAAGTTATTGAGCAAGCTACTGGCACCAAATCTAAAGTGTTTTGGTGTAATCCACTCACTCGATAAAATCGATTCAGTTAGCGATAAGTACGCAGCTACATCTTCACTACTCTTAACGCCGCCGGCCGCTTTAAAACCGCACTTGCCACCTGTTTCGCTAATTGCTTGTAGCATTTGCTCAGCCGCTTCTAGCGTAGCATTTACTGCAACCTTGCCAGTCGATGTCTTAATAAAATCAGCACCAGCATCGATAGCAATTAAACTAGCCTTCTTAATCAGCTCTGGTGATTTCATTTCGCCAGTTTCAAGAATGACTTTCAGCAATGCCTTATCGCCACAAGCCGCTTTACATTGTGCCACTAAATCATGACCGACTTGCTCGTTACCCGCTAGAAATGCGCGGTATGGAAACACAACATCGACTTCATCGGCCCCTAACTCAACGGCTTGTTGTGTCTCTTTAACTGCAACTTGCACGTCACCATTGCCGTGTGGAAAGTTTGTCACGGTAGCAACGAGTACATTGCTAGCATTTAGCTCGGCTAGCTTCGCCTTAGCTGTTTGAATAAACTGCGGATAAATACAAACTGCAGCGGTATTGCCCGCATCAGTAATCGCTTTTTGACACAAAGCCTCGACTTTTTCAGCGGTGTCATCGTCACTTAAGGTCGTGAGATCCATCAGCTGAATACCGTAACAAGCGGCTCTTTCTAAATCGGTCATTTTTCTCTCAAAATTGGGAACTAAATTACTGCTAACTACGGCGTAATTCATAATAAAACTCAATGTAACCAGTTTTCCTAAGCGTTACCATCGCCATGATCACATTTGTTGTAAAAACTAGCTTTGAGGCGAATCAGCGTTCGGGAGATTAAAGAGAGATTTCGCATTTTTGCTCGTCAAATAAGCAACTTGCGTGACTGACATATCCAGTGTGTCTGCCAGTATCTGTGCAATCAGTGGAATGCGATGCGGGAAGTTAACTTGCCCTTGAAAGCCATGAAGCGGCATATCAGGACTATCAGTTTCAAGTAGCAAGCGATCATGCGGTAATTGCTCAATCACACTGCGCAGTTTATGCCCTCGCGGATAGGTAATGCTGCCACCGACACCAATGTAAAAACCCAAATCAATAAAGGCTGTCGCCTGCTGTAAGCTACCTGCAAATGCGTGAATAACACCACCACGTGGCAACTGATAGATGCGTAATTGCTTGAGCAGTGCATCATAGGCTTTGTGGCCGTGACAAATCACCGGAAGCGCTAATTCTTTCGCAAGTTTAAGTTGTGGCTTTAAAACTGAAAGTTGCGTTTCAAGTGAGATGTCTAACGCACCATCTAGGCCAATTTCGCCAATAGCGACTATATTATCTCGCTGTGCTGTCGCTAGCTTGCCGAGCTCATTAAGCTGATTATCATCACTTAAGAAATAGGGATGCACACCCAAGGCGGCGTAAATAGCAGTGTGCACTTTTGATAATTCCAACACTCGTTGCCAATTATCGGCATTGACACTAGGCACAACAAACTGACGCACATTTTCAGCGTTACTTTGTGATAACACATCGTTGAGATCGCCGATGCGGTCGAAGTCTAGGTGACAGTGGGTGTCGATGAAGTAATGTTCTTCTTTCACAAGTAACTCGCAACTCTAAAAACTTAATTACAGATTCAGCGAGGCAACAAAAGTCTGAGGAATTTATGATGTGCTAGGAAAGTAATGCGCTCAATTAAACTCTGGTGAGAGCACATCAGTTACTTTTCTTTGCGTCGCCAAAGAAAAGTAACCAAAAGAAAGGCGAACCGCAAATTTATCGTTGATTCTGAAATGATAAATTGACTGCTCGATAACGCATTTAACCTGCGTCCGTGCAGAAAATGCTAAAAATCATCCATGATTTTTTTATCGGTCAATTTCTAATTTCAGACGATAAATAGCGGCCTAAATTGTCACTCAACCTATTGCTGTTGACTAATTTTCTCTTGTCTCTCTAAACGTAATCTCAGGATAACGCTCGTAAGCTAAATTCAAGTTCACCATTGTTGGCGCAATGTAAGTTAGGTTATCACCGCCATCTAATGCCAAGTTATCGAAAGCTTTCTTTCTAAACTTCTCTAGCTTGATTGGATCTTCACAATCAACCCAACGTGCTGTTGCAACAGATACAGGTTCATAAATCGCCTCAACCTTGTATTCTGATTTCAGACGAGCAACAACTACGTCGAACTGAAGAATACCGACCGCACCTAGGATTAATTCGTTTGAACGCAGTGGTCTAAATACCTGTACCGCGCCTTCTTCTGATAGCTGAATTAGACCTTTTTGCAGCTGCTTCATCTTCAATGGATCTTTAAGCAGAATACGACGAAATAGCTCAGGCGCGAAGTTTGGAATACCGCTGTATTTCAGCATCTCACCTTGAGTGAAAGTATCACCGATCTGGATAGTACCGTGATTATGTAAACCGATAATATCGCCAGAAGTCGCGCCATCAGCATGAGCACGATCTCCCGCCATAAAGGTCAATGCGTCAGAAACATTGATGTCTTTACCGATACGCACGTGCTTCATTTTCATGCCTTTCTCGTATTTACCCGAACAAATACGCATGAATGCGATGCGGTCACGGTGCTTAGGATCCATGTTAGCTTGAATCTTAAATACGAAGCCTGAGAATTTCTCTTCTGTCGCTTCGACTTCACGTTGTTCAGTCACGCGATTTACTGGAGTTGGTGCCCAATCAACGAAAGCATTTAGCATGTGATCGACACCGAAGTTACCCATCGCAGTACCGAAGAATACAGGTGTTAACTCACCTGCTAAGAACATTTCTAAATCAAATGGGTTAGATGCGCCTTGCACTAGTTCCATAGTTTCACGCAGTTCTTCAGCGTAGTAACCGATTTCTTCATCCAGCTCTGGGTTATCTAAGCCTTTGATTGTACGAACTTCTTGAATGGTGTGCCCCTGACCAGTTTGGTATAGCACGGTTTCATCAGTTAGTAGGTTATAAATACCTTTGAACTCTTTACCCATGCCAATCGGCCATGTAATAGGTGCACAAGCGATATCAAGTACGTCTTCAACTTCATCCATTAACTCAAGCGGATCGCGTGTATCACGGTCAAGTTTATTCATGAAAGTCACGATAGGCGTCGTACGCAAACGTGTTACTTCCATCAATTTAATGGTGCGTGCCTCTACACCTTTCGCTGCATCTATTACCATCAAACACGAATCTACCGCCGTTAGAGTACGGTAAGTATCTTCCGAGAAATCTTCATGTCCCGGTGTATCAAGTAAGTTGATAAGACAATCTTTGTAAGGGAACTGCATTACCGAGGTCGTGATAGAGATACCACGCTCTTTTTCCATATCCATCCAGTCAGACTTTGCGTGCTGACCAGACTTTTTACCTTTTACCGTACCCGCTTTTTGTAGCGCTTGTCCGAATAATAATACTTTTTCGGTGATGGTAGTTTTACCGGCATCGGGATGCGAAATGATCGCAAAGGTACGTCGTTTATTGACGGAAGTTTCAAAAGGCGTCATAGAAATCTCTATAGCAAATAGTGTTCGTAAAAATTTAATGGCGGCGATTATAACGGATTTTGCACTGAGTTGTACGATGTTTTACCAAGACTGTGGTTTATCACTAACAAAGCATTCACAACCAAATTAAAACAAATGTTTAAATATTCATTTGCATCGTTGAAAATTCGTGTTAAGTTCACAACTAGAGTTAATACTCTAATAGGTGTTTGATAATAATTTATTGATGGCACCGATAACAATTAAGCTTTAGCAACATAAAGAATAATAAGGAAAAATTATGTCGAGCGTAGCAGAATATAAAGAAATCCTAGCTAGTAAATTTGATGCCAATGCAGCGGCTGGTTTAGATGAAGTGTTTCAATTTGATTTAGAAGGCGAACTGTTTCACCTAATCGTTAAAGATGGCGAGTACGCTATCGAAGCCGGTGAGCACGATGATCCATCAGTTACCCTACAACTGGCTAGCGATACATTAAAAGGCCTGCTGGATGGTAGCGTTAACGGTATGACTGCTTTTATGATGGGTAAAGTAAAAGCCATTGGTAATATGATGCTAGCCACTAAGCTAACGCAGTTATTCCCAGCTTAAGTAACAATATATAAGTCGTTTATTAAAGCCCGCATGCTCTCCCGCGGGCTTTTTTGTGTCCTATTCTCTGTAGCCCTAAAGGTTATAAACTAGAAATGGATATAACTCATGATAATGGCATCTTCCTTACCATTAGCCGTCGGATAATAATTAATACGGCGATCGACTTCATTAAATGCCATCGATTGATAGAGTTGATGAGCAGCAACATTCGACTCTCGTACCTCCAACCAACAACTCATCGCGCCGCGCTCTTTCGCTTGGCCCAAATAGTGGTCGAGTAATTGTCGACCCAGGCCTTGTCCCTGAAATTTAGGAGAAATACAGATTTCGATAAGTGATGACTCATCCACTACAATATCGCCGATGTAAAAACCTGCGAGGCAGTCATCAACATAGATAGCAGCATTGAAATAGCGTTTTCCCAAACAAGAATGCATTACAGAAAGTGACATTGGATGTGACTGTGCGGCAGTTTCTATTTGATAGATAGCATCCACATCATCTCTAGTAAAAGGAAGAAAACTGATAGTCATAGCTACTGCTTATCTGAAAGCTCACTAAGAAGCGTCCATAGTGATTTCTTCAATGACGGCGTGCTAAATACCGCCTCTAACGGCGGTAATTGCAGCTCATTGTCACGCCATTGAATTTCGCTAGCATCAACATTAACCTGCCATGAAATGTTTTGTTGCGAAGATTCCTTAGCGACATAATTTAATACCTTTTCTAGCTGAGATAATAAATGTGCAGGCGCTTGATAAGCAGACTTGTTATACGGAGCCTGTGCTTCGGCAACCTGAGTGGCAGGAGTCCCCTCTCGATTTATAGAAGGCTGTTCTATTTTAACTTGCTCAGATTCTATTTCTGTCGTCATCGATGCCAATTTCAATCGCGATTGAAACTGCGGGATCCCGATGCCAGCTAAGCAATGCTGTTGTAATGACGATAATTCAAGACTCATAAGCAATCTAAAGTAATAGGTATTAAGCGCAAATAATACTTAAAATTTGGCGCTGTTGATAGGCTTATCAAGCGACTTTTCGAAACAAGCAGTAGGTAAATTGCTGCGTTATATCGAAAGGCGTAATGTGGCTTTCATTACAATGTGCTACTAGTTCGAAACTATCACCAACGAAGTCTGCTAGCGTCTGCCAACTGTATTGTACAATATCGATACCACTGCACTTAGTTGGCCCACCGATATCGAAAGTAGCAATAATCGCATATCCACCCACTTTAAGGGCATTATTAAGCTGTTGTCGATAGGAGGCCTTATCGTTCTCACTCGTCAAAAAATGAAATACCGCGCGATCGTGCCATATGCTAAATTGTCCGGTATTAAATTCAGCGTTCAATAAGTCTATCGCTAACCAGTCTACCCTTTCAGCTTGCTTAGCAAGGCGTGATTTAGCAACTTCAAGAGCCTGCGATGAAATATCTAATACGCTAACATTGCTGTAATCTAGGGCTAATAGCTCATCTACCAAGACTGACGCCCCGCCCCCAATATCGATAATAGCCTCAGATTTATCTAACTCGCTCTGCATTATATACGCTAATGACTGCGCTGCGCTTTGCTGAAACCAGCTCAATTGCTGGGTATCTTTGGTGCTGTAAACTTGCTGCCAGTGAGCTTGTCGTGTATTCATAAAGTTCTCATCCTAATTGTCTAAAAGAGCAGATTATCTGCAATGGCGCTGTTCCAAGCTATCCCTCATAAACATATCGGCTCCTTGTCATCCGTGGCGCCGCTCGATTGCTTACATGGATGTAAGTACATAGATTCTCAGGAGTTCAGAATCTTGACCATTCATCCTCGGCTCTAGCTCCTGCTTCACTCTAACTCCTAAATCCATTTAGTCGTGAACATATCGGCTCCTTGCCATCCATGGCACCGCTCGATACCGTTCATCCTGAACATAAAAAGCCCCGCTAAGTTGCCTTAGCGGGGCTTTGAGTAAAGCATTTAACTAAAAATTATTTTTTAGCAGCTTTAACTTCTTCGATAACTTTTTCAGCTACGTTTTGTGGACATGGGTTGTAGTGTGAGAACTCCATAGAGAACTGACCACGACCTGAAGTCATTGTACGTAGTGAACCGATGTAACCGAACATTTCTGATAGAGGTACGTCACCTTTGATGCGAACGCCAGTTACGCCAGCCATTTGATCTTTGATCATACCACGACGACGGTTAAGGTCACCGATTACGTCACCAACGTGATCGTCTGGCGTGAATACGTCAACTTTCATGATTGGCTCGATTAGCTGTGGAGCAGCTTTTGGAATCGATTGACGGAATGCACCTTTAGCAGCGATTTCGAACGCAACAGCTGATGAGTCAACTGCGTGGAAAGCCCCATCGTAAAGTTCAACTTCAACGTCTAATACTGGGAAGCCAGCTAGAGTACCTTCGTCCATCATACCCTTGAAACCTTTCTCGATTGCAGGGAAGAATTCTTTAGGTACGTTACCACCAACAACGGTAGATGAGAAAGTGAAGCCTGAACCAACTTCGCCTGGCTTGATGCGGTAATCGA
Organism: Psychrobium sp. MM17-31; assembly: GCF_022347785.1. Classification (NCBI taxonomy): domain Bacteria; kingdom Pseudomonadati; phylum Pseudomonadota; class Gammaproteobacteria; order Alteromonadales; family Shewanellaceae; genus Psychrobium; species Psychrobium sp. MM17-31. The sequence goes on from NZ_JAKRGA010000002.1 coordinate 268,580, forward strand.
TCTTACCGAACTGACCAGAACCACCAGATTGTTTCTTATGCGTGTAGCTATCTTCAACTTCAGCTGTGATAGTTTCACGGTAAGCTACTTGTGGTTGACCTACTTCTAGCTCTACGCCGTAAGTACGCTTAAGGATGTCAACTTTGATGTCTAAGTGAAGTTCACCCATACCTGAAAGGATAGTCTCACCTGAATCTTCGTCAGTTTCAACGCGGAATGATGGATCTTCTGCAACCATCTTACCGATAGCGATACCCATTTTCTCAGTTGAACCTTTATCTTTTGGCTTAACAGAGATAGAGATTACTGGCTCAGGGAATACCATTGCTTCAAGAATACAAGGTACTTTAGCATCACATAGAGTGTGACCAGTTTGAACGTTCTTCATACCAACAACAGCAATGATGTCACCGGCTTGCGCTTCAGTTAACTCGTTACGCTCGTCAGCTTGCATCTCAACCATACGGCCGATACGCTCAGTCTTACCAGTTGCAGAGTTAAGGATAGTGTCACCCTTACGCATTACACCTGAGTAAATACGGATGAAGGTTAAGGCACCGAAACGGTCATCCATGATTTTGAATGCTAACGCACGTAATGGCTCGTCAGTAGCAACAGTTGCTACTTCACCAGTAGGCTCACCTTCTTCGTCAGTTAGTGGCTGTGGATCAACTTCTGTTGGGCTTGGTAGGTAATCAACAACAGCGTCAAGTACTAATTGAACACCTTTGTTTTTGAATGCAGAACCACAGTAAGTTGGGAAGAAGTCCATTGTACGAGTACCTTTACGGATACAACGCTTGATGTCTTCCATTGAAGGCTCTTCACCTTCCATGTACGCTTCCATTAGATCGTCGTCTTGCTCAACAGCAGACTCGATTAATTTTTCACGCCACTCTTCAACGTCGTCAACCATGTCAGCTGGAACGTCTTGGATTTCGTAGTTTTCTGGAAGACCTGAGTCATCCCATACGTATGCTTTACGAGTTAGTAGATCTACAACACCAACGAACTGATCTTCAGTACCGATTGGTAGAACCATTACTAATGGGTTTGCAGCTAGTACGTCTTGAGTTTGCTTAACAACACGGTAGAAGTCAGCACCTAAACGGTCTAGTTTGTTAACGAAAATGATACGAGCAACTTCAGATTCGTTCGCGTAACGCCAGTTAGTTTCTGATTGAGGCTCAACACCACCAGAACCACAGAATACACCAACACCACCGTCCAGTACTTTTAGAGAACGGTATACTTCAACTGTGAAGTCAACGTGTCCAGGAGTATCGATAACGTTTAAACGGTGGTCGTTCCAGAAACAACTTACCGCTGCAGATTGGATAGTAATACCACGCTCAGCTTCCTGATCCATGAAGTCAGTAGTTGACTCACCGTCATGTACTTCACCAGTTTTGTGGATTTGACCAGTAAGCTTCAAGATACGTTCTGTGGTAGTTGTTTTACCAGCATCAACGTGAGCGAAGATACCAATATTTCTGTATTTTGATAAATCTGCCATTGTTTTACTCTATTAAAGTTGCAATTTAAAATTAATGTGAGAGGGCTACAAACCGCATAAACACACGATTTTTGTCATAACCATCCCCATAGGGTTCTTTTTGTGACGCGACATTATAAAGGAATGACCACCAGATGAAAACTAGTAGTCACAAAAAAGATAGCGGCTCGGGTCACAAACCGCTAAACGGTGATTCTTCCATCACTAAGAATTGATATGCACGCTATAACGGTCGCGTTCTCTTGCCAAGATATCAACAATTTGCGGCGTTTTGTTTAACGTGCGTATCTGACCAAAGAGCTCTTTCGCTTCGGGGTATTGCTGGCGTAAGTAAGTCAGCCACTGTTTGATGCGATTGGGATAGTAAAGTCCTTTATCGCCCTCCACCTCAAAAGTGGTGTAACGACTAAGCAGCTCTAACAGCTGGGCGTAGCTCATAGGTGCTTGTTGTCCTTTTATCACCGCCGCTAAATTGGGCAATGCTAGTGCGCCGCGACCAAGCATTAGATTCTCACAGCCTGTCATACACTGGCATTCAAGCGCATCTTGCTGACTCCAAATCTCACCATTAGCAGTTAGACTAATTTCACCTTTAGCCGCAATTGGCGCTATCGCTTCCCACTTAATCGCATCACTTTTATAACCGTCGACCTTGGTACGAGCGTGAATGGTTAGCTCATTTGCCCCTGCACTAATTATCGCATCACTAATTTCATGGACGGCATTAGCGTCATCCCAACCAAGACGAATTTTTACGGAGAAGATATGCTCAGGTGCAATACCCTCACGCATTGCCTTAACAAGGTGATAGATAGTTTCTGGCTCTTTGAGCAGTACCGCACCACCTTTGTTAGAATTAACAATTTTACTAGGGCAGCCAAGATTCAAATCAATGCCATGGCTACCAAGCTCAATGGCGCGGTTAGCGTGATCCGCCATCAACTGTGGATGTTGCCCCAGCAGTTGCATCCGAATAGGCACACCTGCAGGTGTCAAGCCACCATTATGCAGTTCTGGGCACAACTTATAAAAGCTACGCTCAGGCATAAAGGTGTCAGACACTCGCATAAATTCGGTGATACACAGATCAAACCCACCAATTTCGGTGAGTAAATGCCTAACCAAATGATCGATAACCCCTTCAAGGGGTGCTAATACTAACTTCATTACTACTTGTTACTTCATCGCTATTTAGCTAATTTAGTCGCTATCCATCGATCGATTTTAGACTCCAGTACCGCAAGAGGTAATGCACCGTCGAGTAATACTTGGTTGTGGAATTCTTTAATATCAAACTTATTGCCAAGTTTGTCTTGAGCGCGCTTACGCAGTTCGATAATTTTTAACTGACCAATTTTGTATGACAGTGCCTGTCCCGGAAGTGCCATATAGCGTTCTACTTCGGCAATCACATCTGACTCAGCCATAGTAGAATTTGCAAGCATGTAAGCAATGGCCTGCTCACGACTCCAACCTTTTGCGTGCAATCCTGTATCGACTACCAAGCGCATGGCACGAAGCATTTCGTCCGCAAGCTTGCCAAAGTATTGATAAGGATCTTCAAATAACCCCATTTCAATACCTAAATATTCACTGTATAGCGCCCAACCTTCAATAAATGCAGTTTGCCCACCAAACTTTTGAAAATCAGGTACACCTTCAAGCTCTTGCGATAATGAGATCTGAAAATGGTGACCCGGTGCCGCTTCGTGTAACGATAAAGTCATCATGCCCCATTTCGGCTGAGCTTTAAGGTTATAGGTATTGATATAAAATACTCCAGGGCGAGTACCATCAGGACTTCCCGGCATATACGAAGCACCTGCGGCACTCTGTTCTCGAAACGCTTCCACCGCCTTAACGATGTAAGGTGATTTAGGCATTACGCCGAAATATTGTGGTAGCACCTTGTCGATACGTTTTTTAAATTCTTGATAACCGTCTATTAAATCTTGTTTTTCACTAAAGTAATATTGTGGTGAGTTACTTAAATGCTCAAAAAATGCTTTGAGGTCGCCATCAAAACCTACTTTTTCGCGAATGCCATTCATCTCTTTTAAGATGCGCTTGACTTCTATAAGCCCTAACTCATGAATTTGTGCAACATCCATCGTTGTTGTAGTATGAGTGTTCGCTAGATATTGATACCACGGTAACCCGTTAGGCAGTGAGCCATAGCCATCTGTTGCGCGTGTATGAGGTAAATAATCTTCATTTATAAAATCGATTAATCCTTGATAGGCTGGTATCAGTTCATCTGCGATCAAAGATTCATAGGTTTTACGAATGGCATTAGCTTCTGATTGAGGGATGTCATCACCAATCTCTATAATTGGCTGATAGAAAATACTGTCTTGCGATTGTTTGACAACTTGGGCTTCTAATTGCCCTAAGAGACGCTTAACGAGCACTCGCGGCAGGACAACTTTATTGTTAACGCCTTCAGCTAAACGCTGTTTCGCGGAATCAAACCATGTGATGTAACCACGTAATCGCTGGGCAAAATCTCGATAATCCTGCGCCGTTTTGAACGGCTGAGCGCTCTGCCCAGAACCGAGTTGAGCCATAGTGCTCATCAACGAATCGAACTGTGAAAAAGGTAAGAAGTGACTCGGGAACGCATTACCTTGTAATTCGTTTTGTAAATTTCCCTTGAGAATTTGATAGCTTATTTGATTTTCTAGCGATAGCTTTTCAATAGATAAACCATTTAAAAAAGCTAGTGTTTTAGTGGTTAAATCATGACGCTGCTTTAAATAGTCATCTGTTAAATCATTCACAAACTCACCATTATGCGAATAATCACCAATATAAAGAGCATAGATTGGATTCAGTGCGATATGCTGCTCAAAGTAATCTTTTGCTAACCGCGCAAAGTTTTGATTCTCATCCGCCACTTTATTTGGCATTTCCACCGCTATATTCTGCTGCGCTACTTGATAACTGTTGTCACAACCTACCAACGCTAAGGCACCACACAGTAATAACGGTTTCATCAACTTCATTTTTTTACCCTTTAAAAAATCAAAAAAAAGCCCCGCACGAGGCGGGGCTTATCTTAGCAAATTAGAATGTGTTATGAATTAAATTTTCACTTTACGACGCTTTGCAGTGTCTTCAATGTATTTAACCCAAATCTTAGCATTCTTAGCAACACTTCGTGTTTTAGCATTTTGCATAGATTTCATTGTTCGATGAGCAGTTTTATATTGCCCATTGTAGAAATATGCTTGTGCTAGAGTAAACATAGCGTTGTCTGGTTTACGCAGCTTTTTGTCTTCTAAAGCTAACTTAAGGGCTTTAATAGCATCCTTGTGTTTTTCTAGCTCAAACGACAATGTACCTTGTTTATAGTACAGCTCACCATTATTTTCGATAGCAGCAGCTTCACCGTAGTACTTAATCGCTCTTTTGGTTTCTTTAGCTTGATGCCAAGAAGCAGCGATTAATTTAAGCATACGCTCGTCACGTGGAATCAAACCTGATTTCATGTGTTTCTCGAGTACTACAGCCGCACGATAAGGAATCATGTTGTTAGTATAAAGTTGCGCTAACACTAAGATTTGACTCTTCGTTGTTAGGTAACCATTAATGTAAGCAATATGCATTGTTTCTAATGCCTTTTCATATTGCTCATCCAACATGTAGAACTGACCTAACTGAGCCCAATATTTAGCTTCAGCTGGGAAAAGCCCTACCATAATTTCTAAAACACCAATGGCTTTTTTCGGTTGCTGACTTTCGTAGTAAGCGCCCAATTTTAAACGATATGGTGCATCGTCCGGTTTTGCTTTTTGCAATTCGATAGCTTTATCTGCTGGTGCTATAACATTGTTGTACTCTTTGAGTTCCATGTAGGCAACACCGATACGAATATACACTTTAGGATCTTCTTTACCTGTAAAGTCCATCCATAAGCGATAGTTTTTAATCGCATCTTTGAAAAGCTTTTCTTGTACTTGCAAATCTGCAAGCGTTCGAATTGCATTACCGTGCTCATTGGTACTTAAGATATCAGCATCTACAGATGCTTGAAGATACTTAATTGCTTCTAAGCCTTTACCTTTTTGACCAGCATACATACTACCCAGAAATTTCGCCATGTAAGCCTTATCATATGGCTTCTTCGGTTTTATTTCTAAAGCTAGCGTAATAGCTTCGTCAATCTGATCAGCTGCATAAAGATCGTAGATTTTCGCTACTTTCTTACCTACACGCTCTGAGAGCGTATAGGTTTTACGTTCAGAGTTATCTTGAGCGTAAGCAAATGCATCAGAAGATACGCTTGACATGCCGATTACTGAAGTCAGTAACAACGCAGCAAATTTAGCTGAATATTTCATCTTCTATTACCTCTGCTTATCAAGTGTAAAGTCTAATCGTACAGTCTGATTAGGTACTTTCTGTGGTTTGCCATCAACCAACTTCGGCTTGTACTTCCAACGTTTCAATGCACGTCTGGCTTCTTTATCAAACAATCGCTTTGGTTTAGCTTCGATAACTTTTACGTCATCTACACCACCAATCTCATTGATTGTAAAGCTAAGCACAACATAACCTTCTTTACCATCACGAGCCGCTTTGATTGGGTATCTAGGGTCGATTCGTACAATAGGTGTTGCTTCACCATCTTGCATACCACCGACACCAGGACCGTCCATCGTGCTGCTAACACCACCTACATCAACCCCACCAATATCGAACTGCATGCCTGCACTACTATCGTTAGTATCAGGCTCAGCCGGGGCTGGCGGTGGCGGTGCATCTGGTGGTGGTGGCGGCTTCGGTTTGAAGCGCGTTTTTTGCGTTGTCTTCGAATCTTCCCTATCAGGATTGATTACTAAAGGTGGCGTTTTTTCACCTTTATCCAGACGTTCGCCACCAAGGCTAACCAAAAATGACATAAAGGCAAATAATGCGAAAGTGACAACGGCACCAAGAATTACGGCTACCAATGCTCTTATCATAATTACTCTCCTTCAGCGTTAACCATTATCTTATCGATACCCGCTGCTTTAACTTGGTCCATGACCTTAACAACAATACCGTGCTTAGCGTCAACATCTGCCATGATCATCACAGCTGCTTCCGGCGACTCAGCGAGCATACGCTCTACGTTCGCACGAACGCGTTTGATATCAACAACACGTTTTTCCATATGGATTCGGCCAGCTTTATCAACAGCGATGAAGATATTTGCTGATGGCTTTTTAGTAGCCTGTGCCGCTTGTGGCTTATTAACATCAAAGCCGGCTTCTTTAACGAATGAAGTTGTTACGATGAAGAAGATCAACATGATGAATACGATGTCAAGCATCGGCGTCATGTCTACTTCAGCTTCATCTTCTTCATGAAAACGTCTACGTGCCATAATTTATTCTCTCTCTAATGATGTGGCATACTGTCAACTAGCGTTTCACGTGCAATTTTTAGCTGACCAGCTAATCGTGCACTAAAGAAAACACCAGAAAGCGCAGCAACCATACCAGCCATCGTTGGCATTGTAGCCATCGAAATACCGCCCGCCATTAAACGTGCGTTCGAGGTACCTACTGTTGCCATAACCTCAAATACGCTGATCATACCTGTTACGGTACCTAGCAATCCGATCATCGGACACATTGCTACTAGCGTTTTGATAATGGTCATACGCGCAGTTAATTTTTCATTGGCTTGGGAAATCCAGGCCTCACGGATGCGCTGGGCATACCAAGAAGTTGTATCTTCTCTGGCGTCCCACTCTGCAATAATACGCTTGCGCTCTTTTGGAAATACGAGACGTAAGTACATATAACGCTCGAGCATCAAGCTCCACATTAGGAACAATGTCACCGCTACGAATAGTAGGACATCGCCACCAGTGGCCATGAAGTCCCTGATAGATTCCCAAAGGCCCATCAGGTAATAAATCATTACTTAGACTCCTTCTCGGCGTGCTCAGCGATAAGACCTACGCTTTGCTCTTCAAGAACGTGTTGTAATGCTTTTGAACGACCAGATACTAATGCGTGAACTAACATTAATGGTAGTGCAGCAACTAGACCTAGAACCGTTGTAACCAATGCAGTAGAGATACCGCCAGCCATCATTTTAGGGTCACCAGTACCGAATAACGTGATAGATTGGAAAGTTGCAATCATACCAGTTACTGTACCTAGAAGACCTAGCATTGGAGCGATTGCCGCCAATACTTTGATGATTGAAATACCGCGTTCAATACGTGGTGCTTCTTTCAAAATAGCTTCATCAAGTTTCAGCTCTAATGTTTCAACGTCTGAATCTTTGGCACTGTGGTACACTTTTAAGATACGACCAAGTGGGTTGTCACCTGGGTTGTTAGGGTTCTTAAGTTGAGCTTTAACTTTACCGCTTAATAGAGTCAGAGTAATTACACGCTCTAATGCGATTAGAAGACCTAAGATTAATACTGCAGTAATGATGTAACCAACAGTCTCACCTTGGTGGTATTTTTCTTCTAGCGTTGCTTGACCAGTTAGTAGGCTTAATAAACCGCCACGAGCTGGATCAAGGAATAACGATTGGTAACCAGAAGTTGAATCTAAGTATGGCTTAACAGTAGCAAGCATGTGACCTTCTGGTTGACGCGCTAGCTCAGACACACCATCTTCAGTGTAAACTAAGAAACCGTTGTCATCTAAAAGGTTGAAAGCACCAATACGAGTTACTTTACGCTCAGTAGTGTTACCTTGAACGTCAGAAACAGGTACTGTGAAAGTAGAGATCTTTGCAGACTCAGTCATTTCAGTTTGTAGTGCGAACCATAGGTTTTCTAGTTCAGCTAGACCAGGTAGACCTTTAAGTGCACCGATAGCCGCTAGCTCTTCAGCACGACCTGGGTATTGTGCAGAGATAACAGATGCAGCAACGATACCAGTAGAGTCACCAGCAACACCACGTACAACACCGAATGCCTCTTTTAAGTCACCCTGTGCAGCAGCAAGATCAGCTTCTAACTCAGCCATGCGGCGTTCGTTGTCAGCGTGTTGCTTTAGAAGGTTCTCACCACGTACTTTTTCAGCAGCTAATTCAGCTTTAGCTTTACGTAATAAAGCAGCTTTATCAGCACGAGCGCTACGGAACTCAGCTTCACGTTTCTTATCGATACGCGCTTCAGAGATACGCTCTTTTTTGATTTTTTCTAATAGTTGGTCAAGTGTTACAGACGGCGCTGACGCTTGAGCAAAAGATGCAGACATTGCAATTGAAGCAATCGCTAAACCTTTAAATAACTTATTCATTATTTAGCGCTCCCTAGTGCTGGTACAGGTAGTTTAACTAAGTTAGGTGACTTATCTTTACGTACAACGTCAATCGCGTTGCGGATTGGACGACGCCATTCTTCACCTAATGCATCCCATTGCTTAGAGCTCTTGTTCCAAACCCATTGCTGTTTTGAGTCAAGAGTTTGCGCTACTAGCGTTACACGGCCAAATTGAAGTACGTCAACAGTAAGTTCTTTACCACCGATGTTTTCTTTGCCTTGAGTAACTTGAGAAGTACGACCTGACTGCAGTTCGATTTGGTAAGCTTCTAATACTTTACGGTATTTTTCAGCGGTAGAAACGTTTGAGTCAAGCATCATTTCTTTAAGATAAGCGATACGATCTTCACGCTCTTTCTTTTCGAAAGGTAGATCAAGAGCAACGAACTCTTCAATTGTATCGATCATTTTAAACATCAGAGGTACTAGACCTTGGCGAGTTTTATCGATGCCGTTGATATCAGCTTGAATAGCGTCAATCTTAGCTTGTTGGTCAGCAACAAGTGTAGCAACGTAATCGTTGTATGAGCGACGACCATCTGTGTCATCAACAACTTGGCGATATTGGAATACTAGATCACCAGCTTGCTCATGCAATTTGTTCACTTTCTTTTGTGAATTAGCTGCGGCTTTTTGAATAGTACCGTCTGCGTTTTGAAGTTTTTTAACGTCTTCAGTAGCAGAGGCTGCGAAGGTTGTTGAAAGAGCAACGGCTCCCGCTATTGCTATAGCGATTTTATTTTTACTTAACTTGGACATAGTTCCTAACCAAATTTATTGTGGAAACTGCTGAGGTATCGTAAGTACAAATGTACATACTTATGACACTCACAGAACGTCTTTAGGTTTTAATATTATATTATTTATACCTGAACCCTTCGGTTTGAAGGGGCAAAACCGATGACATCATTTCACATTCAGGTTTTCACTGTCAACACAAAATCCCACCTAAAACCACCAAGCAACAACCAACATAACCAATTGATAAAAAACAGGATTAACAAAAAATTAACAAACGATTCACACGACAAAAACATATCTTGTTATCTACAATTGACATACTATGTCAAATATCAGACCAAGATTTCGAGCAATACACCTTCTGTTACACAAAACTTAAAACGTAACTATTTATTGATTATCGTCAAAATGTATTATTAATAAGAATGCTATAGAAAGGCATAATAACGCACAAAGACTACAATAAAATGTTGTTTTAAAATAAATTAATTGGCACAACACATATTTTAACAACAACAAAAGAGTTAATTTTCAACCGTGGGTCAGAATTAAGTTGAATGGAGAATCATTTGTCACTTTAGATAAATAAATATGCATTTGCCATTCGTAACAAAATGTTAATTTAATGTAATTTTGAATTTTTTATGACAAAAAACACACTTTTCGTACAAAAATCCCTCGTAAGCAGCTAATAATTAAAGAATTGTTTAATTGATAAACAAATTCGAATTAATTTATTAAATTTTGAGCTAGGCATCTCTTCTAAGCATTTCGCTAAATTCAGGAGAGTTATGCTTATTTATGCGTAAGTTTGATATGATATCGAACAATTTAATGCCTCACAGATATTCTCAATGCTCTCTGCAAAAGTTCAAAAGTCGATTCAACACTGCTTTAAGCAATTTAAGACGCAAATACCTAATTTCATTTCGAGAAAAGAACAAAATTATATGGTGGCGCAAACAGCTAAAATTTTAGCGGGCGAGTTTGATAAATCACGTCGAATTGGTGTGATTGAAGCTGGGACTGGAACCGGAAAATCTCTTGCTTATTGTTTGGGCTCTATTGTTTTAGCGCGTGCGTTAAATAAGAAAGTGTGTATTTCGACGGCAACAGTTGCCCTCCAGGAACAACTACTCAATAAAGACTTACCAATGTTTCGCCAGTATAGCGATCTCGATTTTTCTTTTGGCTTAATTAAAGGAAGACAACGTTATATTTGCACCAGCAAGTTAGAACTACTTGCCGATCCTAACGCCTCTGACTCTGCCCTGTGGCAACAGCCACCCGATGAGGCGATTATTAAGCTAACAAAAGAACTCTGGCGAGCTTGGACAAACAAAGAGTGGGATGGCGAGCGTGATAGCTGGCCAAAACCAATTCCCGATACTTTGTGGTACCAAATTCAATGCGACAAGTTCGGATGCAATAAGCAATTAAGTGCTCATCGCAATTGTCCATTTCATAAAGCACGAGAAAAGATTGATAAACTCGATGTGCTAATCGTCAATCACAGCTTATTATTGGCTGACCTCGAACTAGGTGGCGGTAAAATTCTGCCCGAGCCACAAGATATGTTTTACATTATCGACGAGGCTCACCACTTACCAGAAAAAGCTCGCGACTTCTCAAGTGCATCCTCGAGTGTTTTAGCGACAATGGATTGGCTTAGTAAAATTCATGTTCTTGGTAAGAAAATCTCCGACAGTATGCGTAGTGACTCACTGATTGGCCCATTAATGAAACTCAGTGATCACTGCAATGAATTAAGCTCTGAGATCAAGCTGATTCATCAATGGCTCACAGCAAACTTGTCATTGTTTAGCAATGAAGATAAACGGCATCGTTTTGAAGGTGGCATAGTGCCGGAGAGTCTGATGCCATTGGTAGCTAACAGCGATGAAATGAGCAAGCTCGCCCTGCGCGATCTTAATAAAATCCACCAAGTTGTCCTGGACTCTTATAAAGACGGTGATGTTAGCCCATGGAAAATAGAGGCCATCCTCGGCGACCTAGGAACTGCAATTGCGCGGATGGAAAATCATCAAAAGTTATGGGCGATGTTCAAACGAGTCGATAGCAAAAACAGTGCGCCAACGGTTCGTTGGGTCGAGTTAACCGACGACGTCAAAAACGAGTTCATTTTGCACGCAGCGCCGATAGAAGTCGGCTATTTTCTTGAAGATTATTTGTGGTCACAAGCAATGGGCGTTGTCTTGTGTTCAGCAACTGTTACCGCGCTAAATTCATTTGATCACTTTAGGCGCAGTGCTGGCTTGAAAACCAACGATGGCACCCAATACATTAAGCTAAACTCGCCTTTCGATTTTCCTAACAATGGTGAATTGATTATTCCGAAAATGGCCATCGAGCCTAATAGCGACTCCTTTACGCATGAGCTAGTAAAAGATCTTGCCACTCGCCTCAATAATAAAGACGCAATACTTGTGTTGTTTTCCTCGTATTGGCAAATGAATCAAGTGGCTAAAACGTTGCGTGAAAAGCACAAATTTTCACTGCTTGTTCAAGGCGAAGCTTCTCGCAATGCCCTTTTAAAACTCCATAAGGATAAATGTGATAACAACCACGGTAGCATTTTATTTGGTACTAGTAGTTTCTCAGAAGGTCTCGATTTACCAGGAAATTACCTGACGAATTTGATCATTACGAAACTGCCCTTTGCAGTACCTAACTCCCCCATAGAGCAAGCCCATAGTGAATACATTAGGAGTAAGAACGGCAACCCCTTTATGATTTTGACTATTCCTGATGCATCACGAAAACTGATTCAATCCTGTGGTCGCCTCTTGCGCAATGAAAAAGATAAAGGCACTATCACCATCTTAGATCGCAGACTTGTTACCAAGCGCTACGGTCAATCACTAATCGACTCCCTTCCGCCATATAAGGTTACCATTGAGCGTTAATGAATGATTGAGTTTCTCGACAGTATCCCGTTGTGGCTTATTTTATCTAGTGTTGCCATAATCGCAGGCTTCGTAGACGCTATTGCTGGCGGCGGCGGATTACTTACCGTACCAGCACTACTAAGTACAGGTATGCCAGTTCACATGGTATTAGGCACCAATAAGCTCGCGTCAAGCTTTGGTACTGCGACAGCCAGTTATACCTTCTATCGCAACAAACTATTTTCTCCAAAACTCTGGATTCACTGCGCTATCTCAACTTTTATTGGCGCGGCGCTAGGCGCAGGGGCTGTTTATCTCGTTAATGGTGATTTCTTAGAGAAAATATTGCCACTACTTATTATGGTAACGGCAATTTACACCTTATTTAAAAAGACGCCATCAACCCATACCTGCCTTAAGACCACCCAGCCTTGTAAAGTAAAACAGTGGTTTCAAGGCTTATCTATCGGCTTTTACGATGGTTTTGCAGGACCTGGTGCTGGTGCGTTTTGGACAGTATCAGGTCAAGTACTTTATAAAATTGATATTCTTTTGAGCAGCGGTGTTGCTCGTACCATGAATTTTATTAGTAACTTCACCGCACTTATTACCTTTATTATTCTCGGCCAAGTTGATTACATGATCGGCATCAGCATGGGTGTATGTTTAATGATCGGTTCAGTGATTGGTGCCAAAGCCGCCATCCGATTTGGCAGTGACTTCATCCGGCCGATTTTTATATTTGTCGTGTTATGCATCAGTGCCAAATTAGCGTGGAGTGCTTGGCTATGAGAAAAGAGCTCAACAAAATACGCGAAGTACTTTCAAAGCTGGCCGCTGACGCACAAATTTACGATCAGACAAATATCATCCCTGATTTAGCCCGCAAAGCACTCTTTGAAGAGCGCTTATTCAAGTCTCAATCGCGTCAACTAAGTCATTACGTCAAAGAAAGCCAAGCCTTAGTCATTCACGTACAAGCACTCATCGATAGTAATAGCGCCAACTCGATCATCGCATTTCAATGTGAAAAACTCGTCGACCAATGCCAAGCCATCAAAAAAGAGTTATCAAGCCAAGAGCTACAAGGGCGTAGCTATAAAATAGATAAAGCGAGCAAAGCGAAACAATTTGCCAAAAAACAGCAAAATAGTGGCGATAACTTTAAATGGTTGGCACAAAAAATCATGAGCAATAGCCAACATCTCTATCAAGAGCTATCGAAACATCACGAATATCGCAGTAGATTTAATCAACGGATACACCAGTTAAACGAACAACTAGCCAAAGCGAATCAAGACCAAAAAATAGGTCTACAGCAAGAAATCCTAAAACTACAGAAACGTTTAGGCCAATGTAATAAAGCGATTTATTTCATCGAGCAAAAAATTGAAAACCTAGAAAAAGGCAAGCGTCCATTTTAACTGAGCAGGAAAGACTATGAGCCAATCGACCCCATTAGAACAAGCGCCGGATTACATAAAACTCGCCGTCGATCTCATCGAAATACTAGAAGAGACGAAACTGCCAAAAGAAACAGTTTTAAAAGCACTAGAAATCGTTAAAAACGATTTCGAAAAGCATCAACAGTAGTCACTGAACATGAAAAGACTCTTATTTGCTTCAACACTGATTATTAGCTTAGTGCTCGTTGCTTTATTGGTTCCTCCTTATATAGACGAGCAACGTAACGCTATTACCTCCCATACGCCATACAAGGTTTCAGCGACAAACCAAACGTTTCATCAATCATTATTCATCGGCGATTGGCACAGTGACAGCTTGCTTTGGAATCGCAATATTCTAGAGCGCTCTGATTATGGTCATATGGATATTCCTAGACTGCAAGCAGGTAACGTTGCACTTCAAATGTTTACCACGACGACAAAGAGTCCGCGCAATCAGAATTATCACAACAATAATAGCGATGCCTTCGACAACATTACTTTACTTGCCATGGTGCAAGCGTGGCCTCCTAGAACCTGGTTTAATCTCACCGAGCGCGCGTTATATCAAAGTAAAAAACTAAAAACAGCTATTGCTAATGCACCGCAACAATTAATGCTCATCACCAGCCAACAGACTTTGCGACAATTTATTAGCAAACGTAAAGAAGCCCCCGCGATGCTTGGTGCACTTTTAGGCACAGAAGGCTCCCACGCATTGGAAGGCGATCTTAATAATATAGACGTACTGTATGACGCGGGTTTTCGCATGATGAGCTTACAACACTTCTTTGACAACAAACTCGGCGGCTCACTCCATGGTCAATCAAATCAAGGCCTTACCGAATTTGGACGACAAGTAATTAAAAGACTCAATCAAAAATCAATTATTATCGATGTTTCCCACTCATCTTCCCAAGTAGTGAAAGATATTTTAGCCCTATCTAAACGACCGATTATTGTGAGCCACACAGGACTGCAAGGTTTTTGTGATAGTGCACGGAACATTGATGATAGTTTAATGATACAAATCGCCAATAAAGGTGGCTTAATTGCCCTTGGTTATTGGTCTGCAGCAGCGTGTGATACCTCACCGCAGCAAATTGCGAAACAAATTGCCTATGGCATTAAGCTCGTTGGCCCACAACATATTAGCCTTGGCTCAGACTTTGACGGCGCAGTTACCACGGCGCTTGATACCTCTGAGATCGCAATTATCACCCAAGAACTATTAAAGTTGGATATTTCAAAATCAGATATTCGACTAGTAATGGGTGAAAATATGAAAAACTTTTTGTTAGCGCAATTGCCACAAAATTAGAAAGTTTAAAGGGATATATTGAAGAAGTGAGTGGTAACTAATCAGCCACACCTCGGCACACGAGTCGATCGCTACGGTTGCTCCCTTCCGGGCCTGGCCGGGTTCACCATCTATCGTTGCGAGGGGACCAATTAGTCACCGAGGCGCATTATCCATGACCAACGCCGTTTAACGCAAGTACTTTTTAGTAAAATTAGCAGCAGGATAAATCAAACGCGCAAATATCCAGCAGACATAACAATCCCTTCTATACTTAAAGCCCGACAATGGAAAAGTAATAAAGGAAATAACTATGTCTATATTTCACCGTCTCATCACCCCACTCGTTGCACTAAGCCTATGTTGCGCAGCCCCTCTTGCTGTTGCCGCTGATACGACTAGCGATAAAGCCAAGACAACTAAACAGGAAGCTAAAGCGCAAAAGGACAAACTGAAGAAATCACACAAAACCGATAAACTGAAAAAGAAAGCCAAAAAGCAAACGCTAAAATACAGCTCAGTAAATATCAATAGCGCCAGCGCCGAAGAGATTATGCTGAGCTTAAAAGGCGTAGGTAAGAAGAAGGCGAAAGCCATTGTCGATTACCGCAAAAAGAACGGTAAATTCACAACTATCGATGATTTAATGAAGGTTAAAGGTATTGGCAAAAAGCTGATTGCCAAAAACAAAAAGCGCGTGCGCTTCTCGGGTAAAAATGTGTTGGAATAAAGCCAACCTTCTTGATACTTAGGAAAATATCGCTGAGAGCCATTACAACTAAGCTCTCAGCGGTTAATCAATCCACGCGCAAGCTACTTGGCAAACTCTTCAATAATTAGCTCGCTTAACAGCTGACCAGCTCGCCCTAGCGGACGCTCACTCGAATGTACTAAGCGCGGCGTGAAGGTGTGACTCGCACCGCCAACAAAATCTAATTCTACTAAATCACCAGCGGTTAGTTCATCGCTAATCAAATAATCTGGTACCCAACCAAAACCAAGCCCAAGCATGATGGACTCTTTCTTCGCCATAAAGCCATTGAGATAAAACACGCGATCTCCGCCAAACTGCAATTCATCTTGCGATTGTGGATCTGTATTACCCGAATCTGCGATAGTTAGCTCAACGTGCTCGTGAAGGTTTTTTAGCTCTACATTTTTCATTTGTGCAAGCGGATGCTCTTTTGATACCACTAATTTGAAATCAATTGGTTGCAGTGGCTTTGCTACAAGATATGGCGTTGATTGATAATCTTTAACTAACATCAGATCTGAGCTTTGCTTGTCAAACCAACGTTGACAACCGCTCAAAAACTCAGTGCGTAGCTGAACGCGAGTCGACACATCCATTTCAGATAAACGCTTTAACGCTTTCATCACTGGTGCCATTGGCACTGAGCCGTCAATAACAATCTCTAAACGTGGCTCCCAGCCCTGACTAAAACGCTCTGCCAGAATTTCTAGGTTATGTGCTTGCTGGAGTAATCGACGCCCTTCAGTCAAAATTGCATTACCTTCAGGCGTTAGCTCCGCGCGATATTTACTGCGGTCGAAAAGATTAACCCCAAGGTGCTGCTCAAGTTTCTTAACTTGGTAACTAATTGCTGACTGCGCGCGATTTAATTGGTCTGCCGCCTTGGCAAAACTCCCCAAGCGGACGATCAAGTCTAAAATTTTCAGCGTTTCTATATCTAATCTCATGTTACCAAGCCTTAAAATACAATCTAAATATCAAATCATGTTGATTAAAACATAATAATATTTTTCGAACAAGATTAAAGATATGATTATTTGCAATTGGGCGAGACACTCTTGCAAGAGTGTTGGTAAGCACGATATCAAAACTATTATTAAAAACAACCCAAAGTAGAGTATATATTATGACAGATTCAGCAAATCCAATTGGCCTGTGCGGCATCGAATTTACAGAATTTGCAACACCTGATTTCGATTTCATGCATCAGGTATTTTTAGATTTCGGTTTTTCTCGTATTAAAAAACACAACGAAAAAGAGATTTACCACTACAAACAAAATGACATTAATTTCTTAATTAATACCGAGCGCAAAGGTTTTTCTTTCGAGTTCGCCAAATCTCACGGCCCAGCAATTTCATCAATGGGCTGGCGTGTCGAAGATGCAAATCAAGCATTCGACGAAGCGACAAAGCGTGGCGCTAAAGCCGTTAGCGACGAAGATAAAGACATGCCTTACCCAGCTATTTACGGTATTGGCGACAGCATTATCTACTTCATCGACGCATTTACTGCAGACAACAATATCTACAACAGCGACTTTAGCGATTTAGAAAATCCAGAAATCGTTGAAGAAAAAGGCTTCCTACGCGTCGATCACCTAACAAATAACGTTTACAAGGGCACCATGGAAAAATGGGCCAACTTCTACAAGGATATCTTTAACTTTAGCGAAGTACGTTACTTTGATATTAACGGTGCTAAAACTGGCCTTGTATCATATGCACTGCGTTCTCCAGATGGCAGTTTCTGTATTCCAATCAACGAAGGTAAGGACGACGATAAGAACCAAATCGACGAGTACCTCAACGAATACAATGGCCCAGGTGTACAGCACCTTGCCTTTGAATCTCGCGATATCGTCGCGTCACTCGATGCCATGGAAGGAACTAGCATTCGTACCCTTGATATTATCGATGAGTACTACGACACCATCTACGATCGCGTACCGCAAGTTACTGAAGATCGCGACCGCATCAAACATCATCAAATCCTTGTTGATGGCAATGAAGATGGTTACCTATTACAAATCTTTACCCAAAATCTATTTGGCCCAATCTTTATCGAGATTATTCAACGTAAAGACAACCTAGGTTTTGGTGAAGGTAATTTCCAAGCACTATTCGAATCAATCGAACGCGATCAAGAGCGTCGCGGTGTTTTATAAGCACTAGCAAACTCTATAGACAAAAAAAAACCAAGTCGATTGACTTGGTTTTTTTATTACTTTTGTTAGGGCCTGTTGATCTTTGGTGAAGTTTTTTGCAGCGAATTGTTCGGGTTTTATACAAGGCAGAGCCTGCGACGCTTAGTGGGCTAAGCTAGCAGGCAATAACGCCGTAGAAATCACGAACAAACGCTGTCCTTCGGATGCAATGACAAGATATTTTCGCTGCGTTTTTCGTCGCTCGCCTAGGTAAACTAGGCGTCGCTCCTCATGCCTTGCGAAAACGCCTTGTCAATTGCACAAAATTCATCCTCGAAAGATCAACAGGCCCTAAAACCGTTATTCGAATCCCAACGGCTCATTTTCCCAAATCACCACGTTGCGGCCACTCTCTTTTGCTTGATAAAGCGCGATGTCAGCTTGGTTGATTAAATCATCTAAACTCTCAACCTGATTAATATTGTTGGCAACGCCGATACTCGCGGTAAAGTTAATGGTGTGCTCATCAATATCAAATTGCTGCTGTGCCGTGTATTCACGAAAAGCATTCAATAAGGTGTTTACCTTACTAGCGCTTAAGTCTTCGATCACAACGATAAACTCTTCGCCGCCATAACGGGCTACTAACATGCCTTCAAACCATTTGTTTAGAATGGCAGCCATTTCAATTAATACTGTGTCACCGACATCATGGCCGTAGTTATCGTTAATCTTCTTAAAAAAATCGATATCCATAAGCGCAACACTAAAGTTGCTACTGTCATTTTTAGCTTGTTCAAATGCAGTCTCACCAACGTTAAAAAAGTAACGTCGATTATAGAGTTTGGTCAAGTAATCACGATTTGCCGCATCGCGAATTTCTTTGATAAGAGCAATCTGTTCCATAGCTTTAATAATGCGCCACTGAAACTCTTCTTGCATGAATGGCGTCACCAAGAAGTCATTGGCACCATGCTTAATAAATCGTGCCGACAAAGTCGGATCATTCGACGACGACAAGCCTATGATCGGGAACTCATCCCGCAGACGGCTCTGACGAATATGGCGAATAAGCTCGATACCATTCATCTTCGGCATATTGTAATCGGTAATCAACAGCCCTGTATCTGGGTGCTCAGTTAAACGCTTAATAGCCTCAACACCATTTTCAGCCTCGATCACTTGATATAACAGTTTCGACAACTGCGACTTGATATAACCGCGCAGCGTTTTAGAATCATCTGCCACCAATACTTTAATGTCTTGATTAAGAATTAGCTGATTGATTAGCCTAATCGCGCTGACATAGGAATCGCGATTCTCTTTAAAGATGTAATCAA
Source organism: Psychrobium sp. MM17-31 (assembly GCF_022347785.1). Lineage (NCBI taxonomy): Bacteria > Pseudomonadati > Pseudomonadota > Gammaproteobacteria > Alteromonadales > Shewanellaceae > Psychrobium > Psychrobium sp. MM17-31. The sequence goes on from NZ_JAKRGA010000002.1 coordinate 288,013, forward strand.
GTACCCCCATTGCTAATAACTTTTTACGCAACTCCTCATTGGTGGTTGCCGTTAAAACAATGGTAGAAATCCCTTGCTCTAGCGTAAGTTGAACTACTTCACCATTAGGGGCATCGGGTAAATTAAGGTCAGCTAATGCCAAAAAATAATCGTTGTTGGCAATAAGCTCTTTGGTCTGAGCATAACTTTCGGCAAAGTCAAATTCACAGCTCAATTCCGTTGTTGCTAAATGCTTAATAACTTTACGAATAAGGGGACTATCTTCAATAATCAACAGTTTTGACATGTTTCTACGTAATTTCCAGTTTTACTACTACAGTCAGAATTAAGACTAAGTTACTATATTTTAAACACATTACAACTAAAGAATTAGAAAAAAGACGAATACTGTTGCTCGGTCAATCTAACCCAGTCTCCTTGTTGAAGTGAACCATCAAGTCTAACACTACCTACTCGTGATCGATGCAATGCAGTGACATGATTGCCAACGGCCGCAAACATGCGTTTAACCTGATGATATTTTCCCTCGCTGATAACCAGTTCAGCGCGATGTTCATTAAGAATAGTCAATTGAGCTGGTTTCGTCGGTTTATTTTCATTATTTAGCATGATGCCATTAGCAAAAACTTCTACAAGCTCCTGAGTAAGAGGCCTGTCTAACGTTACTTCATATGTTTTATCACACTTAGAGCTTGGCGAGGTAATTCGATGTGACCACTGCCCGTCGTTGGTTAGTAAAACTAGCCCAGTGGTATCCTTATCTAAACGTCCGGCAATATGCAGTTGCTCGCACCACGGCTCATCAATTAAATTGAGCACGCTAATGCCATCATCATCGACAGTCGAACAAACATAGCCTGCTGGTTTGTTTAGCATAATATAAAGCTGCCCTATAGGTGACACTTGTTGTCCCGCAAGCATGACGCATTGCTGATCTATTTTAAGATCGCCTTTTCTTACTATCACGCCATCGACTGTCACATATCCGCGATGTAATGCCTGTTTAGCGGTTTTACGCGTTAAGTTAGCGTTGTCGCTCAAAAATTTATCTAACCGGATCATTATAATTTTCACTTTGCCATAAAAAATGCCAGCAACAATATTGCTGGCATTTTCATTATATCAGGCAGCCTAAATATGTTCGATGATCAAACAACCCGCTGAATAACCGGCGCCAAACGAACAGATAATAGCTTTATCGCCAGCAACCATATCATCGTGGAACCGGTGAAAAGCGATAATAGATCCCGCTGAAGCCGTATTAGCAAACTCATTTAAGATAATAGGCGCATCATCACCTTCTGGATCGCGTCCCAATACTTTCTTGGCAATAAAAGTATTCATATTGATGTTAGCTTGATGCAAGAATAAGCGCTTTAAATCATCCTTACCGATATTAGCTAATGTCATTTGCTCATCAATTAGCTTAGATACCATCGGCAATACTTCTTTAAAGACTTTACGCCCCTGCTGAACAAACAGCTTATCGCCTTCAAACGCCTGCTCTGGTGTATGGCGAGCGAGATGGCCAAAGTTACTGCGAATATTGTTTGAGAATGTGGTGATTGGCTTTTTAGCTAACAATCTAAAAGCATGGTCACTGGTTGCAGTTTTTTCTTTCTCAACCACAACCGCAGTTGCGACATCGCCAAAGATGAAGTGGCTATCGCGATCGCAATAATTAATTTGCGGCGAAGCAATTTCCGGACTGATTACTAATACGGTATTTGCCGTGCCACTCTCAATCGCATTTGACGCATTCATAATGCCAAAAGTCGCCGACGAACATGCCACCAGCATATCAAATGCCCAACCGCCACAACCAAGCTCTTTTTGCACTTCAATCGCTATCGCAGGATAGGCACGCTGGGTGTATGAACAAGCGACAATGACTAAATCAATATCTTCAGGCTTTTTATTGGCGTTTTCTAATGCTTGCTTAGCTGCACCAATTGCCATTTCAGCTTGTAGTGACACTTCTTCATTAGTGCGCGACGGCGTTAACGGCATCATGGTTTTAGTATCTAAAATACCTTCTTTGGTCATTACGTAGCGGTTTTCAATACCTGATGCCTTGGTGATGAATTCACTGCTAGAGTGTTTTAACGCTTCTAATTCACCAGCTTCAATGGCTTGCTCATTTGCCGCATTGAACTCATCAACATATTGGTTAAAAGCGCCAACGAGTTCGTCGTTAGAAATTTTGTGAGGCGGTGTATATAAACCAGTTCCACTTAATACAATTGACATTCTTTACTCTCTCAAGCCCCGCAAGGCTATTTACTTATCAGCCGTTTCGCTAACGACTGCATTATCATTATTTTCATTGCTTTCAGTTCTATCACTGTGATTACGTACGGCAGCGATTTTTCCTTCTCGCGCAGCTAGATTGAGATCTATTACCACAGTGGCTGAAATCTTGTCTTGAATAGCTTGGCGATTAGCATCCCAATAAACTTGGATAAATCCCAACAACCCTGTTGCTAAACCAGCCCCATAGCCGCCGTAGCGACCAAAAGAGTCCCACAGCCCCATAGGTTCATTACTCAGTTGTAAAACACGTGTATTAAACAGCATTTTACCTAAAGTTTGGCCGTTAAACCATGCGGTAAAGCACGTAAAATAAATTGCGGCAAAACCAAATCCCAATCCGAGATCATTGATAAAGCCAAATAACCACTGCATTGGCGATGATGCTGACGACGCTTGTTCACTGTTGTCAGTTGATTCTTTCGATTCTTTGTCAGCATCATTTGTTAGCACGATTTCAGTCGCATCACTTTGAGGCTCTTGTGCTTGGTCATTTTTCCAACCGTCATACGTCTGTGACCACTGGCGCAGCGCTTGTTGCTCAGTTTCTTCAATGCCGCTGGTTTTCAAAAATTTTTCGACAATTTCAACAACATCAGATTGCTGAGGTTGCTCGTTCGTTGCAAGCTGTTGTGCGATGACAATCTCAAGCACAGGTTTCCAACACTCAGCATCAGGACATTGGCTGTTGTTATAAGCAGAGAGCCCGGCTAACGCCAGCTCAGCAACCAAGGAGTCATCATCATCATTGTTACTCTGACTATTGGTTTGACTCACCATTAAACTCGCCAAATAAAAACCCGTGATAACAATCATTAGACTGCCGCCGCGAATAAGCCAAACGCCGTGTCTTGGTATTCTTCCCAGCAGCTGCCATACCCGCGCTTTGTGAAATAACCACACGACGAGCAACATACTTATCAGCACCACATCATCCATTGATGTTAAAACAGCGACAATCATTAAATCACATAACATCGCCCCAGCTCTTCGCCACGGACGCGCTAAAGGTAGATCAAACAAGGATTCATCAGGAGCGAAAGCGACAGGCGTGATCCTATCCTTTGTATCTTCATTCACTTATCGCTCTCCTCTACAGATTTATACTCAGTTATCGCAATGCCTTAATGGCATTTTCCAGTCCAGCAATAGTCATCGGAAACATGCTGTCGCTCATTAGTTGCTTAATATAGTCAATACTCACTGTATAACGCCAGTGTTCTTCTTTTACCGGATTGAGCCAAGCGACATTATCAAAATGACTGGTTAAGCGGCTCAACCACATCTCGCCAGATTCCTCATTCCAATGCTCTACGCTACCGCCCGGATAACTTATCTCATAAGGGCCCATAGACGCATCGCCAACGAAAATCACTTTATAGTCACGGCCATAGGTGCGAATTAATTCCCACACATCCTTTTTATCGGTATAGCGACGATGGTTATCTTGCCACACTGATTCATAAACACAGTTATGAAAGTAAAAGTACTCAAGATGTTTAAACTCAGTTTTCGCAGCACTAAACAGTTGCTCAACTTGTTCGATATAAGGATCCATCGAGCCGCCAACATCAAAAAACATGAGTACTTTTACCGCATTGTGGCGCTCCGCTTTCATTTTTATATCGAGATAGCCGGCATTATTAGCTGTAGACTTGATGGTTTGGTCGAGATCGAGCTGATCTTGTGCCCCGGTGCGGGCGAACTTGCGCAAGCGGCGCAGTGCCACTTGCATATTGCGACTGCCCAGCAGTTCGTTATCACTCAGGTTGGCAAACTCACGCTTATCCCATACCTTAGCGGCGCGATTGTGACGGTTACCTTTTTGACCAATACGCACACCTTGCGGGTTATAGCCATAAGCACCAAATGGCGATGTACCACCAGTGCCTACCCATTTATTACCGCCTTGATGACGCTTTTCTTGTTCTTTTAAACGTTGCTGCAGCGTATCTAATAGTTCATCCAAGGACCCCATCGCTTCAAGCTGTGCTTTCTCCTCCTCGGAAAGATACTTCTCTAATTCCTTACGCAACCAGTCATCGGGAATGTCTTTATCAAACAAATCAATAGAGCTAACACCTTCAAAGTAATCAGCAAAAGCGCGATCGAATTTGTCATATTGACTTTCATCTTTGATCATTACGATGCGCGATAATTGATAAAACTTATCGATGTCACCAAAGATGACTTGTTTATCTAACGCCTGCAATAAATCGAGCAACTCACGCACACTGACCTTGAGCTCGTATTTACGCAGAGTAAAGAAAAAGTCGATGAGCATTATTGCTGCCTACGCGCTAAAAAAGCGATTTTTTCAAACAACGTCATATCTTGCTCATTTTTAAGCAGCGCGCCATAAAGGGGCATAATTGAATCATCGTGCTGTTTATCGCGCAGCACTTCAGGGGCGATATCTTGCGCTAGTAGTAACTTAAGCCAATCGAGTAACTCAGAAGTCGATGGCTTTTTCTTGATGCCGCCTAACTGACGCATCTCAAAAAAACGAGTCAACGCTTGCTCTAACAATTTTGGCTTAATGTTTGGATAGTGCACATTCACAATCTCTTGCATCTGCGCTTCATCAGGGAATTGAATGTAATGGAAGAAACAGCGACGCAAGAAGGCATCTGGCAACTCTTTCTCATTATTTGAGGTAATAATCACAATCGGACGAACTTTGGCTTTTACTTGCTGCTGAGTTTCATAAACAAAGAACTCCATTTTATCGAGCTCTTGTAGCAAGTCGTTTGGAAATTCGATGTCTGCCTTATCAATTTCATCAATCAATAAAATAGGACGCTGCTCGCTTTCAAAGGCTTGCCACATTTTGCCTTTAACAATGTAATTGCCAATGTCTTTAACGCGATCGTCGCCAAGCTGTGAATCACGAAGTCGAGAAACGGCGTCGTACTCATATAAGCCTTGCTGCGCTTTAGTGGTTGATTTGATGTGCCATTGGATCAGCGGCGCGTTCATCGACTTGGCTAGCTCCAACGCCAACATGGTTTTACCGGTCCCCGGTTCACCTTTGATCAGTAATGGTTTTTCAAGGGTAATTGCCGCATCAACAGCAAGGCGCAGTTCGTCGCTAACGACGTAGTTCTCAGTGGATTCAAATGACATAACAACAGAATAAAGTAGTGATTAAACGGATGTTTAAACCCTAACATAAAACAATCTCGAATAGAAAAGCTTCCTCCAACACGCTAGAACTATTGATATAAAAACTTAGTTTTTTATTACATATCGTTATAACAAAATATCATTTCACTTCCGTCGTCAAATCTATAGGCTAGCTATAACAGAGAAATCTCAAACAATTTTGGCACTTTCAGCCTAACGATCAGTGAGGAAAGCACAATGGCTAACATCGCAGAAGACAATTCATTAACCATCGGTAAAACGCCGCTGGTTCGTTTAAACAAAGTTTCTAACGGCAAAGTTATCGCTAAGGTAGAAAGCCGTAATCCAAGTTTCAGTGTTAAGTGTCGTATCGGCGCTAACATGATTTGGGCCGCTGAAAAAAATGGCGAGTTAACTAAAGACAAAGAACTGATTGAAGCGACAAGTGGTAACACAGGTATCGCACTAGCCTTCGTAGCTGCATCACGCGGTTACAAGCTAACCCTTACTATGCCAGACACCATGAGTCTTGAGCGTCGCAAGCTACTAAAAGCATTAGGAGCTAATCTAGTGCTTACTGAAGGTGCTAAAGGCATGGGCGGCGCTATTGCAAAAGCGCAAGAGCTAACGGATAGCGCACCTGAAAAATACGTGTTATTAAAGCAGTTCGAAAACCCAGCAAACCCAGAAGTTCACGTCCAAACCACAGGTCCAGAAATCTGGGAAGACACTGATGGTGAAATCGATGTATTCGTTGCTGGTGTCGGTACTGGTGGTACTATTTCTGGTGTGAGCAAATACATCAAACAAGTACAAGGTAAAGCAATCACTTCTGTGGCTGTTGAGCCAACTGCTTCACCTGTTATTACACAAGCTAAAGCAGGCGAAGAATTAACACCAGGTCCACACAAAATTCAAGGTATCGGCGCTGGTTTTATTCCTGCAAACCTAGATTTAGACCTCGTTGATTTAGTTGAACAAGTAAGCAACGAAGACGCTATCGAAATGGCACAACGTCTAATGGACGAAGAAGGCATCCTAGCGGGGATTTCTTCAGGTGCCGCTGTTGTTGCTGCAAACCGCATCGCTGAGCGTCCAGAATTTGCTGACAAAAACATTGTTGTAATCTTACCAAGCTCTGGTGAGCGTTACCTATCGACTGCATTGTTTGCTGATATCTTTAGCGATAAAGAAAATATTCAGTAGTCGCGAATGACAAAATAATGGAAAGGGAAACTTAGGTTTCCCTTTTTTGTTATTAACCCTCACCACACCTTGCAGATCCCAAGCTATAGCAGGTAGACTAAACCGCTCTAGACACTTTGAAAATACAGCTGAGAAATACAGCCGGAAAATAAAACTTTAGTTAAAGTGTAGAAATGGATAGCCGTCATTCGTGGAGCGAAATTAATGCCAATACAGACACTAGCAGTACTGCAAACAGAGTTTACTATTCACAGCTTTACGCCTGAAACACAGCCAGATGCCAGCATTTTTACCCAAGACATCTACTTTATTGGTAAAACCAGCGATGAATTATCCGTTGTTGTGCCATCAGAGCTCAAACTTAACAGCCTCGATAGTGAAACTGGCTGGCGCTGTTTAGAAGTGATGGGGCCACTTAATTTCTCACTCACTGGCATTTTATCTGGTATCGCGGGCGTCCTCGCCAGTGCCGATATTAGTATTTTCGCGATTTCTACCTTTGACACCGACTACATTCTCGTTAAACAAGACTGCTTGTCTAAAGCCGTCGAAGTACTAGAGAAAAACGACTACAAAGTTAACCAACTCGTTGAATCATAGCGGCCGATGACCACTGCAGAAAAACCAGCTCAGCAACTTGTAAAACTACCACTGCTTGCACCAGTAAGCGGTGAGGCATTGCCCATTTCTCAGCACTATGAGCCAGCAATCAGCCACGGTTTGCAAGGTCAAGGCGTGATGTTTAAGCCACTAGGCAGCCGCCTTGTTGCGCCTTGTGACGGCATAATCAGTGAAATAGCCGCGACCAATCATCAGCTAAAAATGCAGGCGTCACACGGCGTTATTGTTGAAATAACCTGTGGCTATCAAGCGCTCGATACCCATGGTTGTGGCTTTGTGCGCAAGGTCAACGTTGGTCAGCGAGTGAAGTGTGGCGACGTGCTGCTAGAACTCGACTTAATTAACATTCGAAAACAAATACCTCACCTTGATATTGCCCTACTTCTCACTAACGGTGTACTTACCGTTAAGCCTCACTATGGCAATGTCAGAGCCAATGAAGAAACCGTCCTCACTGGCGTGATTAAACCCAAATAACATTCTAAGGATCATCATGACTACTACCATTTACGGCATCAAAAACTGCGATACCATCAAAAAAGCACTCAAGTGGTTAGATGCCAATGGCGTTGAATACACTTTTCACGACTATCGCGTAGATGGCTTAGATGCCGCGCTACTAGACTCTCTCGTGGCCGTTAGCGACGTAGAGCAAATGCTAAACAAGCGCAGTACAAGTTATCGCGACCTGAACGATGAGCAAAAAGCAGATACTTCTGAAGGTGCACTAAAGGCGCTGTTTATAGAAACGCCGACACTCATTAAGCGCCCATTACTAGTTAGTGGCGACAAAACACTGCTCGGCTTTAAAGACGCGCAGTACCAAGAATTTTTCGCTTAATTCCCATCAATAAAAGTAGTTCGCCACCTATGTCATATCTCAACGCCGTTAACGATCAAGCCCTACTCGATTTGAGTATCGATTTACTCTCTCGCCCGTCTATTACACCTCTTGATGAAGGCTGCCAAGACTTAATGGCGAGCTACCTTGAACCACTTGGTTTTAACATAGAGCCAATGCGCTTTGAAGATACCCAAAACATGTGGGCGCGCAAAGGCGACAGCGGCCCGCTGTTTTGTTTTGCTGGCCACACCGATGTGGTACCAGTTGGCGAAGAAAGCCATTGGCACAATCCGCCGTTTGAACCCAAGCTCATCGACGGCATGTTACACGGGCGCGGCGCGGCGGACATGAAAGGCAGCCTTGCGGCGATGGTTATTGCTACCAAACGTTTCGTCGAGCAGCATCCAAATCACAAAGGCTCTATTGCGTTTTTGATCACCAGTGATGAAGAAGGACCTTTTATTAACGGCACAACCCGCGTAGTAGACACCCTTGAAGCGCGCAACGAAAAGATTCAATACTGTATCGTGGGCGAGCCAAGCAGCACCGCTAAATTAGGCGATGTCGTAAAGAATGGACGCCGAGGCTCCTTAACAGGTGATCTCGTCATCAAAGGAAAACAAGGCCATGTTGCCTATCCGCATCTTGCTACCAACCCCATTCACAAAGCGATGGCTGCGCTAGATGAGCTAGCAAAAACGGTATGGGATAACGGCAATGAGTATTTCCCGCCAACCAGTTTCCAAATTTCCAATATCAACGGCGGCACAGGCGCAGGTAATGTCATTCCGGGAATTTTAAAAGTCCAATTTAACCTGCGATTCTCCACTGAATTGACCTTCGATTTAATCAAGGCGCGCATCATTGCCATTCTGGATCAACATGGCCTTGATTACGATATCGATTGGACCTACAACGGCCTACCGTTTTTAACTGACCACGGTCAATTGTTAAACGCTGTCCGTTCATCCATTAAAGAAATTACGGGCTATGATACCGATCCACAAACCAGTGGCGGCACCTCTGACGGTCGCTTTATTGCGCCAACGGGCGCCGAGTTAGTCGAATTGGGACCTGTTAACGCAACTATTCACCAAGTCAATGAATGCGTGAAGTTTTCTGATTTAGAAATACTCACCGATGTTTATCAGCGCCTACTCGAAAAGCTATTGCTTGATTAAAGTTATGACTGATTTTACGCTGCCACAACAGATTGCCCTAGGCCTCAGTGAAACCCATTTAACCGAGGTGCTATCTAATGGCAAGGCGCATCAATTGCACCAGCAAGTGAAAAGTGATTGGCAGCGATTATTCACAAGCGCTCAAAATGACGGCATCGACTTAACCATAGCTAGCGCCTATCGCTCATTTGAACGTCAACGGATGATTTGGAACAACAAAGCCAACGGCCTGCGCCCAGTTAACGATGCCAATAATCAGCACCTTGATGTTGCATCACTTACAAAAGAGGAACTGCTGTTTCACATACTGCATTGGTCAGCTCTGCCCGGCGCTAGTCGCCACCACTGGGGCACAGATCTCGATGTCTATGCGCCAAGCATGCTAACGCAATCGTTGCAATTAGAGCCTTGGGAATACGATGCAGGTGGGCCTATGGAACAACTTGGCACTTGGCTGATTGAAAACCTCAATGATCATGGCTTTTTTCTGCCCTATCAATCCTATAACGGCGGCGTAGCACGTGAACCTTGGCACATCAGTCATATAGAGCAATCTCAGCAATACAGCGATACGTTAAACCTAATGCTATTAGAACAATGTGTTGAGCAGCACGAGATGGGCCTAAAAACACAAATACAACGCAATTTGGCAGAAATCTACCAGCGGTATATCATCAACATCGTGAAATCGAGCTAACGAGAGGAAAGCCATGCTTTGGATCTTAATTATCATCGGCGTTGTACTGGGTATAGTGCTACTGCAATTTTCCCTCATCAAAGCCAGCAACAAAATAAAAATGCCACCACCGAAAGAGTCTACCTATGACGACAAATGGGATGAAGACGAAGAAAAGTGGTAACGGGTGCCAACTGGTATTAATTAATTTCAAATACATAAAACAATAAAAATCATTGAGAGAACCTTTATGAAAAAATCATCGATTGCCCTGCTTGTTTCAGGCATTATCGCATTATCAGGTTGTGGCGAGACAGCCAAACCAGCGGCAGAAACCGCCCCTGCGAAACAAGAAGTTGCAGCAACGGGACCACAGCTTCTACCTGCGTTTAAAAATAGCTTAGACGTGTACCAAGAAGTTACCCTAACTACTGATTTATCACACCTTTCAGCTAATCAAAAACTAATGTTAGGTAAGTTAATTGACGCTAGTGTCATTATGGATGACCTTTTCTGGAAACAAGCCTACGGCAATGACAAAGCAGGCTTCCTTGCTAGCATTAACGATCCTAAAGTGCGTGAGTTTGCCAAGATTAACTATGGTCCATGGGATCGCCTGCAAGGTGATAACCCGTTTTTAAGTGGTTTCAGCGAAAAAGCCAAAGGCGCGCAGTTCTACCCGCAGGACATGACCAAACAAGAACTTGAAAATGCCCCAGCAGGTGTCGATAAGAAAGGCTTGTACAGCGTTATTCGCCGCGACGATGCAGGCGCGTTAATGTCGATTCCTTATTCAAAAATCTATGAGAGTGAATTAAAGCAAGCGAGTAAGTTATTACTTGAAGCATCAGCGCTAGCCGATGATAAAGATTTTGCCAACTACCTAAAAATGCGCTCAGTAGCGTTGCTAAACGACGATTTCCAAGCGTCTGACTTTGCATGGATGGACATGAAAAACAACCCGATTGACGTGGTTATCGGTCCAATCGAAACATACGAAGATCAACTCTTTGGCTATCGCACGGCTTATGAATCTTACGTACTAGTTAAAGACATGGCGTGGTCAAAACGTCTAGCAAAATTCGCTAGTTTCTTACCTGCACTGCAACGCGGTTTACCTGTTGACGAAAAATTTAAGCAAGAAACACCGGGCACAGATGCAGACTTAAACGCCTACGACGTTATCTACTACGCTGGTCATTCAAATGCTGGCGGTAAAACTATTGCCATTAACCTGCCGAATGATGAAGAAGTACAACTCAAAAAAGGTACCCGTCGTCTGCAACTTAAAAACGCCATGAAAGCGAAATTCGATCACATTCTACTGCCGATTTCAGACGTTCTTATTGCACCAGAACAACGTAAACACGTGACTTTTGATGCCTTCTTCGGTAACACCATGTTCCACGAAGTAGCCCACGGTCTTGGCATTAAAAACACCATCAACGGCAAAGGCACTGTTCGTCAATCGCTAAAAGAGCACGCGTCAGCACTAGAAGAAGGCAAAGCCGACATTCTGGGTCTTTATATGATTACCGAACTGTTTAAGCAAGGGCAAATCTCTGAGGGTGTGGTTGAAGATAACTACGTGACCTTTATGGCGGGCATCTTCCGCTCTGTACGCTTTGGCGCAAGCTCTGCTCACGGCAAAGCCAACATGATGCGCTTTAACTACTTCCAACAACAAGGCGCATTCGAGCGCGACGCCAATGGTTTCTATCAAGTGAACTTTGAAAAAATGGCCAAAGCCATGGCGTCACTGTCAAATCTTATCCTAACCATTCAAGGCACTGGTGATTACGACAAAGTTGACCAGCTGATCAAAGACACTGGTCTTATCAAACCAGAGCTAGCGGCTGACTTAGATAAACTGACTAAAGCCAATATTCCAGTGGATATCGACTTCAAACAAGGTAAAGAAGTACTAGGCTTAAAATAAGCTAGACTCAACTTTGCGCAATGAAAAGCACGCTATTTGGCGTGCTTTTATTACTTATAGCTAAATTTAATCTTCATTTTATAGGGATAATTAAATGAAAATAAATTCCGATCTGTTTCTGAAAAAGCTACTTTGCGTAGCATCCATTTTATTTATCAATTCACTCATAAGTCCTGCACTAGCATGTTCTTTTATGAGTATTTATACAAAACTAGATATTGAAAGTTATACCGGACCGGCGGTAAAAGCGGTTTCACCGAACTTCAAAGTAGAATCGATTAAGCGTGGTTCAGATGATGGAAATTTCGCTTCATGCTCCGATGCTGGAGTTTTAAAGCTAAGAAATAGTAATCATAGTTCAGACCAACAAGGCTATGTTTTTGAGGTTGTAGAAGGCGCATACAAAGAGCCTATTTTTTCAGGCGATATCTTATTTCCGGATAAGCTATGGCACGATAAGAGCCTATATAAAATCATTTGGTTTGACGGAAACACAAATGAGCAAGAGCCATTTAATATTTTAGTAAAAATAACGGCAGTCTCGATTTCTGGAGATAAAAGTGAACCACAATATCTCGCAATTAAACACTCCGGAACTAAAGCTCAAAGAGATTGGATTGAAGTCGAGCTATAAGTTTAATTATCACTCAATAAATAGTTACAAAAGTATACAAATTAAACATTGTTCAATTTTTGTCATGCTTTACTGTATTTACCTAAAATAACAATAACAAAGGTAAAACTGTGAACATTTTCAAAGGACTTTTTTACACAACAACCTTGTTGACTAGCCTTGCCGTAAACGCCAATCAAATCTCTATCAAAAACAGTGTTAATAGCGATGGGCAGGTTTCGATGCTTTGGCCGATTCAAGACAAAGTACAAAAACCGCTAACTGTAAACGAGCAAGCATGGGCGACTTTGATATCAAAAAAGAAAGATGTTTGGCGCACACAATTTGACACCTTAGCAATTCCATTTTCAGAGACACCAATCACACGAGATATTTCAATTATCATAGGCAACCGAGGTGGTCGAGATGGCTTTACCATCACCAACAAACATCCAACCCATATATATTTTAACGTCAGTGTATTATCACGATCATACGGTGATGCTAATTCGGTCCAAAACCAAACGCGTATCTCTAGAATTTTCGCCCACGAGTATACCCACCTACTGCAATACCAATGGCTAAAAAGAAATCCTTACCCAATAAAAACGCCACTTCAACAAGCTCTTTATCAATCTTATATCGAAGGTCTTGGTCATTTTCGGTCTATCTCTAACAAATGGCGTGACGAGCACGGGCGTATAACACCACATGCAGAAAATCGGTTACGAGACTTAGAAAAGACCTTTGTTAACCGATTAATCGCTTTAAAAACGGCGAATAAAGAGCAAGTAGATGAGTTATTACGCGGTTTAGCTTCAGGTCCTTTCCATAAGAAATGGGGAGCATTAACTGTTGCCTTATGGCTAACTAAGGAATCTCAAGGTGATGACAAAAAACTCAGAAAGTGGGTCAACCTAGGTCCCAATGGCGTTTATCAATTGGCGGATAAGTACTTGTCCAATGATCTAAAATCTAAACTAAGCAGCCATAATATTTCTACTCTATAACTGATTTTATTTATTCGCGACGAGATATTAGAACCTCAAAAAACATTTTTGTATAAATAACTTATCTATTAATAGAGCACAAATGCATGGATACAAAATTATACAATTTCACTAACTGCCATCAGTTACATTAAGGCATACATAAAAGCATAGACGGATATTTATGAAAACTATTACCCTATCATTAGTGATTCTGCTGCAAGGCTGCTCAGCAGTTGGTGCAGCGCTAGATAGTGCATTAAAGACCGACGAAAATAAGCCTTCACTAGCAGATGTGGGTGCTAAAGTTGATGGCGAAATGATTGTCTATGGTATTGAAAAAAGCTTATTTGTACCCAAACATCCGAAGCGCTGTAAAGAGCTCCATAAATCAGATCAAGCGGCGTGTGAGCAAAAAGTAAAACAGCTCAATCAACATTTAAAAAAATACACCGATGGTGCGGAATAATCTAACACCATCGGAATATTTGAAGATTAGCTGTATTAATATATGTTATCAATTACGAGATTACTGAGAATACGCACACCTAACTTGTAGTAGCGAGTTTTAAAGTTCTTATGATAAGCATCATATTGGCTTTAATGGCATTGAAGTTCGCACACTGTTGCCAGTATCGCTGCAACCTGGAGCGCAAGGCACACGGTAAGTTGTTCTATTTTGATACCATTTGTAGACGTTGCTACCGCCACGTAACACATCGTTGCCACATTGACGCGAATAGTCATAATTAGAGCCATCACAGCGCCATGAATACGGTGCTCTATCTTCACTAACATACTCTAATAAATTACCTAGCATTCCCAAAAGCCCAAATGCATTAGGTAGCTTTTGATCAACAGCGGTAAAAGTATGGTATTCGCCTTGTTTCTTCAAAATATCGCGTTTAATGACTCTCCATACTTTCTTGAAAATTGAAGGAGGCGGCAATATCCCATTGCGCTCTTGAGAGGCTTCAAGATCAAATTCGCAATTATTATCAACCCACGCATATCGATTACTAGGCTCATTTCCCCAATAGAAAAAATCTTTCGAACCTGCGCGACAGGCATACTCCCACTGTAATTCAGTCGGAACCATTAACCCAGATTTTTCACACCAGTTATGTATATCGACAAGCTCTACACCATTTACAGGGTAATCGTCTCCAAAATTCCAGAATAGTTTTACATCAGAAAATTTCTTCCAAGCATATTCTGTAAGTAAGTACTCTGCCATTAAAAATGGCATAACTTCTAACTTTATTGGCATATCTATATATGATTCTGATGCGAGCTCATCGTTTGTAATTCCCCAGATAGCTAGTTGTTCTTCTGTCGCTCCAGGATAAAAGAATCCTCCTGGAATTAAGTGAAAATTCATGCGAGTTTCACGATGAAAAAAGCGAGCTATTACATTGGAATTTCGGTTACAGCGAAAACGCTTAAATCCGAGAAAATCAAATTGTTCTTTTAATTGATATTGCATTAAAAATTCAACTTCCGCTAAACGCTCTGCATCACTTGCTTTATTCCAGTCATCAAAGTCAGAAATAAGGCTAGTAGTTGGGAAGTCGTAATATAAAACATCTCGCCAATTACCTAATCCTAGTGTGTTGGCAGCGTATAGATATTGTTTACTGAATCCACTCTCTTCTTCTCCTGCCAAGGCATGAAAAGTGTCTACAGCTTTATCTATGTCGTAAGATAAATCTTGAATCTGTTCAAATAGAGACTTATTTTGCTCTTCTAGATCATCATCTATCAAATCGAATATTTCTCCTGCTTCCAACACGAAGAATTCCCTATTAAAGTCCCAAATTCCTAATGCAGATTCAGCATCTTTAATAAGCTTCTCAGTTTCCTCATTTTTAATACGCTCTAAAAACTCGAAGAGTCTTTTCCTTCCTTCTAAATAATCTCCAGAAATAGCAATTTGTAAATCACCTTTCCAAATTGATGACTTACAAACTCTGGTTTGTGCAGAAACTAAAACCTTATAGACTAGAGGAATATCAGAATTCCATTCTGATATTCCTTTTAATTGGGGACGCTTACGTTGCTGATTTGGGTGAATCCCACAAGAATAAAGATAACTTCTATTGGCCATGTTCAATCCATGAAAAATTAAATGAGAGCTAAGTATAAGCATTTCCGCTTAAAAGTCACCGCTATCAATACTTTAACCTGTATACATGAATACGTATGCACCTGCTATCCATCGATTGCTGGTTTGATTAGCATGTTACGACTAGATAGTTGCTTATGATAAAAAGGGTAATAATGAAAAAATTAAGCATGGTCATGTTGGGAGTTTTAGGATTAAGTGGCTGCATGGCTACAACACCATCCCAGCAAATAGACAACACGATATTCACGCAACCAAGCGCTGATTTTTCTGCTCACTGGTTGACGCCAAACTTAATGTTATTACCCCAAAGTAACGCGACAACCACCGTCTTGTATGTCGGTGGCGATACGCCACAGCGCATTAAATTATCAACGGCAACATTACCTGAAGCTATTGCCAAACAATTTCCACACCTCAAAGACTTTCAAGCCTATCAATTATCACAATCAGCTGATGATATTAAACAGTGGTTAACACAGCCATTAATGGTTAAGCAAAGTTACGAGGGCAAAAGCGCTAGCTTTTCGCAAGTGCAGTTTGGCAATTTACTCGATGCGCTATACACCCAAGGCAGTAACGATGCTAATGAACTAACAGATCTTGGCGCTACTACGATTGATCACCACACCCAATTTAAGCTGTGGGCACCAACTGCGCAGCAAGTATCGGTATTGGTTTACGGTAAAGATAAAAGCGCGCCAGCGCAGCAACACGTTATGACATTTGATGATAAGACTGGTGCATGGTCATACAAAGCTAAAGATGATTTATCTGATCACTACTATCAGTATCAGCTTAATGTGTTTCATCCACAATCTCGACGTGTGGAAACACTGACGATTAGCGATCCCTACTCGCTTAGCTTATCCACCAATAGTCAGCTATCACAGGTTGTCGATCTCAATGATGCGAGCACCAAACCAAAAGGCTGGGATAACCAACCCGATGTCAAGGTTAACAATTCACTGGATAACATCTTTTACGAGACGCATATTCGCGATTTCAGTGCTAGCGATAAAACCGTGCCTGTTAATCTCAGAGGGAAATACGCCGCCTTTTCGCAAAAAAATAGCGATGGTATTAACCACCTAAAATCGCTAAAAGAAGCTGGGATTAATACAGTACATCTACTCCCGGCGTTTGATATCGGCACCGTTAACGAAAATCACGATACCGTATTAACACTAGACTCTTCGATGAAAGAGTTATGCCAGCAAGTAACTTCGCTGAAGCAATGTAAAGAAAGCAATCAGACGCAATCCATCCGTGATCATTTATCACAACAAGCAGCAACCAGTGACAATCAACAAGCTGTGGTGAGCGCTATGCGTCAACTTGATAACTATAACTGGGGCTACGACCCCTATCACTACGCCGTACCAGAAGGCAGCTATGCCCAAGATCCTGACGGCAGTGCGCGTATCGTTGAGTTTCGTGAAATGGTGATGAATCTGCACGAGCTTGGCTTTCGTGTCGTGATGGATGTGGTCTATAACCACACTCACCAAGCAGGCCTTTCTGGTACTGCCGTGTTAGATAAAATAGTGCCTAATTATTATCACCGCCTCGATCCTATTACTGGCAAAATAGCGCAATCAACCTGCTGCGATAACACCGCCACCGAGCGCGCGATGATGGACAAACTAATGGTGGATACCTTAGTGGTGTGGGCGCGCGATTATAAAATCGATGGTTTTAGATTCGATTTAATGGCTCATCAACCCAAAGATGCCATGCTGCGCGCACGCGATGCAGTTCACGCCGTTGATAGCGACAACTACTTCTACGGCGAAGGTTGGAACTTTGGTGAAGTTGCTAATAATCAGCGTTTCGTGCAAGCAAGCCAATTAGAGCTTGGCGGCACGCAAATAGGTACCTTTACCGATCGTCTGCGCGATGCCGTACGCGGCGGCGCTTTTAACGCTACCGCACTAGATATTCGCAAAAGCCAAGGTATTGGCAGCGGACTGGTGACATCACCGAATGAATTAACGCAAACGCCAAATCGCGATGATTACCGTCACAAGATGGCTCAACTACGCATTGGCCTCGCGGGTAATTTACGTCACTTTCCTTTAGAAAACGCCAAAGGTGAACAAGTAACAGGGGAAATGATTCCTTACGGTGGCCAACCAACAGGCTATGCGCTGCATCCTGCCGATACCATTAACTATGTGTCGAAACACGATAATCAAACGCTATGGGACAACAACCAATACCGCTTGCCATATGATATGAGCACAGAAGATCGCGTGCGTATTCACAATCAGAGTCTGTCTTATGCTGTACTTGCACAGGGCATTCCGTTTATTCACATGGGCAGTGAGTTATTACGCTCAAAATCATTCCTTCGCGACAGCTATGATTACGGCGACTGGTTTAACAAAGTCGATTTCAGCAAGCAAAGTAATAACTACAATGTTGGCTTACCGCCAGCTGAGAAAGACGTCGCCAATTGGCAGTTAATCAAAACCCTAATCGCTAACAACGAAGGACGAGATACACCACAACCAAAAGATATCGCTTTTGCCGATAGTGTGTTTAAAGAGTTCATAAAAATTCGCATGACTAACCCGATCTTCAGACTGCAAACAGCCGATGAAATCATCAAGCAAGTGCGCTTTTTAAATACCGGAATAGATCAGCAAGATGGCATTATCGCGATGCAAATTAATGCAGCGCCAAATACAGAGCAGCAGTCAGTTGTCGTTATCTTTAACAGCAACGAAAGTGAGCAGTCACTGTCATTTAAAGATGCAGATAAATTCAAGTTACACCCAGTACAACAACAAGGTGCCGATAAGACGTTGCGCAGTACTAGTGCCAAGAAAAACAGTTTAACTGTCCCTGCACTGTCAACTGTGGTCTTTGTTAAAAAGTAATGACTAACAAACACAAAAAGAGCGACGATTAAGTCGCTCTTTTTATTTCAAATCTCACCTAATAATTATTGAGACAAGGTTGCCGTCAATTGCTGTAATTGCTCTTTCAGGCTAATTAATGCCTCGACATCTCCCTGCGCGTTACACAGCATTTCTTGGCGCATTGTCAGTGCATCTTGTTCTAGTGCTTGACCTTGCGACGTTAAAAACACTTCCACTACTCGCTCGTCATCGCTGTTGCGCTTGCGACTGACTAATTCATTAGCCTCTAAACGTTTTAACAGCGGTGTTAACGTGCCGGAGTCTAAAGACAATCGTTCGCCAAGGGTTTTAACGTTAGTCACACCATATTGCCAAAGAGATAGCATCACAACGTATTGTGGATAAGTAAGTCCCAACTTTTTAAGATGAGGTTGATATGTCTTAGTCATTGCTCTACTTGCATTATAAAGTGCAAAACACAGCTGATTTTCCAAGGCTAATTCTGGATGATTTGCCATATCTATAGTCGCTTTAATTACAGTAATTTTTCGATATCGGCAGCAATGGCTTCTGGTTTAGTCGTTGGCGCATAACGCTTTAATACCTTGCCATTTTTACCGACTAAAAACTTAGTGAAGTTCCATTTGATACGTTTAGAACCCAAGATGCCGCGGGCGTTATCTTTAAGGTAGTTATATAACGGCGCAGCATTGTCGCCATTGACTTCGATTTTTTCAAACAATGGAAAGGTCACGCCAAAGTTAAGCTCACAAAATTGTGAAATTTCGTCGCTATCACCTTTTTCTTGCTCACCAAATTGATTACAAGGAAAACCAAGTACCGCCAACCCTTGATCTTTATGGGCTTTATAAAGGCTTTCTAAACCAGCATATTGCTTAGTAAAACCACATTGACTTGCCGTATTAACAACTAAAACAACTTGCCCTTCATATTGAGAAAGCGACACTTGCTCGCCGGTAATAGTATTAACTGAAAACTCGTGAATTGATTGGCTCATAATAGTTACCTAATTTTAATACGCCACCAAAAGGGTGGCGTTAATTTGATAACCAGCATCATATCAAAAAATAAATTGTTCACAATTTAATTTTTAGCAATATAATTAACAATGTGATCTACAACGATTCATGTGGGCCAAATACTTCATAATGAATGCGTGATTCATCAACGCCTTTTGCCATTAATTCTTGCTTAGCAAATTGCATAAAGCCAACAGGTCCACATAAATAAAAATGGCCATCATTAATCGGCAACGCCCTCACTTCAAAGTGCATAAAACCACTAGCGATATGGCTATCACTCTGCGCGCCAGATTGATACCAAACCTTATAGTCCCAACCATGTTCATCACAAATTTCTTTATTTTGCTTATTAAACGAGTGTTGCTCGCTATTTTCACAGGCGTGATAAAAGCTCACAGGGTGTTGGTACTTTGTCTTGGCTAAGGTTTCTAACATCGATTGCATTGGTGTTATACCAACACCAGCAGAAAGTAAAACAACTGGCGATTGACGATCGACAAAATAGAAATCGCCGGCGGGAGGATATAAATCAATAACATCACCTACTTCAATGTGCTCATGTAAATAATTAGACACCAAACCTTGTGGGGTATCGCCGCCGAGTTCGCGTTTTACACTAATTCGATAATTACTATCATTGGCCGCTTGAGAAATTGAATATTGGCGAATTTCTCGATATTCACTCTGCTGCGGTTTAACTTCTAATCCTAAATATTGTCCGCTTTCATAGCTCAATACTGCACCACCATCAACAGGCTCGAATACAAAGCTAGTGACTAGTTTCGATTCTATTTGTTTTGCCACAACCTTAAATTTACGTCGCCCTTGCCAACCGCCATTAGCGACTTTACGTTCTTGATATAACTCCCCTTCACGACCAATAAAGATGCTAGATAATAAACCGTAAGCCGCTGTCCACGCCTCTTCAACTTCAGCAGTGAATGCTTCAGGTGCAAGTTCTCGCAATGTTTCAATTAAATGGTGCCCCACAATTTGATAATGCGCAGGTCGAATATTAAAACTGGTATGCTTTTGCGCAATACGCTCCACGGCCCCTGTTAGCTGAGGCAAATCCTCAATAAACTTGGCATAAGCAGCAATAGCTTCAAACAAAGCGAACTGCTGTCGACCTGTAGCCTGATTAGTAAGATTGAAAATGTGTTTTACTTCTGGGTTTTCACGAAACATCCGTGTGTAAAAATGTTCCGTTAACCCACGTCCAGCATCTTCCAGTAACGGAATAGTACTTTTGATGATTGGGATATGACGTTCTTCTAGCATGTTTGACTCCAATAGCTAAACAATAAACAAGGCGCACCTCTGCCCCTCGCCATTTCGACGAAAGACATAACAATGCAATTAAAA
Organism: Psychrobium sp. MM17-31; assembly: GCF_022347785.1. NCBI lineage: Bacteria > Pseudomonadati > Pseudomonadota > Gammaproteobacteria > Alteromonadales > Shewanellaceae > Psychrobium > Psychrobium sp. MM17-31. The sequence continues at coordinate 308,918 of NZ_JAKRGA010000002.1, forward strand.
AAATTAAAGAGTTAGAAATTCAGGAAAGAATTAAGATTCGTTACGCCACAAGATGGGACTATAGAGCACAAGGAATATTACACTGGCGACAACCCACATTGCCGCGCTAATAATCCAGCCCCATAGGTTGTGGTGAGTAATTGCCATAATAACGCGAACAAAAGCTGCTCCCGCCATTAGTGCATAAATCAGATTGACCCAACGGCTCGGTTGCAACGCTCTACCAGTATGTCCGAGCGATACGCGGCTCATCATTGAAAAAATCATCAAACCAATCGCGCCAATCGTAATCAAATGTAAGGCATCGCTAAACATTAAGCCATCAAGGTGATAGCTCAGACCGATAGCAATTAAACCAAGCCCCATCAATAAATAAGACAAATGTAATGACCACAGCAGTGGGATCTTAAAAGTCACGGCTGATTTCCAAAAACTCAAGCGCCACAAATGTAAAGCACCACCTAACATCATGATGGCAGCAGGCGTAAATGGTAACTCTACAAACCCACTGATGAAAAATATCAATACGCCGATAACTGATACACTAGCTACTAGTGGTGTTAACCAACTTGGCGATTGTGGTGCAGGAACTCTGGCGCCAGAAGCTGTGAAAAATGGAATTACGCGTCCGCCAATCAGTCCCATCAAAATGACAAACATCAAAATAGCTGTGCGCGCGATGTGCAATGTAACTAGTGGCGACTCAACAAAAAATGGGCTGGTAATTACGGCGATATTAAGCGCGCCTATTACGCTAATAACAGGTATCAACACATAGTTACGTTTGTTCTCGCTTTTAAAAAGTAACCTTGAGAACCCACCGATGACTATCACCCACCAAATCAACTGAACAACGATAGCTATAGTCAGTGAGGCCTGTGAGTTAATGTATAAACCAGCTCTTACGGCGAGCCACATAACAACTAATGTCAGCACCCAGCCCTTAGATAAACTTGGTAATTTAGTCCATGTTTGTACCGCGGTCAGGACAAATCCAACAGCGACGGTGGCAGCAAAACCAAAAATCATTTCATGAACATGCCAGACTGTCGGTGTCATAAACGCATCATCTTGAAAGGTATAACCCAAAAAGAAACCAACCCACATCATTAGGCTAAGCGCAGAAGCACCAGCGGCTAGCAAGAAAAATGGTCTGAATGCCAAACTTAGAAAGTCGTGATTAAGAATCTTATCGAGCCCTTGATGCTGAGGCTTATCACTCGCTAAACGCGGATCCTGCGGTTGTAATACTGCCATCTTTAAAAAGCCTTATGTCCTAAATTAAATGCACCGACGCAACGCATAGCATAGCCAAGCTTAAAAATCGCAGCACTGATAATAGTCAATAAATGTGCTGCTACTTCTGCTGCCAAGATTAGAGATTGCTCTATGCCATAAGAAACCCAAACGGACGCCAGAAAAAAGCTCAGAGACACCAACATAATTTTGTTAGCAAACTTGATCAATCGCTTGTGTTTATCTTTCAGAGCAACAACCGATTTAATAGGAATGTCGATAGCGCTAGCCATTAGGATATCTCCATAAAGTAACTTCAAATACAATTAACGCTTTAATAGCAACGCCAGTGCCAACTTTTATAATCACTAATTATCAACAACTTAAATAGACAAAAACAATAATAGAGTCATAATGACACTTTTAATTTAGAGTCAATATGACTACACTGGGTCAAAATGATTTATCGAATGAACGCTAATGCATCCAATTACCTCTGACTCATTGCTCGCCTTGTCGCTTGATTTAGCAACGAGCCTCACCACTAAAGATCGCTTTAACAGATTGTTAGCGACGGTGCGAAAAACCATTACTTGCGATGCTGTAGCGCTGCTTTCATTTGATAACGACACCCTGACACCTCTTGTGCAACAAGGATTAAAAAACGACGTGTTAGGTCGCCGTTTTCACATTGATGAGCACCCGCGCTTTGAAGCCATTTGCCAATCACTACATCCAGTGCGTTTTAGCGCCACCAGCCCACTGCCGGATCCTTATGACGGATTATTAATTGAGCACGATGGCGATTTGCCAGTGCACGCGTGCATGGGCTTACCACTGTATTTTGATCAACAACTTATCGGCGTTCTTACCCTTGATGCTCTCCAGCCAAACGTTTTTGACAATATAGCCAAGCGCACGCTTGAAATTATTTCGGCATTAGCTGCAGTTAGCCTCAATACCGCAATGACCTTAGACTTGCTAGAAAAGCAAGCAATGCACAACAAACAAGTTGTTGAAACACTTGCCATGCAACCGGGTAATATTAAGAGCAGTGAAATCATTGGTAATAGCTCAGCAATGATCAAACTAAACAACGAAATACGTCTTGTTGCTCCCTCGCCATTTACCGTACTCATTCAAGGGGAGACTGGCGTAGGCAAAGAGTTAGTGGCCAGCGCAATACACGCCAATTCATCACGTGCTCAAGCAGCGATAGTGCATGTAAACTGCGCTGCACTGCCGGAAAATCTAATAGAAAGTGAGTTATTTGGTCACGTTAAAGGTGCCTTTACTGGCGCAGAAAAAAACAGAGCTGGTAAGTTTTCCATTGCCAACGGCGGCACATTATTTTTAGATGAGATTGGCGAGCTACCATTAAGTGCACAAAGCAAATTACTGCGTGTATTACAAAACAATGAGATCCAAGCCCTTGGTCAAGACAAAGTCGAAATTGTCGACGTGCGAATTATAGCTGCCACTAACCGTGACTTGGCTCTAGAAGTGGAAGACGGGCGATTTCGCGCAGACTTGTATCACCGTTTAAGCGTATTCCCAGTGAGCGTTCCGCCGCTGAGAGATCGTATTGGCGATGTTCACCTATTAGCAGGTTATTTTTGTGAAAAGTTAAAACGAAAACTAGGCTTGGCGCAAATAGCACTGAGCAGCGACTTTTTAGACGCGCTTGAACAATATCAATGGCCCGGAAATGTCAGGGAATTAGAGCATTTTATAAACCGAGCCACCTTAAAAGCCAAAGCGCAAAACAAGCCGCCATTTGCAATAAAAATCAATGCGTTAGACGCTGGTGAACTTGTCAATGAACCTATGGTTAGCACCGCAGTTCAAACTAATACGCAGACAGCGTCTGTGACAGATTTAAAACTCGCGACTAATCAATTTCAGCGTAAAATTATCCAAGAGGCGCTCACCCAGCACACTGGGAATTGGGCAGCTAGCGCACGCACGTTAAATACCGATAGATCCAACCTGATGCGCTTGGCCAAACGCCTAGGAATAAGCGTTGAAAAGACAGTAATCAAAAGCGACTAAGCGGTCGCCGCGACACTGCAATTTCGCCCCTGCCCCTTGGCCTGATAAAGCGCTCGGTCGGCTTGCTTAAATAATTGATGGAAGTCATTAGCATTTGCAAGCTCAGCGACTCCTATAGAAATCGAAAGTTGAGGCAACTCAGGGAATTCTTTGGCGGACAACACACTAAATTGCTGCCTGATCCACTCCGCTTTGACAAAACCGCTGTCGATATCAGTGTTAGGCAAGGCAATTAAGAATTCCTCACCGCCATAACGGCTGACTAGGTCTCCAACACGGCAGGCGTTTTTCATCACCTTGGCTAAGAATTTTAAAACTTCATCACCTACCTGATGGCCAAAATCGTCGTTAATGCGTTTAAAGTTATCGACGTCTAAAATCAATAACGACAGCGCGCCAGTGTCGCGCTGTGCCATTAACACTTCGATTGATTGCTCAAAGTGACGACGATTGTGTAATCCGGTTAGTACATCCATTGCTGCTTGCTTTTGCAGCTCGTCTTTAAGTAAGGTAATTTCAGCAACTTTCTCATTGAGTGAAACATTCAAATTAATTAAATCGTATTCCAACTCTTTTTGCTCGGTAATATCGGTGGAAATACCGATAAAGCGATCGATCTCCCCTGCTTCATTCTTCAATGGAATCTTAACCGTCCAGTAATACAAAGTAGTATCTGGCAACTCGAAGGTTTCGATACAAGTAACCTTTTTGGCAGTTGCAAAGACTTGGCGATCGGTGCGCATGAATTCCTCGCCCTGCTTTTCACCGAGCAACTCAATGTTATTCTTGCCGAGGATTTCATCTTCAGGTTTCTGAAACAGCTCACTAGTGCGCTTATTAATGTACTTAAAGCGATAGTCACGATCTTTAATAAAAATATAAGCGCCAGCATTATCTAAGATAGTTGCAAGTTTTTGCTCGTTATCGAATATCTGCTTTTCTAAACGCTTTTGCTCGGTAATGTCCAGTGAAATACCTAATAGGCCATTGATAACACCGTCTGAGTCATATTGCGGCTTTTTAATCGATAGATAATAACGGTGCTCGTGTAGATGAGGGAGATAATTACACTCTTCTTGCTTAATTACTTTGCCTTTTTCAATTACGTCATAATCATAAATTTCGCGCAGACGTTTTCCCGACTCCTCGCCAAACAAATCACAATCTGTCTTACCAATAATCTCATCAGAGGTAAGTCCAAATAACTGGTAAACCTGCTGATTAGCATAGGTGTAGTGATAGTCCTTATCCTTGCAATAAACGTAGGCACCTAGGTTATCTAACAAACTATAGAAATAGTCGACACACTGAACTGACTCTTCCACTAGCTCAAGAGCGATGGCCAATACTGGTCGATCTCCAATATCGACAGGAGACGACTCCATTTTAATGCTGCGGTTGTTATACAAAACAGGTGACAAATCACTAAGCGCAGGAACAAAACTCTGCTGCCAGTCTTCATTTTCGATTTCCGGATGACTTAACCCCAATAATGACTGCGCAGCTGGGTTAACATATAGAAGTGCCAGATCCTTTTGACAAACAATAAGATAAGCTTGCTTTAGTTGCGCAAATATCTCCATAGAGTTTCCATCCTAATGGCGAGGGGTCAAAAATAGTCATCAACAAGAGCGTTGATGAAATACCAGCATGAAATAAATTACGACTAATTTCAATTATAAAATCAGTCATTATTGCTAGTTCAATGCCAATTATCTCACCTAAGTGGTCTTAGTTTATTGATATTGGGTAATTATCATTTAGATAGCTTGGAAGAAATATGAAAGCCAGCGATAAGGGCTAGAGAAAGATAGTCGTCGGAAACATTAATCAAAAAGATCAAACTCACAGCACCTTCACTCATAAACTCAGCCTTCCGAAAACAAAAAAAACGAAGCGTAACTGCTTCGGCTTTTTCGTGGAATTTAATTGGCAGGGATGGAGCCAGTGTTTGAGGAAGTCGAACTCACAACATCTTTACTTACTAAACACTACCGTCCAAAAACAAAAAAGCCGATGATAAATCATCGGCTTTTTCATTGAATATGATTGGCAGGGGTGGAGAGATTCGAACTCACAACATCCGGTTTTGGAGACCGGCGCTCTACCAATTGGAGCTACACCCCTGCGAACGAGGTGAATTATACATAAGCACAGGTGAAGGTAAAGGGCTTTTTTTCAAATATCTTTCAAGCGACTAGTTTTCACGCAAAACGCTGTTAATTCCATCGAACTAGGCACTGCGTGCTTGATCGTAGCTTGATTCTTCCGCAATTGGCTCAGGTGCGACGACTTCATCATTAAGTGCTTTATCGTCAGACGGCTGTTCTGAATCTTCATCTTTATCAACTAACGCCTCTTCCGGAATCATCAAAAGGTGATTAAGTGTTGTCAGACTATTTTGATAAAATCCAGCATTATATCCGCGAGGTTGAGTTGGCAAGTTATCGACAAAGAGTTCGATACGCTCGTGTACAGTTTCTAAATCATCGTACTCATTGAAGTGATGCAATAGATCGGCAAAGCTCTTTGATAATTTACTCGTCGCGATTTCAAAGACTGCGACATTGTCCTCGTTGATACTTTGATAAACGAAAAAGTTATTCGCTACAGTGTAGAGTTTATCGCGTACGACTTTCGGTAAACTAGTTTCGTCACAAAATCGTTCAACATCGATTTTATAACTGTTTTTACTATCGCTTACTCGAGAATTTAATGCTTGTTTAGCTTCAGCAATACGCTTTTTCCGATTGTTATCGAAAATAAAAAACGTAATAAATAACAACAATAACAAAGGAATAGTAATAGCGGCTATACTACTTAACATCTGGACCTCAACTGCCTATTCACCGACTTAAATTTCGGTTTTATAATTCTCGCGGTCACGATAACAACTAATAAACACAGGTTCAATTACAAAGTACTAATCTCAAGATGACATTGATCATTTTCGTGAACTTGTGTGGAAATGCTTATGCTGCAATGCCCAATATGTAACCAGTCTAATTACTGTCAAGTTGATACACCGCAGCAATGTTGGTGCATGAATACAGATATTCCAAAAGAGCTTCAGCTATTAGTTAGCGCTAAAGGTGCTAATCAATATTGTATTTGCTCACAGTGTGTCATGCTTTTTAAACAAAACCCTGAGATAATATACAATATACTTAATTCCTCACCACCAACTGACCAAGGATAACAGTGAAAACCACGCTTATCTCCCTAATCTCACTCTTTGTGAGCTGCTTTATTCTGTTTTTTGCCAACGGACTCATTAACGTATTACTCCCAGTACGCATGGGACTCGATGGTGTGAATACCGACACGATAGGTATGGTGCTATCGCTGTATTTCGTCGGCCTTATCATCGGGGCGATTTACAGTAAAAACTTAATTAAAAAATCTGGCCATATTCGAATGTTCGCAGGCTGTGTCGCGTTGAGTGCGGTGAGTATTTTAGTGTGCAGCCTATACACAGACCCTGTGTTGTGGGGCTTAATGCGAGTTTTACTTGGTTTTTGTAATGCCTGTGCGTTTACCGCGATGGAAAGCTGGCTTAGCGATAGCGCGACTGAAGAAAATCGCGGAAAGTTACTGTCGGTCTATCACGGCACCGCACTATTTGGATTATTTGCAGGTCAGTTTTTAATGAACGCCGCCGATCCTCAAGAAAGTGTGCTCTTTGTTTTAGCGGGTATTTTCTTATGTATGGCGGTAACGCCAGTGGTGCTGAGCCGACATAAAGGGCCTCAAGTAGAAGATGTTGCCTCCATGTCCATTAAACGGCTGGTGCAAATCTCGCCACTCGGTATGATGACCTGTTTTATTTCAGGCATTGTTTACGCCTCTATGTTTAACTTATTGCCAGTTTTTGCTAAATCCTCAAATATCATTGCCTTTGATTTATCCCTCTACATGGGATTTGCGATTTTTGGCGCCTTTATTATGCAATTTCCAGTGGGGTATTTATCCGATAAGTACGACCGTCGTACCGTATTATTAGGCATGATTAGTCTGTCTTTAGTAACCGCTTTCTTAGTGACAATGTCATCAGGCGATGGATTATCAAGTGTGCTTGTGCTCGCAACTTTAATCACCGGTGGCACCCTTGCGTGTCTTTATCCCCTTAGCGTTTCTGAAACACTAGATAAACTCAAGCAGAGTGAGATGGTGGCGGCAATGGGCACCATGATTTTAGTGCAATCAATCGGCGGGGTTATTGGCCCTTACACCAGCTCGCTAATCATGAAATCAATCGGCGCTAA